>JBEHXI010000119.1:0-20819 GCA_048498775.1 Actinomycetota bacterium | reverse complement strand
TCGCGGGGTCGGCGGATCCGGAGGTGCTACCCCCAAGACGGTCGAGGAGATCGGTTCCGCGCGCCGGATCCGTCATGCGGCCCGCGCGCAGGGCGAACCGGCCATTCCACCGGCGCCCCCCGGCCACCGGGCCACCCGTTCCGGCGCCGTACCGTCCGCGCCCGTGTCGGATCCCCCCGGAGGGGCACGAGCTGCGTGAAGATGAGATGACGGACCGGATGGGGAGGAGAGCCCACTCATGCCGCACGAACGGGCGGGACAGCCGGCGCGACCGGAGGACCTGGTCGACGTCGCCCGGCTGGTGACCGCGTACTACGCGCTGCACCCCGATCCCGCCGACCCGGACCAGCGGGTGGCGTTCGGCACCTCCGGGCACCGGGGCTCGTCCCTGGCGACCGCGTTCAACGAGGACCACATCACCGCGACCAGCCAGGCGATCTGCGACTACCGGGCGGAGCGCGGCATCGACGGCCCGCTGTTCCTCGGCGCCGACACCCACGCGCTGTCCGAGCCCGCCCGGGTCAGCGCCCTGGAGGTGTTCGCCGCCAACGACGTCACCGTGCTGATCGACAGCGCCGACGGCTACACCCCGACCCCGGCCGTCTCGCACGCGATCCTCACCCACAACCGCGGCCGCACGGCCGGGCTCGCGGACGGCGTGGTGGTCACCCCGTCCCACAACCCGCCCACCGACGGCGGCTTCAAGTACAACCCCCCGAACGGCGGCCCCGCCGACTCCGCGGCCACCTCCTGGATCCAGGACCGGGCCAACGAACTGATCGCCGGCGGCCTGGCCGGGGTGCGCCGGATCCCGTACACCCGCGCGCTGGCAGCCCCGGGCACCGGGCGCCACGACTTCCTCGGCGCCTACGTCGAGGACCTGCCCGCGGTGGTCGACCTGGACGCGGTGCGGGCCGCCGGGGTGCGCATCGGCGCCGACCCGATGGGCGGCGCCTCGGTCGCGTACTGGGGGCGGATCGCCGAGCGGCACCGCCTGGACCTGACCGTGGTCAACCCGCTGACCGATCCCACCTGGCGCTTCATGACGCTCGACTGGGACGGGCGGATCCGCATGGACTGCTCCTCCCCGCACGCCATGGCCTCCCTGATCGAGCGGCGCGGCGCCTACCGGGTGGCCACCGGCAACGACGCCGACGCCGACCGGCACGGCATCGTCACCCCGGACGCCGGGCTGATGAACCCCAACCACTACCTGGCCGTCGCCATCTCCTACCTCTTCGCCCACCGCGACCACTGGCCCGCCGGGGCGGGCGTCGGCAAGACCCTGGTGTCCTCCGGGATGATCGACCGGGTCGCCGGGGAGCTGGGGCGGCGGCTGGTGGAGGTGCCGGTCGGCTTCAAGTGGTTCGTCGATGGCCTGGTGGACGGCTCGCTCGGGTTCGGCGGCGAGGAGTCGGCCGGGGCGTCCTTCCTGCGGCGCGACGGCTCGGTGTGGACCACCGACAAGGACGGCATCATCCTCGCCCTTCTCGCCTCCGAGATCATCGCGGTGACCGGCCGGTCCCCGTCCGAGCACTACACCGCGCTCACCGAGCGCTTCGGCGCCCCCGCCTACGCCCGGATCGACGCGCCCGCCTCCCGCGAGCAGAAGGCGGTACTGGCCAGGCTCTCCCCGGAGCAGGTGACCGCGGACCGCCTCGCGGGCGAACCGGTCACCGCCGTCCTCACCCAGGCGCCCGGCAACGGCGCCCCGATCGGCGGCATCAAGGTGGCCACCGAGAACGCCTGGTTCGCCGCCCGGCCGTCCGGCACCGAGGACGTCTACAAGATCTACGCCGAGTCCTTCCGGGGGCCCGAGCACCTGGCGACGGTGCAGCAGGAGGCCAGGGCCCTGGTCACCGAGACACTCTCCTGAGCGCAGGGCCCAATGGCCCCATGCCAGGGACCATTGGGCCGGGGCGCGGGCCGCCGGCCGCACCGGATGATGGCGGCGACCGCATCGGAGGTGCCAACCGTGCACATCCCGCAGTCCACGCCCACCCCGGCCCGTTGGCGCCGGACGCACCGTCCCGGGCGTGGTGCACGGCCTCCGCGGTCACCCTCCGGCCGCCTGGCGGGCCTCCCTCGATCGCCGGGCGGCCGGACACCCCCTGGGAGACGCCCGGGCGGGCGGCGCGGAAGGACCGGGTGACGCAGTGACAGGCATGACGTGGGTGTGGACGCTGGTGCGCTTCGCCCATGTGTGCGGCGCCGTGCTGTGGGTGGGCGGCCAGCTCGCCCTCTCCCTGGTCGTCCTTCCGCTGGCCCGCCGGACGCTGCCGGTGCGCACCACCGCGGAGTTCGCCTCCGCGGCGGGACGGCGGTTCGGGATCCTGACCGCGGCCGTCTTCCTGCCGGTGCAGCTGGTCACCGGTTTCGCGCTGGCCGGGCACGAGGGCGTGACCCTCGCCGGCCTGACCGGCACCGCCTACGGGCGCACCCTGACGGCCAAACTCCTGCTGTTCGCGCTGGTGATGGTCGCGGCGGCCGCGCACGGCTGGGCCTACCGCGCCGGCCGTACCGCCCTGGCCCGCGCCCTGGCGCTCGGCTCGCTGGCCGGCTCGCTGGGCATCGTGCTGCTGGCCACGGCGCTCGCCGAAATCTGATGGAGCGTCAACTCGGCCTCCCGGGCGGGTGATTGGCGGTCCACCGGCCGGGGAATGACCGGCGTCGGGGGAGGCCGGGATGCGGAGCGTACTGATCGTGGGCGCCGGCCAGGCGGGGCTGTACCTCGCTCCGGGGCTGCGGGCGCACGGCTACCAGGTGACGGTGGCGTCCGAGCGGAGCCCGGACGAGACGCGCGCCGGGTGGGTGACGTCGACCCGGGTGCTGTTCCCCAACGCGCTGGCCCTGGAGGAGGAGGCCGGCCTCGACCTGTGGGCCTCGCGCGTGCCCCGGATGCGGCGCACCGGTTTCACCGTGCCGGGGCCGGACGGCCGGCCGGTGGTGGACTGGCTGGGCGAGATGGGCGGCTCGGAGTCGGTCGACCAGCGGGTGAAGATGCCGGCCTGGCTGGAGCTGTGCGCACAGCGCGGCGGGGAGGTGCGGCTCGGGCGGCTGGGCGTGACGGAGATCGACGCGCTGGCCGCCCGCCACGACCTGGTGGTGGTGGCCGCCGGGCGGGGCGAGACGGCCGCGCTGTTCGAGCGGGACGCCACCCGGTCCGTCTTCGACCGGCCGCAGCGGCAAGGCCCGCGCCTACCTTGAGCTCCTGACGGAGTGAGCGCGCTGCCCGCCGCGCAGGACCGTCAGGACCGACTGGTGGGTGATCCAGCCGGCCAGGCGGGTGCGGTCGCCGTCGAGCACGGGCAGCCCGGCGCCGTCCGCGGTCACCAGGGCGTCCAGGGCCTCGGACAGGTCGGTCGCGGTGGTGACGGGCGTCGGCAGGTGGGCGATGGCGGACACCGCGGTGGTGTCGTGGGCGCCGTCGGCGAGGGTCTCCGCGGCGGTGCGGGCGGTCGCGGTGCCCCGGTAGGTGCCGTCGGCGGCGGTCACCGGCAGCACGCCGTGCGGCGAGCGGGACAGCGCGGCGGCGGCGTCGGCCAGCGGCGTCGTCTCCGGCAGCGCGGCGGGCGCGGGCTCCATCACCGCCGCCACCGGGATCCCGGCGAGGGGTGAGGCGGCCGGCTGCTCGTCGAGGTCGATGCCGCGGCGGCGCAGCTTGAGGGTGTAGACGGTGTCCCGGGTCAGGGCGCGGCTGACCGCGGTGGCCAGCACGATCGCGGTCATCAGCGGCAGGATGATGGAGTACTCGCCGGTGAGTTCGAACATGATGATCACGGCCGTGATCGGGGCCCGGGCGGCTCCGGCGAAGACCGCGCCCATGCCGATCAGCCCGTAGGCGCCGACCGGCCCGGTCAGGGCGGGGACGACGGCGTGGGCGGCCGCGCCGTACGCGGCGCCGAGCATCGCGCCCATGAACAGCGAGGGCGCGAAGACGCCGCCGGAGCCGCCGACGCCGATGGTCAGGCTGGTGGCGAGCATCTTCCCGACCAGCAGCACGAGAAGGAAGCCGATGACATAGCGGCCGGCCACGGCGTTCTCCAGGACCGGGTAGCCGACCCCGTACATCTCCGGCAGCGCCAGCAGCAGCCCGCCCAGCAGCAGCCCGCCGACGGCCGGGCGCGCCCACTCCGGGCCGCGCAGCCGCTGCCAGACGGCGTCGCAGACGTCCTCGACGGCGTACAGGACCCGGGAGAAGCCGCTGCCGGCCACGCCGGCGATCAGGCCGAGGACGGCGAAGAGCAGGTACTCCGACAGGTGGCTGACGGTGAACGGCGGCAGGTGGAGGAACGGGGCGTTGCCCAGGGCCGCGCGGCCGATGACGGACGCGGTGACGGAGGCGAGCACCACCATGCCGAAGGACTCGGCGGTGAAGTCCCGCAGGATCAGCTCCATCGCGAAGAACACCCCGGCCAGCGGCGCGTTGAAGGTGGCCGCGATGCCCCCGGCGGCGCCGCAGGCGACCAGGACCCGCATCCGGTCCTCGGCGACCCGCAGGACGCGGCCCAGGGTGGAGCCGAGCGCGGAGCCGATCTGCACGATCGGGCCCTCGCGGCCCACCGAACCGCCGCCGCCGATGCACAGCGCGGACGCCAGCGACTTGACGACGGCCACCTGCGGGGCGATCCGCCCGCCGCGCCGGGCGACCGCGTACATCACCTCCGGGACGCCGTGGCCGCGGGCCTCGCGGGCGAACCGCTGCACCAGCGGCCCGTAGAGCAGGCCGGCGACGACGGGGGTGAGCAGCACGAACCACCGGCCGAGCGCGGGCAGGTGCGGGTTGGCGGCGTGCCCGGCGGCCGAGTAGTCGGCGTGGCCGGACAGCAGTTGGGTGAACGTCCTGATCAGCCAGCGGAAGACGATCGCGCCGCCGCCGGCGCCGGCGCCCACCGCCAGGGCGAGCACGAGCAGGCCGCTCTTGGCCTCGCGGAGCGCGGGGAGCAGTGCGGGCAGGCCGCGGCGTATCCGGGGAGGGGTGTCGGCAGGGATGAGGGGGCTCGATGCTGCGTCCGTCATATTTGCATTATGCAATATAAAACTTTGCGCTGTGCACAATAGCGGGTCGGGCGTGGCGTCAGCCGCCGCCCTGCGCGCGGCGCAGCGGCCGCCGGGTCGCCACCGACAGCAGGGCGGCCGCCGCGATCAGCACGGCGAGACCCGCGAGCATCCCGTACAGCGGCGGGCCGGGCCGGGCGATACCCGAGGTGATCAGCAGTGCCGTGGCCGCGGCCGGCGGGTGGTGGACGTCAAGGAGGGCCAGCAGGAACAGCGTCAGGCCGACGGCGAGCGCCTGCGCGCCGATCTGCGGCCAGGTGTCCCGGCGCAGGACCACCACCGACGGGTGGCTCCACAGCCCGAAGGCGGCCAGGCAGGCCAGCCCGAAGACCGTCGCCGTGGCATGCCCGGCCAGGGTGTTGCGCAGCCGGGCGGACTCGGCGTGGGGCTGGGTGAGCAGCACATAGGCGGTCGGGCCGAGCGTGGTGGTCAGCAGCAGCAGGCCGACGGCGTGGCCCAGGGCCCCGACCGCCGCCAGCAGCGCCCCGCCCAGGAGCAGCAGCCGTACCGCGCCGGCCAGCCGGACCCGGGCCGTCGCGGGGCCGCCCTGCTCGCGCTCCGGGCCGGCGCTCACCGGGCTGTCCCGGCGCCGGGGACCGCCGGGGGAACCGGGCGGACAGTCATGGCGAACTCCCTTCGACGGGTGGGCGCCCTGTGGTTCCCGTCCGCGGCGGAAGGGAAACCGCGGGCCGCTGCCCCCGTCCCGGTGCCCTGCCGCCGGGGAGGTTTATCCGCGACGGCCATCGGTCACCTCGAAACAGCCGGGTTGTCCAGGTTCGGCGCTCCCGGATGGAGGAGGTCAGATGGCTCTGGTGGCGGACTTCGTGCTGGAACGGCTGCGCGAGTGGGGCGTGCACCGGGTGTACGGCTATCCCGGTGACGGGATCAACGGGATGCTCGGCGCGTTCGACCGGGCCGCCGGCGATCCGGAGTTCATCCAGGTGCGGCACGAGGAGATGGGCGCCTTCATGGCCTGCGCCCACGCCAAGTTCACCGGTGAGGTGGGCTGCTGCGTGGCGACCTCCGGGCCCGGCGCGGTCCACCTGCTCAACGGCCTGTACGACGCCAAGCTCGACCACCAGCCGGTCGTCGCCGTCGTCGGCCAGCAGAAGCGGCTCTGCCTGGGCTCGCACTACCAGCAGGAGATCGCCCTGGAGCAGCTGTTCGCGGACGTCTCGGAGTACTGCCAGATGGTGGTGCACCCGGGGCAGGCGCGGCATGTGATCGACCGGGCGTTCAAGACCGCGCTGACCACCCGCGGGGTGGCCACGATCATCATCCCCGAGGACATCCAGGAGGAGAGCGCGCAGCCCTCGCCGCCGAAGAAGCACGGCTCGGTGTTCTCCTCGGTCGGCTGGAGCCGGCCGCGGGTGCTGCCCAACGTCGAGGAGTTGGGGCGCGCCGCCGAGGTGCTCAACGCCGGGCACAAGGTCGCCATGATCATCGGGCAGGGCGCGGCGCACGCGCAGGCCGAGGTCGTCGAGACCGCCGAGCTGCTCGGCGCCGGGGTGGCCAAGGCGCTGCTGGGCCGCGAGGTGCTCCCCGACGACCTGCCGTTCGTCACCGGCCCGATCGGGCTGCTGGGCACCAAGGCCAGCGACAACATGATCCAGGGCTGCGACACCCTGCTGATGGTCGGGACGAGTTTCCCGTACGCCGAGTGGCTGCCCGACGAGGGCCAGGCCCGGGGCGTCGAGATCGACATCGACGGCCGCATGATCGGCATCCGCTACCCGATGGACGCCCATCTGGTCGGCGACGCCAAGGAGACGCTCAAGGCCCTGATCCCCCTGCTGCACCGCAAGGAGGACCGCTCCTGGCGGGAGAAGATCGAGAAGGACGTCCGGGAGTGGAACGACATCTGCGCCCGCCGCGCCGGCCAGTCCTTCGGCGGTGTGATCAACCCCGAGTCGGTGGCCGCCGAGCTGTCCCCGCGCCTGCCGGACCGGGTCATCCTGACCGCCGACTCCGGCTCGGGCACCAACTGGTGGGCCCGGCACCTGAAACTCCGCAACGGCATGCAGGCGTCGCTGTCCGGGACGCTGGCCACGATGGGCCCGGGTGTGCCGTACGCGATCGCCGCCCGGTTCGCCTACCCGGACCGCCCGGTGATCGCCTTCGTCGGCGACGGCGCGTTCCAGATGAACGGCATGAACGAGATGATCACCGTGAAGCGGTACATGGACCGGCTCGCGGGCGGCCCCCCGTTCATCTTCTGCATCTTCAACAACCAGGACCTCAACCAGGTCACCTGGGAGCAGCGGGCGATGGCCGGCGACCCGAAGTTCCCCGGCTCCCAGCACATCCCCGACGTGCCGTACGCGAAGTACGCCGAACTGCTGGGCCTGCGCGGCATCCACTGCGAGTCGCCGAAGAAGGTCGGCGAGTGCTGGGACGAGGCGCTGTCCAGCGACCGTCCGGTGGTGCTGGAGTTCAAGGTCGACCAGGAGATCGCCCCGATCCCGCCGCACATCACGCTGGAGCAGGGCAGGAAGGCGGCCAAGGCGGCCGTCCACGACCCGGAGCGCGCCGGCATCGCCGCCAAGGGCGTCCGGCAGAAGCTCACCGAGCTCACCGAGCACCTGCCCGGCCACCACCACGGTCACCAGGACTGACCCGGGGCGGAGGTGGCGAGGGTGCGGCACACCATGGACACGGTGAACGTGCACGCCTTCCGGGTGCCCACCGACGGCCCGGACGGCGTCGAGCAGGACGGGACGCTGGAGTGGGACTCGACCACCATGGTGCTGGTCGAGGTGCGCAGCGGCCCCCACCGCGGCGTCGGATACACCTACGGCGATGTCTCGGTGGCGGCCTTCGCGCACTCCAACCTGGCGCCGGTGCTGCGGGGCGGCGACGCGTTCGCGCCCGCCGCGCTGTGGCACCGGATGTTCGCGCGGATCCGCAACGCCGGCCGCCCGGGGCTTGGCGCGATGGCCGTCTCCGCCGCCGACATCGCGCTGTGGGACCTCAAGGCGCGGATCGCAGGCCTGCCGCTGGTGGCGCTGCTGCCCTCGTTCCACGACCGCGTCCCGGTCTACGGCAGCGGCGGGTTCACCAACTACCCGCTGGACCGGCTGGCCGGCCAGCTTGCCGGCTGGGTCGGGCAGGGCATCGGCCGGGTGAAGCTGAAGACCTCCCGCGACCCGGAGCGCGACCCGGAGCGGCTGGACGCGGTGCGCGCGGCGATCGGCGACGGGCCGGAACTGTTCACCGACGCCAACGGGGCGCTGTCCGGCAAACAGGCGGTGTACTGGGCGCGGCGGTTCGCCGAGGAGTGGGACGTGCGCTGGTTCGAGGAACCGGTGTCCTCCGCGGACTACGCCGGACTGCGCGCGGTGCGCGAGCGGGCCCCCGCCCCGCTGGAGGTCGCGGCCGGCGAGTACGCCTACGTCCTGGCCGACTTCACCAACCTGCTCGACGCGGGCGCGGTGGACTGCCTCCAGGCCGACGTGACCCGGTGCGGCGGCATCACCGGACTGCTCCAGGTCGCCGGCCTGTCCGCGGCGCGCCGCATCGACCTGTCGGCGCACTGCGCCCCGGCGGTCTCGGCGCACGCCTTCTGCGCGGTGGAACGGCTGCGCCACCTGGAGTACTTCCACGACCACGTGCGCTGCGAGCAGACGGTCTTCGACGGCACCCTGAGCCCGCGGGACGGGGCCCTGCGGCCCGATCCGGACCGGCCGGGCCACGGGCTCGAGGTGAAGTGGGCCGACGCGGAGCACTATCGCGTCCGCGTCCCCGGTGTGTGACGGCTTACCTCACAGGACCGGTGGAGGAACCCGGCGGAAGACCCCACGGAAGAACTCGACCGAAGAACTCGACCGAAGAACGCGACGGAAGGAGGCACGACGATGGCGAGTGTGTCCCGGCGCGAGACGCGCGCGGTGCCCGCCAAGACCGCACCGGAACTGCCCGGGGCGCCCCGGGCCCGTGAGGTGATCGCGGTCGGCCGGCTGGCCCGGGCCCTGTCCGCGGCCGTACGCGGCGAGGTGCGGTTCGACGCCGGGACCCTGGCGATGTACGCGAGCGACGCCTCCAACTACCGGCAGGTGCCCATCGGCGTCGTCATCCCCCGCACCCTGGACGACGTGGTCGCCACCCACCGGATCTGCGCCGAGTACGGGGCGCCGATCCTCAACCGCGGCGGCGGCACCAGCCTGTCCGGGGAGACCGTCAACTACGCCGTCGTCATCGACCACTCCAAGTACCTCACCCGCATCGGGAAGACCGACCCCGGGCGGCGACTGGTCACCTGCGAGCCCGGCGTCATCAACGAGGAGCTCAACCGGCACACCGGCCGGCACAACCTGGTCTTCGGGCCCGACCCCTCCTCCCACTCCCGCTGCGTCATCGGCGGCAACATCGGCAACAACTCCTGCGGCATCCACTCCGTCCAGTCGCAGCTGTACGGGCCAGGGCCGCGCACCTCCGACAACGTCCACGCGCTGGAGGTCGTCACCTACGACGGCGAGCGGTTCTGGGTCGGCGTGGGGGAGGAGGACCAGCTCGACGAGATCATCGCGGCCGGCGGGCGCAAGGGAGAGATCTACGCGGCCCTGCGCGACCTGCGCGACCGCTACGCCGACGCCATCCGGGCCGGCTTCCGCGACGTCGACGAGCTGCCGCGCCGCGTCTCCGGCTACAACCTCGACGAACTCCTGCCCGAGAAGGGCTTCAACGTCGCCCGCGCCCTGGTCGGCACCGAGGGCACCTGCGCCACCGCACTCCAGGCCGTGCTGATGCTCACCCCCGCCATGCTGCAACGCACCCTGGTCGTCGTCGAGTACGACGAGCTCGCCGACGCCGCCGAGCACTGCACGGAGATCATCGAGCGCTTCCGGCCCATCGGCCTGGAGGCCATCGACCACGAGCTGGTGCGCGACCAGCACGAGCAGCGGATGAACGTCGAGGAGCTGCGCCGGCTGCCCCGCCGCACCGGCGGCGCCTGGCTGCTGGTCCAGTTCGGCGCGGACTCCGCGGAGGAGTCCCAGCAGCGGGCCCGCGCCTTCACCGACTGGCTCACCGGCGAGAAGGGCTACGCGGAAGACCGGATCGTGACCGCCCGCAGCAAGCAGGAGGGCGGCGACAGCGAGAAGCTCTGGGCGATCCGGGAGAGCGGCCTGGGCTCCACCGCGTTCCCGCCGGACGGCCAGGACCACTGGCCCGGCTGGGAGGACTCCGCCGTCCCGCCCTCGCGGATCGGCGCGTATGTGCGCGCCCTGCGCAAGGTGATGGAGAAGCACTCCGTCACCGGGGCGATGTACGGGCACTTCGGGCAGGGCTGCATCCACTGCCGGCTCAGCTTCGACCTGCGCCACGCCGACGGCCTGGCCCACTACCGCGCGTTCATGGAGGAGGCCGGCGACCTGGTCACCTCCATGGGCGGCACGCTCTCCGGCGAGCACGGCGACGGCCAGCAGCGCGCCGAACTGCTGGAGAAGCAGTACGGCCCCGAACTGATCCAGGCCATGCGGGAGTTCAAGCTCATCTGGGACCCGCGCTGGAAGATGAACCCGGGCAAGGTCATCGACGCCTACCGGCTCGACGAGGACCTCAAGCTCGGCACCGACTACAACCCGCCCCGCCCGAAGGTGACGTTCTCCTACCCCGACGACAAGGGCGACTTCGCCCACGCCACGCTGCGCTGCGTCGGCGTCGGCAAGTGCCGCGTCCCCCGGGCCGAGACCACCATGTGCCCCAGCTACCAGGTGACCCGCGAGGAGAAGCACACCACCCGCGGCCGCGCCCGGCTGCTGTTCGAGATGCTCCAGGGCGACGTGATCACCGACGGCTGGCAGTCCAAGGAGGTCGCCGAGTCGCTCGACCTCTGTTTGGCCTGCAAGGGCTGCACCAACGACTGCCCGGTCAACGTCGACATGCCGACCTACAAGGCGGAGTTCCGGCACAAGCACTACCGCTCGCTGCGCCGCTGGCGCCCCCGCCACGCCTACGCGTTCGGCTTCATCGACCAGGTCGCCCGCCTCGCCTCGCACGCCCCGGCCGCCGCCAACCTCGTCACCCACACCCCGGGCCTCGCCCGGCTGGCCAAGGCGGTGGCCGGCATCGACCGGCGGCGCCCGCTGCCGCGCTTCGCGCCGGAAACGCTGCAAAGCTGGTTCCGGCGCCGTGGCGGCACCGCCAACCCGCACGGCCGGCCGGTGGTGCTCTTCCCCGACACGTTCACCAACCACTTCCACACCGACGTGGGCGTGGCCTGCGTGGAGGCGATCGAGGCCGCCGGCTGGCGGGTCATCATGCCGGAGAACCACGTCTGCTGCGGCCGTCCGCTGTACGACTACGGCTTCCTGGACGCCGCCGAGCGCTACCTGCGCCAGGTGGTCGGCACGCTGCGCGAGCACGTCCGGGCCGGCACCCCCGTCGTCGGGATGGAGCCCAGCTGCCTGGCCGTCTTCAAGGACGAGCTGACGAAGATGCTGCCGCACGACGACGACGCGGCCCGGCTGGCCCGCAACTCCTACCACTTCGCCGAGTTCTTCGAGAAATTCGACATCACCCCGCCGCATCTGGAGGGCGAGGCGCTGCTGTGGGGCCACTGCCACCAGCGCGCCACCGGCGGCACCGACGCCGACCGCGGGCTGCTGGAGCGGATGGGGCTGAAGGTCGACGACCTGAAGGGCGGCTGCTGCGGGCTGGCGGGCTCCTGGGGCTTCGAGTCCGGCAAGTACCCGATCTCCATGGACTGCGGCGAGCAGGCCCTGCTGCCCGCGGTGCGCGACGCGGACCCGGACACCCTGGTGGTGGCCAACGGCTTCTCCTGCACGACGCAGATCAAGGACGCCGGCACCGGTCGCCAGGCCCTGCACCTCGCCCAGGTCATGAAGCTCGCCCGGGAACGCGCCGCCGCCGGCCGGCGGGGCGGGCCGCGGGCCGTCCGCACCGTCCACCACCGCCCGCTCCCGCCGCTGCGCCGCCGCGCCGCCCGGGTCGCCGCCGCGGCCGGGGTCGCCGGGGCCCTGGTGGTGGCCGTCACCCGCCCGTCCCGGCGCTGAGCCGCCGCCCGTCCGGGTGGTGCGGTCCCCGGCGCGCGGGCGCCGGCATGCGGGGTCCGGGAGGGTCTGTTTCACTGGCAAGCGGCGGCGCCCCGCGCCGCCCCCGCCGGATTCGAGGAGGCGAGCGGCGTGCCGACCCGAGAGCAGGTGCTCGACCTGCTGGAGGCGGGCCTCGACTACGAGGCGGCCGCCCGGCGCCTGCGGGTGCCCGCCGGGCAGCTGTACCTGACCGCGACCGGCCTGCCCGCCGACGGCGGCGACACCCCGGCCGCCTCGGCACCGCGGCGGCCCGGCGCGCTGCCGCCCCCCACCCAGCACCTGGCGAACCCGCCGGTGGAGAACCCCACCGGCGCCGAGGCCGTCCACCGCTGGCTGACCGAGCGCGCCGCCGCCGACCGGGCGATGCGGTACGCCGCCGCCCGGTGGACCCCGGCCCTGGGCCCGGGCCCGGACTCCGGCGGCCCGCGGGACGTCACCGCCGTCCTGACCCGGGACCACGACCGCATCACCGCGCTGGTCAAGCAGCTGAACGCGCTGCCCGGCCACCGCACGGGCGGTTCCGCGGCGCAGCTCGCCCGGCGGCGGTCCGTCGTCGACCTGATCCGCGGGGCGCTGGCCGCCCATGAGCCCGCCGAGCGGGAGCATCTGTGGCCCGCGGTGCGCCGCAAGCTGGACGACGGCAAGGCCCTCGCGGAGCAGGCGCTGCGGCGGGAGCACGAGACGGCCGAGACCCTCGCCGTGCTGGGCCGCACCCCGGCGGACACCGACGAGTTCGACGACCTGGTGGAGCGGCTGGCGGACCTGCTGCGCAAGCACGTCGCCTTCGAGGACGCGGTGTTCGCCAAGCTGCGCGACGCGCTGGGGGAGAAGGCACGCGACAAGCTCGGCAAGAAGGTCCGCCGGGCGCTGAAGGCCGCCCCGGCACGGGCGACGCGGTCCCACCAGTCAGGCAGTTGACGGTCGCCGCCCCGGTGGGCGGCCCGGCGAAGGACGGGAAGGCATGGGCGTTCGGACGTGGATCGAGTCCTGGCCGGTGTTCCGGCAGCTGACCGGTGACGACCCGCTGGGCCGCGGCGCCGCCGCCGAGAGCCGGCGCACCCGGTGCCTCACCCCGCGGGTGAGCACCGCGGACAAGGTCGTGAAGTCCGTCTGCCCGTACTGCGCGGTCGGCTGCGGCCAGAACATCTACGTCCAGGACGGGCACGTCACCCAGATCGAGGGCGACCCGGACTCCCCGGTCTCCCGCGGCCGGCTGTGCCCCAAGGGCTCCGCGAGCCTCCAGCTGACCACCGGCGCGGCACGCGAGCACCGGGTGCTCTACCGGCGCCCGCACGGCACCGAGTGGGAGCGGCTGGACCTGGACACCGCGATGGACATGGTCGCCGACCGGGTCATCGCGGCCCGCCGCGCCGGCTGGCAGTGGGAGGTGGACGGGGTGCGCACCCGGCGCACCCTGGGCATCGCCAGCCTGGGCGGCGCCACCCTGGACAACGAGGAGAACTACCTCCTCAAGAAGCTGTTCACGGCGCTGGGCGCGGTCCAGATCGAGAACCAGGCCCGCGTTTGACACTCCTCCACCGTCCCCGGTCTGGGGACCTCGTTCGGCCGCGGCGGCGCGACCACCTTCCAGCAGGACCTCCAGAACGCCGACTGCATCGTCATCCAGGGCTCCAACATGGCCGAGTGCCATCCGGTCGGCTTCCAGTGGGTGATGGAGGCCAAGGCGCGCGGCGCGAAGGTGATCCACGTCGACCCGCGGTTCACCCGCACCAGCGCGCTGGCCGACGTGCACGTGCCGCTGCGGGCCGGCAGCGACATCGCGTTCCTCGGCGGGATCATCAACCACGTCCTGCGCGAGGACGCGTACTTCCGCGACTACGTCGTCGCCTACACCAACGCGCCGGTGATCCTCTCGGACGACTTTCAGGACACCGAGGACCTCGACGGTGTCTTCTCCGGCCTGGACCGCGAGAACCGCTCCTACGACAACGGCACCTGGCAGTACCGGGGCGCCGAGGTGCAGGCCGCCTCCGGCCGGCGCGACCAGGAGTACGAGGAGCGCACCCGCGGCGGCAGCGCGGTCTCCGAGGCCGGGCGCGGCGAGGCGCACGGCGCGGGCGGCGCCGCGCTCCCCGGGGGCGAACCGGAACGCGACGAGACCCTCACCCATCCGCGGTGCGTGTTCCAGGTGCTCAAGCGGCACTACGCCCGCTACACCCCCGAGATGGTCGAGCGGATCTGCGGCGTCCCGCAGGACCTGTTCCGCACCGTGTGCGACCTGGTCACCGAGAACTCCGGGCGCGAGCGGACCACCGCGTTCGCCTACGCGGTCGGCTGGACGCAGCACTCGGTGGGCGTGCAGCACATCCGGGCGGCCGCCGTCCTCCAGGGCCTGCTCGGCAACATCGGGCGCCCCGGCGGCGGCATCCTGGCGCTGCGCGGCCACGCCTCCATCCAGGGCTCCACCGACATCCCGACGCTGTTCAACCTGCTGCCCGGCTACCTCCCGATGCCGCACGCCCACCAGCAGGAGGACCTGGACGCGTACGTGCGGGGGGAGGCCGCGGACAAGGGCTACTGGGGCAACATGAAGTCCTACCTGGTCAGCCTGCTCAAGGCGTACTGGGGTGGTGCCGCCACCGCGGAGAACGACTTCTGCTTCGACCACCTGCCCCGGCTGACCGGTTCGCACAGCACCTACGAGACCGTCATGGCGCAGCTCGACGGGGTGTGCAAGGGCTACTTCCTGCTGGGGGAGAACCCGGCGGTCGGCTCGGCCAACGCCAAGATGCAGCGCCTCGGCATGGCCGCCCTCGACTGGCTGGTGGTGCGGGACTTCTCCCTGATCGAGTCCGCCACCTGGTGGAAGGACGGCCCGGAGACCGAGACGGGCGAGATGCGCACCGAGGACATCGGCACCGAGGTGTTCTTCTTCCCGGCCGCCGCCCACACCGAGAAGGACGGCAGCTTCACCAACACCCAGCGGCTGCTGCAGTGGCACCACCAGGCCGTCGAGCCGCCCGGCGACGCCCGCAGCGACCTGTGGTTCACCTACCACCTCGGCCGCCGGATCAGGGCGAAGCTGGCCGCCTCCACCGATCCCATGGACCGCCCCCTTCTCGACCTGACCTGGGACTACCCGGTCAAGGGCGAGCAGGCCGAGCCCGAGGCCGAGGCCGTGCTCGCCGAGATCAACGGATACGACGCCGAGGGCCGGCCGCTCGCCTCCTACGAGCAGCTGAACGACGACGGCTCGACGGCCTGCGGGTGCTGGATCTACTGCGGGGTCTACGCCGACGGCGTCAACCAGGCGGCCCGCCGCAAGCCCGGCGGCCTGCAGAACTGGGTGGCGAACGAGTGGGGCTGGGCCTGGCCGGCCAACCGCCGCATCCTGTACAACCGCGCCTCCGCCGACCCCGACGGCAGGCCGTGGAGCGAACGCAAGGCGCTGGTGTGGTGGGACGAGGAGCAGGCGCTGTGGGTGGGCCACGACATCGCCGACTTCGCCGCGGACAAGTCGCCCCACCACCGCCCGCCCGAGGGCGCCACCGGCGCCGAGGCCCTGTCCGGCACGGACGCGTTCATCATGCAGGCGGACGGCAAGGCGTGGCTGTACGTGCCGTCCGGCCTGACCGACGGGCCGCTGCCGACGCACTACGAGCCGCAGGACTCCCCGTTCCCCAACCTGCTCTACACCCAGCAGCGCAACCCGGTACGGCAGTTGATGCCCCCGCATCCGGACAACCGCTACCAGCCCAGCGCGGGCGCCCCCGGCTCGGAGGTCTTCCCGTACGTCACCACCACCTACCGGCTCACCGAGCACCACACCGCGGGCGGCATGTCCCGGTGGCAGCCGTACCTGGCCGAGCTGCAGCCGGAGATGTTCTGCGAGGTCTCCCCGGAACTCGCCGCCGAACGCCGCCTGACGCACGGCGGCTGGGCCACGCTGGTCACCGCCCGCGGGGTGATCGAGGCCCGGGTCCTGGTGACCGACCGGATGGTGCCGCTGACCGTGCAGGGCCGCCGGATCCACCAGATCGGCCTGCCCTACCACTGGGGCCCGGCCGGGTACGCGCGCGGTGACGCCGCCAACGAGCTGACCCACCTGGCGCTCGACCCCAACACCCACATCCAGGAGAGCAAGGCGTTCGCCTGCGACATCCGGCCCGGTCGCCGCCCGCGCGGCCCGGGCGCCCTCAGCCTGGTGCGCGAGTACCGGGCCCGGGCCGGCATCACCGACCGGACGGGCACGGAGGTGTGAGTGCCCCTCAGCGCACACCTCGGCGCGCCCCTCAGCGCGCCTCAGCGCACGATCAGTCTCCGCTCCCCGGCCGGGACCAGCTCGCCGATGACGGGCGCCCCCGGCACCTCGCCGGCCACCAGCAGCCCGCCGGAGGTCTGCGCGTCGGCCAGCAGCAGCCGGGTCTCCTCACCGGCCGCGCCGAAGTCCGTGTGCGGCGCCACCCAGGCCAGGTTGCGGCGGGTGCCGCCGCTGACATAGCCGTCCCGGACCGCCTCCCGGGCGCCGTCCAGATACGGCACGGCGGAGGCGTCGACCACCGCGCTCACCCCGGACGCCCGCGCCAGCTTGAACAGGTGCCCCAGCAGGCCGAACCCGGTCACGTCGGTGGCGCAGACCGCGCCGGCCGCCAGGGCCGCCTCGGCCGCGTCCCGGTTGAGCCGCACCATGGTGCGCACCGCCTGCTCGAAGACCTCACCGGTGGACTTGTGACGGTTGTTCAGCACGCCCAGGCCGAGCGGCTTGGTGAGCGACAGCGGCACGCCCGGCCGCCCCGCGTCGTTGCGCAGCAGCCGGGCCGGATCGGCGATCCCGGTGACCGCCATGCCGTACTTCGGCTCCGGATCGTCCACGCTGTGCCCGCCGGCGACCGGGCAGCCGGCCTCCGCGGCGATGTCGGCGCCGCCGCGCAGCACCTCGCGCGCCAGGGCGAACGGCAGCACCTCGCGGGGCCACGCCAGCAGGTTGACCGCCACCACCGGCCGCCCGCCCATCGCGTAGACGTCCGACAGGGCGTTGGCCGCGGCGATCCGGCCCCAGTCGTACGGGTCGTCCACCACCGGGGTGAAGAAGTCGGCGGTGGCCACCACGGCCTGCCCGCCGGGCAGCGCGACGACCGCGGCGTCGTCCCCGCTCTCCAGACCGACCAGCAGTCCGTCGCCGCCCCGGCCGGTCAGCCCGGCCACCACCTCCTCCAGCTCGCCCGGCGGGATCTTGCAGGCGCAGCCGCCGCCGTGCGCGTAGCCGGTCAGGCGGACGGCGGCCCGCCCGGTCTCCTCGACGGCGGTCATGGTCTCGTCCTCTCCTCCGCGGTCCGGCAGCGCCGCAGCGTGCCGTCCACCCGGATGGTGTGGCCGCGGGAGTCCAGGTACTCCAGCAGCGGGACGGCCACCCGGCGGGTGGTGTCCAGGGCGCGGCGCGCCTCGCTGAGCGTGAACGGCCCGCCGAGACCGGCCAGGATCCGCACGGCCCGCGCGTCCGCGCCGGGTGCCAGCACGATGCCGTCCGCGACCTTCAGCAGCGCCCCGGCCGCCGCCGCGGCGGCCAGCACCCGGGCGGTGAGCCCCAGTTCGGCCAGGCGGCCCGCCTCCGGGGCGCGGAACGGCGCGGTGGCGAGCTCGGCGCACACCGCCTCGACGGCCCGCCGCACCTCGGGCGGCAGCGTGGGCCGCGCCGCACGGCCGTAGAGCCGCCCGTCCCGCTGCCGCAGCACCGGTTCCCCGGCGGACGCCGCCAGCGCCTCGACCAGGGCCCGTTCCGGCAGGTCCAGGGCCCGCCGGGCCGCCTCGACGGGCAGGCCCGGATCGAGCGGCCGGGCCGCCGCGTGCTCCTCGACGGCCGCCACCAGCCGCCGCCGGGCGAGCGCCCAGTACTCCGGGTCGGCGAGCCAGTCGCCGGCCACCGGTGCGGCAGCGGTCGGCACGCCCATCGCCAGCAGCCGCGACCGGCGCACCAGGCCGCGGCGGCGCAGCTCCGCGGCCGCGTCCGGCCGGCCGGTCATCCCGGCCAGCTCCCGGGCCCGCGCGGCGGCCGCGCCCCGCCGGGCCAGCCGCGGCGGGCACACGTCGAGCACGGTGACCCCGGCCGGGACGCGGTGCCGCCCCGGGTCGCGCAGCGCGGCGGCGTCGCCGATCCGCAGCGGCAGGGCCCGGGCGAGGGTGAGGCGCGCGGTGTCGGCGCCCAGCGGCCGCACGGTGACGGGCACGGCGGCGGAACCGGCGTGCAGGGTCAGCCGCCGCGGCAGCTCGTCCGCCCGGTCACCGCGCAGCCGGACGTCGACGACCTCGGTGGGCGTCCAGCGCCCCGGCGTCAGCAGCGCGTCCCCGCGGCCCAGCGAACTCGCCGCCGCACCATGCACGTTGAGCGCCACCCGGGCGACCGCGGCGACCTCGGCGCGGTCCTCCTTCAGCGCCTGCAGGCCCCGCACCCGCAGCGGTTCGCCGCCGGACGCGGGCACCAGGCGGTCGCCGACGCGGATCGTCCCGGCCCCGAGCGTCCCGGTGACCACGGTGCCCCGGCCCCGGACGGTGAACGCCCGGTCCACCCACAGCCGTACGTCGGCGTGCGCCGGGGCGGCGGGCAGCGCGGCCGTCAGCCGGGCGAGCGCGGCCCGCAGGCCGTCCAGACCGGCGCCCGTCACCGCGCTGACGGCGACGGCCTCCACCTCGCCCAGCGAGGTGGCCGCGATCCGGGCCAGGGCGTCCGCGCGCACCGGGCCGGGGTCGGCCAGGTCGCACCGGGTGACCGCCAGCAGGCCGTGCCGCACCCGCAGGGCGTCCAGCACCGCCAGATGCTCCTCGGACTGCGGCTGCCAGCCCTGGTCGGCGGCCACCACCAGCAGGACGGCCGGCACCGGTCCGACGCCGGCGAGCATGGTGCCGACCAGCCGCTCATGGCCGGGCACGTCGACGAACGCCACCTGCTCGCCGCCGAGCCGGGTCCAGCAGAAGCCCAGGTCGATCGTCATACCGCGACGGCGTTCCTCCGCCCAGCGGTCCGGCTCCATCCCCGTCAGGGCGCGCACCAGCGTCGACTTGCCGTGGTCGACATGGCCGGCGGTCGCGACGACCCGCACCCGCCTCACCCCTCCGGGTGCGGGCCGGACGCCGCCGCCCGCACCGCCCCGGCGACCGCCTCGACCAGGCCGTCGGGCACCGTCCGCAGGTCGAGCAGGCACCGGCCGCCCTCGATACGCCCCAGCACCGCGGGCGTTCCGCACCGCAGCCGGACCGCGTACGCCTCGGGCAGCGACACGGCGGCGCTGGGCAGCGCCACGCCCGGTGCCCCGCCACCGCCGACCGCCGCCTCGCTCGCCACGACATGGGCGTCCACCCCGGCGTCCCGCAGCGCGCCCGCGAGCCGCTCGGCGCGCCGGCGGACCGTATCGGCCGGAGCGTGCAGCGCGGCCCGGGTGGGCGTCTCGGGGCCCCGGAGGGTCGCCTCCAGCGCGGCCAGGGTCAGCTTGTCCACCCGCAGCGCCCGGGCCAGCGGATGGCGGGCCAGCCGCCGCACCAGCTCCGCCCGGCCCAGGATGATCCCGCACTGCGGTCCGCCGAGCAGTTTGTCGCCGCTCGCGGTGACCAGCGCGGCGCCCGCCCGCAGCGTCCCGGTGGCGTCCGGTTCGGCGGGCACGGCCGGGTCCGGCCGCAGCAGACCCGATCCGATGTCGGCGACGACGGGCACCCCGAGCGCCGCCAGCTCCGGCACCCGCGCCGCGCGGGTGAACCCGGTGACGCGGAAGTTCGACGGGTGCACCTTGAGGATGAAGCCGGTCTCAGGACCGAGCGCCGCGCGGTAGTCGGCGGGGGAGGTGCGGTTGGTGGTGCCGACCTCGCGCAGCCGGGCACCGGCCGCCACCAGCAGGTCCGGCAGCCGGAAGCCGTCGCCGACCTCCACCATCTCGCCGCGGCTGACGATGACCTCCCGGCCGGCCGCGAGCGTCGCCGCGGCCAGGGCGAGCGCGGCGGCGCCGTTGTTGACCAGGTGCGCGTCCTGCGCGTCCGGTACGCGGTCGAGGAGGGCCGCCAGCGCGGTGCGGCCGCGCCTCGCGCGCTTCCCCGAGGCCAGGTCCAGCTCCACGTCGGTGGTGCCGCAGGCCGCCAGCACCGCGTCCCGGGCGGCAGCCGACAGGGGGGCCCGGCCCAGATTGGTGTGGAGCAGCACCCCGGTGGCGTTGACCACCGGGCGCAGTCCCGCGGCGGTGTCCGGCAGCGCCGCCAGCGCCGCGTCGGCGACCTCCGCCGGATCCAACTCGCCTGCTCTGGCGCGCTGTTGGACGTCCCGGACGGCCGCCTTGACGACCTCGCGGCCCAGCCGGCGGGCCGCCCCGGCCAGCCGGGGGTCGGCGAGGACGGTGCCGGTGCCGGGGACGCGGCGGCGCGGGTCGCCAGCAGTGGCGGCGGTGGCGGTGGCGGCGGTTTCCTGGTCCATCGGATCGGGCTCCCGGCGGTCCGTGGGCGACCGGCGTTCCCGCCCGGGCGCCCGTGGTCTCCGCCCAGGGTGCACCCGGCCCCGCGGCGCCGGGCCGCGCCGCGCCCGGGTGTCGTCCCGGACCCACCTGGACGGCCGTCCGGAGCCCGCGCCGGCGGGGGAGAATGGGGCCTTCGCACGAGGTCCTTCACAAGAACCGGCCCACGGCAGGAGAGGGCGAACCGTTGTCCAGTCCCCACCCACCGGCACCGGACGGGCACGATCGTGCGGATCCGCGGCCCGATCCGCGGCCCGATCCG
>JBEHXI010000118.1:0-20888 GCA_048498775.1 Actinomycetota bacterium | reverse complement strand
CGGTGACCGAGGTGAACAGGGAACCGTCGATGCCGGAGCCGTCGAAGGCGAGCCGGACCGCGGAGTCAGCTGTCATCAGGCGCGATCTTTCCACGGAGGAAGGGAACGGCTGCCCGAACTCCGGGGCGCCGCAGGGTGAACGGAAGACTAACATCTACAAGTGTGTAGAAGTTCAGGGGCCGGATCCGGTGGATCGCGTGGGAGGCGGCCGGCCGTCGGGACCGTCCGGGGGAGCGGGTATCTTCTCCGGGATCGTAGAACTTCTACAAGCTGTAGACGAAGACCGGCGCCGACCTGCTCGGCGCCGGCCTGCCCGGACCGCGGTGAGAAAGGGGCGGCGATGCACCTGCCGGCCTACCTGCCCCTGTTCCTCCCCGTCCTCGCCGCCGTGGCGGCCGGACCGCTCGCCGAACGCCTCGAACCACGCCTGGCCACCTGGCTGCTGACCTCCGTCGCGGTGGCGCTCGCCGCGCTGAGCTGCGCCGCCCTCGGCATCCTCGCCGTGGCCGGCGCGGTCCGCCTACCCCTGCTCGCCTGGCTGGGGCACTGGTCGTCGGCGGTCGTGCGCGCGGGCGACCCGGTCTCCGGGGCCGAGGCCGCACTCGCCGCGCTGCTGCTGGCCGCCGCGGCGTACGCGGCCCTTCGGCTGCTGTGGCGCCGGGTGCGGGCGCTGGCCGCGGCCGGCTTCGAGGCCGCCTGCATCCCCGGCGCCAACCAGCTGGTGGTCGTGGACGATCCGGTGCCCGAGGCCTACGCGCTGCCGGGCCTGCCGGGCCGGGTGGTGGTCTCCACCGGCATGCTCGACGCGCTCGACGACGCCGACCGCGACGCCATGCTCGCCCATGAGCGAGCCCATCTCGCCTCCCACCACTACGCGTTCGTCGCCGCCGCCCATCTGGCCGCCGCGGCCAGCCCGCTGCTGCGCCCGGCGGCCACCGCCGTCGCCTACACCGTGGAACGCTGGGCCGACGAGCGCGCCGCCGCCCACTGCGGCGACCGCCGCCAGGTCGCCCGCGCGGTCGGCCGGGCGGCCCTGGCCACCCGGCACGCACCGGCGCGCCGGCGGGCGTCAGAGGCCGTCCTCGGCCTGCTCGGCCGGCGCCCCGGCGCGGTGCGGAGGGCCGGGCCGGTGCCGCGCCGTGTCGCCGCCCTCCTGGCCCCGCCGCGGCAGCCGTCCCGCTGGTACCCGCTGCTGCCGGTGGCCGCCTCCGCCGCCGTCGTCGGGGCCGACGCGCTGTCCACCTTCGCCGCCGCCCACGACCTGCACGTCCTCCTCAGGGCGGCAGCCGGTGCCGTGTGAACCTCCCGGGCGAACGGCCCAGGGGCCTCAGCCGAGGGAGGACAGGGCCGCGTCGAGGCGGCGGGTGGCCTCGGCTGCGACGGGCTCCAGGGCGGGCAGGCCGGTGAGGGTGACCATGGTGCCGGGATCCAGTGCCTGGACGACCGTCGAGGCGCCGTCCGAGCGCACCACGACGTTGCACGGCAGCAGCAGCCCGATGCTGCGGTCGGCCTCCAGCGCCTGGTGGGCCAGGGCCGGATTGCAGGCGCCGAGGATCAGGTAGTCCTCCATGTCCTGACCGAGCTTGGCCTTCAGGGTCGCGGTCACGTCGATCTCGGTCAGGACGCCGAAGCCCTGCTCGGCCAGGGCTTCGCGGACGGCCTTCACGGCCGCGGTGAAGTCCCGGTCCAGGCGGACGGTCCGGTCGTACGTCATACGGGTTCGCTCCTTGCTGCTGTCCGGGTGTGGGGGCGTGACCGGGGAACGGCCTACGCGTGGGGGGCGGGTGTGTGGTGGAGGACGTCCAGCCGGTGCCGGTACTCGTCCTCGTCGATCTCGCCGCGGGCGAACCGCTCGGCCAGCACCTGCTCCGGGGTCGGCCGGTGCGGTGTCCCGTGGGGCGCGGGGCCGTCGCCGGGGGCGGTGCGCGCGAGGGCGCGGAAGAGCAGGACGGCGGCGCCCACGACCAGCGCCCAGAAGACGATCATGCCGGCCGACATCGCGAACCAGCCCCAGCCGCCGACGCCGTGTCCGTACCAGAACATCATGGCGATCCACTCCCCGAGTCGCGGCGCGGGCGTCCGGCCCGCGCCTTCCGTTCCGTCCCGCTCATGCTCCCTCCGGCCGTCCCGCGGGCGCATGGGCCGTAAGGTCCGGCGGCGGGACACTCGGACCCATACCCCGGCGGGTACCCATGCGGGGCGCGGCAAACCATCTCGGGACGTTTCCTCCCGGGCCGGGTGCCACCCCCTTGCGTGGTGTCATGTACGGGTCCAGAATCCCGGAGGTGCCGTCGCCCCGGGAATCCGCCCGCCCGCGGCTCGAACCACGCTCCGGCGGCGAACGCCCGGGGCCCCGCGCCCGGGCGGTCCACGGCGCCGCACGCTCACCCGCGTACCAGCACGCTCCCGCACACCGACCACAAGGGGGCCCCATGCCCATACCGTTACGCGCCGCGCACCCCGCTCGTGTCCGCGGCAGACGCCGCCTCGCGGCCACCGGCGCCGCGGCCGTCCTCGCCCTCGCCGGCGCCCTGCTGACCGCGCAGCCCGCCGCCGCCGACGTCGCCAACGGCGGCTTCGAGACCGGCACCCTGTCCGGCTGGACCTCCACCGGGACCACCTCCGTGGTCAACTCCGGTGCCCACAGCGGAACCTACGCCGCCCAGGTCGGCTCCACCTCACCGACCAACGGCGCGTCCTCCCTCGCCCAGAGCTTCACCGCCCCGTCCGGGGCCACCCAGCTGTCGTTCTGGTACAGCGTCTCCTGCCCGGACACGGTCACCTACGACTGGGCGACCGCCACGCTCCAGGACACCACCAGCGGCACCACGACCACCGTGCTGCCGAAGACCTGCACCACCGGCCAGGGCTGGCAGCAGGCCACCGCCGCCGTCACCGCCGGCCACGCCTACACCCTCACCCTGACCAGCAAGGACGACAACTACGCCGGTGACCCCACCTACACGCTCTACGACGACGTGACGGTCGGCGCGAGCGCACCGGCACCCGGGCTCACCCAGGTCAGCAGCGACCCGTTCACCAACTCCTCCAGCCAGCACGCCACCGAGGTCGAACCGGACACCTTCGCCTGGGGGAACACCATCGTGACCTCCTCCCAGGTCGGCCGGTTCTCCGACGGCGGCGCCTCCGACCTCGGCTGGAGCACCTCCACCGACGGCGGCGCCACCTGGCGGCACGGCATGCTGCCCGGCATCACCACCTACCAGGGCGGCGGCAGCTGGGCCCGGGTCTCCGACCCCGCCGTCGCCTACGACGCCAAGCACGGCACCTGGATGATCAGCGGTCTGGTCATCGACAGCAGCGTCAACGGCGCCGGTGTCGGCGTCAGCCGCTCCACGGACGGGGTGACCTGGCAGAACCCGGTCCTCGCCGTCGGCAACGACGGCCAGGGCTACGACAAGGAATGGATCGCCTGCGACGACACGGCCTCCAGCCCCCACTACGGCAACTGCTACATCGAGGTCGACATCACCTCGTCGGGCAACCAGGTCGTCATGAGCACCTCCACCGACGGCGGCGCGACCTGGTCGGCTCCCGCCTCACCGGCCAGCGGGGACTCCGGCCTCGGCGGGCAGCCCCTGGTGCAGCCGAACGGCACCGTCGTCGTCCCGTTCTCGACCGACGGCACCTCGATCCGCGCCTTCTCCTCGACCGACGGCGGCGCCTCGTGGGGCTCGTCGGTGCTGGTCGCGAACGTCTCCTCGCACGGTGTGGCCGGCAACCTGCGGGACGGTGAGGGCCTGCCCTCGGCCGAGATCGACGGCTCCGGCCGGATCTACGTGGCCTGGCAGGACTGCCGCTTCCGCTCCGGGTGCCCGGGCAACGACATCGTGTACTCGACATCGGCCGACGGCACCTCGTGGTCGGCCGTGACCCGGGTCCCCATCGACGCCACCACCTCGGGCGCCGACCACTTCATCCCGGGCATCGGAGTCGACCACGCCACCTCCGGCAGCACGGCCCGGATCGGCCTGTACTACTACTTCTACCCCAACGCCAACTGCACCGCCTCCACCTGCCAGTTGGAGGTCGGATACATCTCCTCGGCCAACGGCGGCAGCACCTGGAGCACCGCCCGCACGGTGGCGGGTCCGATGGCGCTGAGCCAGATCGCCTCCACCAGCCAGGGCAACATGGTCGGGGACTACATCTCCGGCTCCGTCGTCAACGGCAACGCGTTCGCCGTCTTCGCCGTCGGCAAGGCCCCGTCCGGCGGGCAGGCCTACGACGAGGCCATGTACACCGCGGGCGGCCTGCCGACCACCGGCGGCTCGGTCCAGGCCCAGCGGGCCACCGGACACCTGACGGCACCGCCCGCCACCCGCACCGCCCGGCTGCGTACCGCCCGCTGACCGAGCGGCGGACACCGAGATCCTGGCCAGGGGGAACGCCCTGGCCAGGACCCGGACGGCAGCTCACCCCGCGGTCACCGGGAGGGGACGAGAGTGTGCCGGAGACGGTCGATGCCCGCACGCCACGGACTCGTGTCACCCCAGCCCTCGGCGAGTTCCGAGTCGTCCGCGACGACGCGGTCCAGCGCCTTGGCGGCCAGGATCCGCAACTCGGCGGGGAAGGCGGGCACCTCCTGTTTCGGGGCGTACCCGGAGACGACGGGCTCACCGCCCGGGCACTGCGCCGCGACCAGCGTGGCCGCGGCCACGGCCTGGGCACCGTCGTCGACATCCAGGTAGTCCGGTGCGGCGATGGCGTTCAGCAGGGCGGCGCGGACGAGTTCGACGCGTCGCGCGGCGGGTGCCCTGTCGAGGGCGCCGGCGAAGTCCGCGGCCATGTCGTTGTCGAAGGGGCCGATGTCCCAGGCTCCCATGGTGACCTCCTTGTGCGGGTGCCCGGCGATCCTCGCACCTGCCACTGACACCGGGCGCCGGCGGCGGACGAACCCGGATATCGCCGCGGTGCCCCTTCGCTCGGTACGAGCGGCGTGACCGCCGTGACTACCGTTTCGCCGTGTGGTCGAGGACGATGTCGCCGATCCGCCGGGGAAGCCCCGGAGAGAAGAAGGCGTGTCCCATGCCGGGAACGGTCAGCAGGCGGGAGTTCGGGATGAGCCCGGCGAGGGCCCGGCCGTGGGGCAGCGGGCGCAGCGGGTCCGCGGTCCCGTGGACGACCAGGGTGGGGGCCGTGATCGAGGAGAGCGGGACAAGCCGGTCGTCGGTCATCTGCCGCGAGGCCAGGTCGTGGTTGACGGCGGCGGCGTAGTCGCCGGCCCGGTCGTAGGAGGCTGCCACGAACCGGCGAGCGGCGGCCTCGTCGAAGGGGAGGACGTCGCCGTTGAGGACGCGCCACGTTTCCAGGTCGGCGGTGATGTGCTCCTCGCGTGTCGTGCGGGGCAGGGTCGTCTGGCGGGCGAGATGCGCCAGGAAGCGCGGGCTGGGCGGCGGCAGGTCGTCCGGGTCGGGCGCTTGGCCGGCCAGGGCGCGCGCACAGGCGACGCCCATGCTGTGCCCCATCGGGCCGGTCATGACGGCGGTCATGGTCAGGACGCGTTCGGGGCGGTGCACGGCCAGCCACTGGGCGATCGCGCCCCCGAGGGACGCTCCGACGATGTGCGCGGCGGCGATCCCCCAGCCGTCCAGCACCGCTGTCGCGTCGGCGGCCATGTCCGCCAGCGCATACGGGTGGGTGGCGAAGTCCACGCAGGTGGACCGGCCGGTGTCCCGGTGGTCGAAGCGGATCACCTGCCGTCCGCCGGCGGCCAGTGTCTCCACCAGCTCGTCCGGCCATCCGATGCCCGGCGTCGACGTGCCCATGATCAGCAGGACGGCCGGATCCTCCGGGTCGCCGGCCCGCTCGGTCCACAGACGCAATTCACCGGAGTTCACAAATAATTCGGCACGCGCGGTCATGCCCGTCAATTTAGCGAATCCGGACGCGTTTTTCCATCGGCATTTCCGGGGTGACGGTACGTCATTTCGATGGTAAAATAGATCTCGACAGCAGGGCGGGTTGGTCGCGAATACCAGTAAATGCCGGTGAATTTCGAGTGATCGCGTGAATTCCCGGGAAATGCCGGCGGTGGCGGCTACGCCGGTCCGCTGCCCTGCGTGGCACCCAGCCGGTGGCGCACGTCGACGAGCGCGGCACGCGCGGCGACGGCGCGTGGATGGTCCGGTCCGAAATGCTCGTCCCAGGCCGCGGAGTTGGCCGCCAGCCGCCGTTCCGCCTCGGGAAGACGCCCCTGAGCGGCCAGGACGGAGCCGAGCACGGTGCCCGCCTCCAGGGCGCGGTGGTGGACCGCGCTCAGCCCCCATTCGCAGATGGTGACGGCCTCCCGGGCGGCCGCCTCGGCCTCCTCGTGGCGCCCCAGTCCGAGCAGCGCCACCGCGGAGACGGAACGCAGCGCGGCCCGGTCGGTGGGCACGGCGCACTCCAGGCCGGAGACGATCCGGTGGGCCTCGTCGAAGCGGTCCCGGGCGCAGAGGACGCGGGCCAGATTGACCTGGAGGATCCGCAGCATCCGCAGATGCGCCTCGCCGGCCCGCGTCATCTCCTCGGTGGCCGCACGGGCCGCCGCCTCGGCCTCGTCATGGCGGCCGAGATAGTGGAGGGCCATCGCCATGGCGTTGGCCACCGCGCAGCGCAGTACCACCCCGGGAGGGCCGTCGACGTTCCGTCCCAGCGCGTGGACGGCCTGGCACTCCCGCTCGGCCTCCTGGTACCGGCCGAGGTAGACGAGGTTCTGCGCCCGGTCCGACCGGCTCTTGAGCACCACGAGCCCGCTGTTGCCGTGGCGTGCCACCAACTCCGCGGTGAGCCGCGGGTACTCCGTCTCCGCCGCCTCGTGCCGCCCGAGCGTGACCAGGGCGAGCAGTCGCGACTCCCACGCGGCCAGCCGTATCTCGTCGCGTTCGGGCAGCCCGGCGCACGAGTCCATGGTCGCGCGGGTCTCGGCCTCCACCGCGCTCGCACGGCCCTGCAGGACGCCCTGGCCCCACTGGGCGCGCAGCACGCGTACCTGGTCGGTGACGGCCTGCTGCGAGCGCCGCTGCCGTCTGCTCCGTATGAACCCCACCCGCGCCGGTCCTCTCCCGTCGTACGCCACCCTGGCGTGTCGTTGATCGTATAGAGCGGCGGCACCGGCCGCGTTCACCGCCCGGCGGTGCGGTGGTCACCCCCGCGTGCGGGAAAGCCGTGGGTGCGGGCCGCGCACACCACCGCCGCCGCCGGAACGAGCAGGAGCAGCACGCTCCACGGCAGCGCGGCCGGGCCGAAGCGGCCCAGGAGGACCCCGCCGCCGCCCCCGCCACCGGCCATCGCGGCGTTCCACAAGGTCACCAGCATGGCCTGCGCGCCGTCCGCGTGCTCGCCGCCCGCCTCACCGGCGGCGGTCTGCAGCAGGGTGGGGACGCCGCCCCAGCCGAGCCCCCACAGCGCCGCCGCCCCGTAGACGGCCGCGTGCGCGCCGGTCGCCGCGGACCCGAGCAGGACGGCGGCGGCCGCGGCGACCAGAAGCGTGGCGGCGATGGTGAGCCGGCGCAGCCGGCGGCGGATGTGCACGCCCACGATCCACACCCCGGCCGGCGATGTGGCCCCGAAGACCAGCAGCACCGGCCCGGTGGACCCGCTCATGCCGAGCCGGCCGAGGAACGCGGCGATGTAGGCGTAGAGGACGGTGTGGGCCAGGACGAAGACGAAGGTGACGAAGAGCACCGGTGCCACGCCGGGGACGCCGAGTGCCCGCAGCATCGGTGCGCGGCGGCCGGGCCGCCCGGGCCGGTCCGGCACCGCCGCGGTGATCCAGGCCAGCAGCAGGACGGTGAGCCCCGTCATGGCCAGGAACGGCACGCGCCACCCCAGGGCCCGTCCCACGAGGGTGCCCAGCGGCACGCCGAGCGAGAGCGCGATCGGGACACCGGCCATGGCGACCGCGATCGCCCGGCCCCCCAGGTGTGCGGGAGCCAGACCGCGCGCGTAGCCGGCCAGCAGGGCCCAGGCCACGCCTGCCGCCACCCCGGCGACGGCGCGTGCGCCCATGGTGAGGGGATAGTCGGACGAGACGGTCGTGACGGTGTTGGCGACGGCGAACCCCGCCACCGCCGCCAGGAGCACCCGCCTGCGCGGCCACCGGGCGGTGAGGGCGGTCAGCGGGACGGCGGTGAGCGCGGTCGCCAGCGCGTACACGGTGACCGCCTGCCCCATCAGCGGCTCGCTGACGTGGAGTTCGGCGCTCATGGCGGGCAGCAGGCCCGCGGGCAGCGTCTCGGTGAGGCTGGTGACGAAGACCGTTGTGGCCAGTGCCGGCAGGGCCGCCATCGGGAGCTTCGGGACCGTGGCATCGGTGCGGCCGACCGCAGTCGGACCGGTGCGGTGGAGGGTCATGGCGCTATGCTCAAACCCTCACACCGGTGTGAAGGTCAAGCGGAGGCGAGCGGGGGCGGCCGGATGCGGATCGGGGAGTTGTCACGGCGCACCGGGGTGTCCCGGCGGCTGCTGCGCTACTACGAGGAGCAGGGGCTGATCGCCGCGGACCGCTGCGCGAACGGCTACCGCACCTACGACGCGCGTTTCGTCGACCGGGTCCTGCAGATCAGAGGGCTGCTCGACGCCGGGCTGCCGACCCGCATCATCAAGCAGATCCTGCCCTGCCTCGACAAGCCCCGGGTCATCCACTTCCGTGACGCGACACCGGAGATGCTGGGGACCTTGGAGCGGGAGCGCGACCGCATGACCGAGCGCATCGAGTGCCTGACCCGCAACCGGGACGCCATCGCCGAGTACCTGGAGGCGGTGCGCGGCAACCGCTCCGACGGGACCGCCGGAGCGCCGGCCCGGCCCTGACCGGGCCGGCCCCGCCGGGCGCGTATCACTCCCGGTCCGGCGCTCCGGGGCGGAGCGGGTACAGGCCCGGGAGGTTGACCACGATGGCCTCCTGGGTGCTGCGGGCGATGACCACCACGGCCTCCTCGCGCGGGTCGGGGTTCTCCTCGCGGTGCGGGACGAACGGCGGCACGAAGACGTAGTCGCCCGGCCCGGTGCGCAGCCGCACCTCCCGCCCGCCGCCCGCGGCGTTCTCGGCGTCCTTGGCGTCCTCGGTGTTCGCGGTGTTCTCCACGAAGACGAACTCCGGGTGGCCGCTGACCACATAGATGGCCGTCTCGGAGTCGCCGTGGTGATGGTCGGCCGACGCGGTCGCGGGCGCCACATGGGTCTGCCCCATCCACATCCGCTCCGAGCCGACGCGCGCCCCGCTGATCGCCGCGAACCGCCGCATCCCGCCGGTCTGGGCGGTACCGCCGTCCAGGTCGCCGGCGCGGACATGGTGCACCCGGGTGCGCTCCGGGGGCAGGGCGGTCAGGTCCGGATGGAACCCCTCATGGGCGGGGGATCCGGTCTCCGGCGGAACGGGCTGAGAGGTCATCGGCGCTGTCCTCACGGGCTCGGGACGGAACGGGACGGCGGGCTCCACGGCATCGGAGTCCCCGCGCAAGTGTGCCTCCACGGCGGCGCCGGCGGGTGGAACGGCGGCCGGCGCACCGGTCCTCGGCCGCTGGACGGAGCGGATCCGGGACGGACGGCGGATGACCGGCCGGCCCGGGCGCGGCAGAGTGTTCTGCCGGCCCGACTCCTCCCGCGAAAGGACCGCCGATGTCCGTGCTGCTCCTCGACGACGACGATGTCCGCGCCCGCCTCGACGCGGCGACCGCCGTCACCGCCGTGCGCGAGGCGCTGCTGGCCGAGCACCGGGGCACCCTCCACGCGCCGCCGCGGCTCCGCGCCCGGTTCGGGGACGGCGACCTGGTCGTCACGGCGGGGCATCTGACGGCGCGGCGGCTGTTCGGCTTCCGCTCCTACGACACGTTCGCGGGGGCGGAGCAGCTGGTGGCGGTGTGGAGTTCCGCGGACGGCCGGCTGCGGGCAGTGGTGCACGGCGCGGAGCTGGGCGCGCGGCGCACCGGGGCGATCGGTGCCGTCGCGGTGGACGTCGCCGCCCGGCCGGGGCCGGTCCGCCTGGGACTGGTGGGGGCCGGCACCCAGGCGTGGACGCAGCTGTGGGCCCTGTCGGAGGTACGGGAGGTGACGGAGGCCGTGGTGGCGGCTCGCCACCCGGAACACGCGGCGGCCTTCGCCCGACGTGCCGGTGAGGAACTCGGCGTCCCGGCGCGGGCGGTGACGGCGGTGGAGGACGCCGTGCGGGAACGGGACGTGGTGATCGCGGCCACCACCAGCACGGTGCCGGTGCTGGACGCAGGCTGGATCGCACCCGGGACGCACGTCACGACGCTGGGCCCCAAGACCGTCGCCGGGCACGAGCTGCCCGCCGGCCTCGCGGAGCGGGCGGGGCTGGTCTTCACCGACTCACCCGCCCAGGCGTCGGCCGCCACACCGCCGTATGCCCTCCCCGCCGACCGGATGGCGGGCCTCGGGGCGATCCTGGCGGGCGCGGTCCCGGGGCGGACCGCGCCCGAGGAGATCACCGTCTTCTGCTCCGCCGGCCTCGCCGGGACCGAGGTCGCCGTGGCGGCGGCACTGGCGGAACGGTGGGAGCGCACGGCCTGACCGCCCTTCCCGGGGCTTTCCCGGGGGGCCGGGAAGGGCGGCGGCCGGTCAACGACCCTGTATGTCCTGGGAGATGACGCGGTCCAGGTTGCGTTCGGCGAGCGCCGTGATGGTCACGAACGGGTTGACCCCGACCGAGCCGGGGATCAGGGACCCGTCGGTGACGTAGAGGTTCCGGTGGCCGCGCACCCGCCCGTAGCCGTCGGTGGCCTTCCCGATCGGGCAGCCGCCCAGCGGGTGGTAGCAGAAGTCGTCCGCGAAGGCCCGGTTGTCGCCGAACAGGTCGTAGCGGTAGGTGGTCTTCTCCTGGGCGTTGATCCGGTCGAAGAGGGACTTGGCCGCCGCCACGGAGGGCTGGTTCTGGTCGCGGGTCCAGCGCAGTCCCAGCCGGTCGGTGGCCGGGTCCCGGTACAGGGTGCCGCGCTCGCGGGTCTTGGTGATGGCCAGGTAGAGGCTGATCCAGGTCTCGATGCCGGCGGGCATGGGGGCGATCTCGGCGAAGACCGGGTGCACGGGGTTGTCCCAGTCGTCGATCGCCAGGGCGGGGATCGACGACTGCTTGCTTCCGGTGGGGCTCCAGGCGTGGTTGGCGCGGGCGGTCATGATGTTCCCGTTGGTGCCCCATTCGGTGCCCACCGCCTCGCCGAGCCCGGACAGCGCGCCGGTGTCCCGGGCGCGCAGCAGCAGTTCGGTGGTGCCCAGGCTGCCGGCGCCGAGGAAGAGGTGACGGCAGGAGATCTCGCGGGTGGCCACCACGCTGCCCGCGGTGTCGATCTCCTTGACCGACAGCACATAGCTGCCGTCGCGTTCCTGGCGGATGGAGTCGACGTGCTGGAGGGTGCGGATGGTGACGTTGCCGGTGCCCAGGGCGGCGGCCAGGTAGCTCTTGTCCAGGCTGCGCTTGCCGTGGTTGTTGCCGTAGATGACCTCGGAGGCCAGCGCGGACTTGGCCACCTCGCCGTCCTGTTCGCGTGCCATGTAGGAGAAGTCGTAGACGTTGGGGATGTGGACGGTGGCGAGGCCGGTGCGGTGGGCCTGGTCGCGCGCGACGCGGGCGAACTGGTAGTAGGGGCTGCTCTCCAGCCAGGCGGGATCGACGGAGTTGACGCCCAGCCGGGCCCTGGCGCGGGGGAAGTAGGTCCGGTACATCGCGGCCGCGTCGACGCCGGGCAGCATCTCCTCGAAGTACGACCGGGACGGGACCACCGCCATGCCGCCGTTGACGAGGGAACCGCCGCCCACGCCGCGCCCGACGTAGACGGACATCTGGTCGAAGTGGACGCGGTCCAGCACACCGGGGTAGGGGTCGATGTCCCGGTTGACCACGTCCAGCCACAGCAGCGTGGACAGCGGCGCCTCGGTGCGCTTCTTGAACCACATCGAGCGCTTGTCCGGGCTGGTCATGGAGCAGAAGACCTTGCCGTCCGCCGCCTCCTCGTTCCACAGCCGGCCCATCTCCAGCACCAGGGTGCGCACGCCCGCCTCGCCCAGGCGCAGGGCCGACACCGCCGCCCCGTACCCGGAGCCGACGACCACGGCGGGGAAGGAGTCCTCCGGCTGCGAGGAGCGGCTCGCGGCCGAGGAGGGGGCGGCGATGGTCGTCAGCCCCGCGGAGGCGGCGAACTGCAGGGCGGCGAGTCCCAGAAGACGGCGGCGGGAGAGGGGGGAAGCCAGCGGCACTTGGCACTCCTACGGACAGGGAGGACTGGGGAGGTCACCGGCCATTACCGCCGGTAACTCGGATATGACGATGGCATAGTGGCCCGCGCGTGACGATCGGGCACACGGGACCTCCCCGATTCGAACGCCAGACCTCCCCGGCCGCTCGGCCGGGCCGCCGGGACCGCACGCTTCAGCGCGGCCGGACGGCCGGCCCCATCAGGGCGGCGACGACGCAGAAGGCGCCGAGAGCGGTCCGGACGACGTCGTACGAGCCGAGGGCGTCGCGAGCCCAGGCCCCGAGGAACGCCGAGGCCCCGGCGCCCGGTTGATGGGCGGCGTTCGCCCACCCGAAGACGACGGGGCCGTCCGGTCCATAGCAGTGGCCGGCCGGCGCGACGAGGGCTGAACGGCGTCAGCTCCGCGCCAGCGCGTCCTCGACCAGCCGGGACCAGTGGGCCACCACCCGCTCGCGGCGCGCGCTGTCGTCGGTGAGGAGGTTGGCGAGGCCCAGGCCGCGCGCCATGTCCAGCAGGCCCTGGACGGTCTCGCGGACCCCCGGACGCCTCTCGTCCGCACCGAGGAGTTCCACCGTCATCCGGTGCGACTCGCGGCCGATGCGGGCCTCCAGAGCCGCCACCGTCGGGCTGAGCGCCGGCTCGTTGGAGGCGGCCACCCACAGCTGGAGCGCCGCCCGGAACAGCGGCCCGGTGTACAGCGCGACGATCGCCGAGACGATCTCCCGGGTGGTGCCCGTGCCGCCGACCAGTTCCCGCAGGGCGGTGGAGCGCTCCTCCGCCATGTGCTCCACCGCCGCGGTGAACAGGTCCTCCCGGGTGGGGAAGTGGTGCTGCGCGGCGCCCCGCGAGACACCGGCGCGTTCGGCGACGACCGCGACGGTCGAGCCGGACCAGCCGTGTTCCGCGAGGCAGGCGACCGCGGCCTCCAGCAGCCGCTGGCGGGTGGCGCGGCTGCGGTCCTGCTTCGGAGGTGTCACCGCACCCATGCGGGGTCACGGCGTTCGAGGAACGCGGTCATGCCCTCGCGTGCCTCGGCGGAGGAGAACAGACGCGCGGAGGTGGCCGCCAGGTCCTGGGTGTCGCGTTCGAAGGAGCGCCGTACGGCCGCGGTGGTCAGCCGCTTGGACTCGGCGAGCCCCTGCGGCGAGCCGCGGCGCAGCCCGTCGAGGATCGGCGCGAGGACGTCGTCCACCTCGCCGGTCACCGTCACCAGGCCGATGCGGGCCGCCTCCGCGGGGCCGAAGCGCTCCCCGGTGAGGTAGTAGCGGGCCGCCGCCCGCGGGTCCAGGTACGGCAGCAGCGGCAGGGAGATGATCGCCGGGGCCAGCCCGATGCGGGCCTCGGTGAAGGCGAACGTGGCGTCGGGACCGGCCGCGGAGATGTCACAGGCCCCGAGCAGGCCCAGGCCGCCGGCCCGGACGTGCCCGGTGACCCGGGCGACGACCGGCTTGGGCAGCTCCACGATGGCCCGCAGCAGTTCGGCGAGGTTCAGCGGGGCGGACGTGGGGGACTGGCCGGAGGTGGCCTCCGACAGGTCCGCGCCCGCGCAGAAGGTGGTGCCGGTGTGGGTGAGCACGACGGCACGGGTGTCGCCGTCGGCGCCGGCCGCGGCCAGCGCCTCGTGCAGCTCGGCCACCAGCCGCGTGGACAGCGCGTTGCGGTTGTGCGGCGAGTCCAGCGTCACGGTGGCGATACCGCGGTCGTGCTCCCGCCGCACCAGGGGTGTCGTCGCGTCGGCCATGGCCGGTCAGCTGCTCCTCTCTCGGGCGCGCAGCTCCCGGCGGAGGATCTTGCCGGTGGCGGCGCGCGGAATGGTGTCGATGAACTCGACCCGCCGCACCTTCTTGTGGGGCGCTACCTTCTCCGCCACATACTGCATCACGTCCTGGCCGGTCAGCGCGCTGCCCTGGCGGGGGACGACGTACGCCTTGGGGATCTCGTTGCCGTCCTCGTCCAGGACGCCGATGACGGCGGCGTCCGCGACCCGGGCGTCGCCGAGCAGGACGGCCTCCAGCTCGGCCGGCGCCACCTGGTAGCCCTTGTACTTGATGAGCTCCTTGACCCGGTCGACGATGTGGAGCCAGCCGTCCTCGTCGGCGTACCCGACGTCGCCGGTGTGCAGCCAGCCGTCCTCGTCGATGATCGCCGCGGTGTCCGCCGCGCGTCCCAGGTAGCCCTTCATCACCTGGGGGCCGCGGATGAGGATCTCCCCGCTGCGGCCGGCCGGGAGGTCGGTGCCGGGGTCGTCGAGGTCCACGATGCGCATCTCGGTGGAGGGCAGCAGCCGGCCGACGGCGCCGGGCGGCGGGTTCGCCGCGTCCAGCGGCACCACATGGGTGCCGGGGGACAGCTCCGTCATCCCGTACGCCTGGAGCATCGGGGGGACCCCAAGGCGCCGGCAGCACTCCTCGGCCAGCGCGGCGTCCAGCGGGGCGGCGGCGGACAGCACGTACTGCAGCGAGCCGAGGTCGTACCGGTCGACCACCGGGTGCTTCGCGAGGGCCAGGACGATCGGCGGCGCCACATACAGGCCGCTGACCTGGTGTTTCTCGATGGCCGCCAGGAACTGCTCCAGGTCGAAGCGGGGCAGGACGACCACCGTGACGCCGTTGCGCAGCGGCATGTTCATCAGCGCGGTCAGGCCGTAGATGTGGAAGAACGGCAGGACGGCGAGGATGCGGTCGCCCGGCGCGTTCGGCAGCACCGGTTCGAGCTGCACGAGGTTGGTGGCGATGTTGCGGTGGGTGAGCATCACCCCCTTGGGCGCTCCGGTCGTGCCGGAGGAGTACGGCAGCACCGCGAGGTCCTCGGCCGGGTCGAACGTGACGTCCGGCTCGGGCGCGGTGGAGGCGAGCAGGTCGACGAGCGAGCGGTGGCCCTCGGCGCCGTCGCAGACGATGATCTCCCGTATGCCGCCGGCGAGCTCCGCGGCCGCGCGGGCGGCGCCGAGCAGCGGGGAGACGGTGACGATCCAGCTCGCCCCCGAGTCCCGCAGCTGCCGGGCGAACTCCTCCGGGGTGTACAGCGGGTGCACCGGGGTGACCGTGGCGCCCGCCCGGCTCGCGCCGTACAGGACGGCCGGGTAGGCGACGGAGTTGGGGCTGTGCAGGGCGAGGACGTCGCCCTTGCGCAGGCCGGACTCGGCGAGGCCGGCGGCGATGCGGCGGGTGGCGTGGTCGAGTTCGGCGTAGCTGACGGTGGTGCCGTTCACCCCGTCGATGAGGGCCGGCAGGTCGCCGAACTCGGCGGCCCGGCCCAGGACGTACTCGTGGATGGGCACGTCGACGGCCTGGACCGGGGGGTATGCGCTGTGGAACACCATGGTGCGTCCCTTCGAGGGGGTGCTGCTGCCCGGTGAAGCTCTTAGTAGGACTTCGGGAGTCCCAGGGTCTGGTGCGAGACGAAGTTGAGGACCATCTCCCGGCTGACCGGCGCGACCCGCGCCACCCGCACCGCGGTGACCAGCCGGGCCAGTCCGTACTCCGAGGTCAGTCCGTTGCCGCCGAGGGTGTGCACGGCCTGGTCGACGGCCCGTACCGCGGCCTCCGCCGCCGCGTACTTGGCCATGTTGGCCGCCTCGCCCGCCCCCACGTCGTCGCCCTGGTCGTACAGGTGGGCGGCCTTGGACATCATCAGCCGGGCGAGTTCCAGCTCGATGTGCACCTGGGCGAGGGGGTGGGCGATGGCCTGGTGGGCGCCGATGGGCTCCTTCCACACCTGCCGCGTCTTGGCGTAGTCGACGGCCTTGGCCAGGGCGTAGCGGCCCATGCCCAGGGAGAACGCGGCGGTCATGATGCGTTCCGGGTTCAGCCCGGCGAACAGCTGGAGCAGGCCCGCGTTCTCGTCGCCGACCAGCGCGTCGGCCGGCAGCCGGACGTCGTCGAGGACCAGCTCGAACTGCTTCTCCGAGGCGTTGAGTTCCATGGGGATGGGGGTGCGGGTGAAGCCGGGCGTGTCGCGCTCCACGATGAACAGGCAGGGCTTGAGCTTTCCGGTCCTCGCGTCCTCGGTGCGGCCCACGATCAGGGTGGCGTCGGCGATGTCGACGCCCGAGATGAAGACCTTGCGCCCGGTGAGCAGCCAGTCCGTGCCGTCGCGGCGCGCGGTGGTGGTGATCCGGTGGGAGTTGGATCCCGCGTCGGGCTCGGTGATGCCGAACGCCATCCGCAGGCTGCCGTCGGCCAGTCCCGGCAGCCACCGCCGCTTCTGCTCGTCGGTGCCGAACCGGGCGATGACGGTGCCGCAGATGGCGGGCGAGACCACCATCATCAGCAGCGGGCAGCCGGCGGCACCCAACTCCTCCAGCACGATGGCGAGTTCGGTGATCCCGGCGCCTCCGCCGCCGTACTCCTCGGGGAGGTTCACGCCGAGGTAGCCGGCCTTCGCGGCGTCGGCCCACAGCTCGTCGGCGTGCCGCCCCTCCTTGACGAGGCGCTCGACGTACGCGCCTCCGTAGCGGGCGCCGAGCTGGGCCACGGCGGCGCGCAGCGCCTTGTGCTCGTCGCTTTCGATAACCGCGGTGCTCATGGGGGAATCCTCCTGGTCTACGGCTGGGGCTGGTCGGTGACGACGGCGAGCAGCGCGCCGAGTTCCACCTGGCGGCCCGGGGTGGCGTGGAGCGCGGTGAGGGTGCCGGAGGCGGGTGCGACGATCTTGTGTTCCATCTTCATCGCCTCCAGCCACAGCAGCGTCTGGCCGGCGGTGACGGCCGCGCCGGGAGCGACTCCCTCGGCGACGCGGACCACGGTGCCGGGCATCGGGGCGAGCAGGGAACCGGGTTCGGCGCGCACCGCAGCGTCGGGGAAGCGCGGCAGTTCGGTCAGGGCGTGGGCGCCCAGCGGCCCGGCGTCGACGTGGACCGTCTCGCCGTAGCGGGCGACCTCGAAGACCCGCCGCGCCCCGGCGACCTCCAGGACCACCCGGCCGGGCGCGGCCTGCAGCAGGCGCACCCCGGGGAAGTCCTCGGCCCGCAGCCCGTCGCGGGTGATCCGGTAGCGCACCTCGATCTCGTCCCCGTCCGGCCGCGGGGCGTAGACCACCCGCTGCGGTTCTGACGGGACGTTGCGCCAGCCCCCGATGCGGGCGGGCACACCGTCGCCGCGGTCCGCGGCGCGTGACAGCGCGCAGGCCAGCGCCGCCAGCCGCACCGGGTCCGGGGACTCGCCGCCGGGCTCCGGGGCCGCGGTCAGCTCGGCGAGCCGGCGGTCGTAGAAGCCGGTGTCGAGTTCCGCCGAGACGAACTCCGGATGCCGCAGCGAACGCACCAGCAACTCCCGGTTGGTGACCGGGCCGTGGATGCGGGCGCGCTCCAGTGCGTACGCCAGCCGCCGCACCGCCTCCGCCCTGGTGGGGGCGTGGACGATCACCTTGGCGAGCATCGGGTCGTAGTGCGGGGTGATGACCGAGCCGTCCGCCACGCCCGAGTCGACCCGCACCCCCTCGCCGTCCCCGGGCACCCGCAGCAGGTGCAGGGTCCCGGTCTGCGGACGCCAGGAGTGCGCCGGATCCTCCGCGTACAGGCGGGCCTCGACGGCGTGGCCGCGCGGCGCGGGCGGCTCCGGCGGCAGCCGGTCGCCCTCCGCGACGCGCAGCTGCCAGGCCACCAGGTCCAGGCCGTGGACGGCCTCGGTGACCGGATGCTCCACCTGCAGGCGGGTGTTCATCTCCAGGAAGTGCGCCCGTCCCTCCGCGCCGACCAGGAACTCCACGGTGCCGGCGCCCACATAGCCGACCGCGCGGGCGGCCGCGGCCGCGGTGGCGGCGAGTTCCTCGCGCAGCGCGTCGGACAGGCCCGGGGCGGGAGCCTCCTCGATGACCTTCTGGTGGCGGCGCTGCAGCGAGCAGTCCCGGGTGCCAAGCGTCCACAGCGTGCCGTGGGTGTCGGCGAGCAGCTGCACCTCGACGTGGCGGGCGCGCTCCAGATACGGCTCGACGAAGACCTCGCCGTCGCCGAAGGCCGAGGCGGCCTCGGAGGCGGCCGCCGCCAGCTCGCCGGGCAGGTCGGCGAGGTCCCGCACGACGCGCATGCCGCGCCCGCCGCCGCCCGCCGCGGCCTTGACGAGCACCGGCAGGTCGGCCGCGGTGAGCCCGGCCGGGTCCAGCGGCTTGCCGCCCATCAGCTCCTTGGCGCGCGTCTTGGACGCCATCGCCTCGATCGCCTCGGGCGGCGGGCCGATCCAGGTGAGCCCGGCGGCCGTCACCGCACGCGCGAAGTCCGGGTTCTCCGACAGGAAGCCGTAGCCGGGGTGGACGGCGTCGGCGCCCGCGTCCAGCGCGGCCCGGACGATCCTCTCGCCGCGCAGATAGGTGTCGGCGGGCGAGTCGCCCGGCAGCCGCACCGCGATGTCCGCCTCCACCGCGTGGGGAGCGCCGGCGTCGGCGTCGGAGTACACGGCGACCGTGGTGATGCCCAGGTCACGGCAGGTACGGAAGATACGGCGGGCGATCTCGCCGCGGTTGGCGACGAGCAGGGTGCTGATCAACAGTCGCCTCACATTCGGAAGACGCCGAAGCCGCCACGCGCGCCCTCGACGGGCGCGGTGTGGATGGCGGACAGGCACAGGCCGAGAACGGTTCGGGTGTCGCGGGGGTCGATGACGCCGTCGTCGTACAGCCGCCCGGACAGGAACATGGGCAGCGACTCGGACTCGATCTGCTGCTCCACCATGGCGCGCAGCGCGGCGTCGGCCTCGTCGTCGTACGGGCGGCCCTTGGCCTGCGCGGAGGCACGGGCGACGAGCGACAGGACGCCGGCGAGCTGCTGGGGGCCCATCACCGCGGACTTCGCGCTGGGCCAGGCGAACAGGAAACGCGGGTCGTAGGCCCGGCCGCACATCCCGTAGTGGCCGGCGCCGTAGCTCGCGCCGATCAGCACCGACAGGTGCGGCACCCGCGAGTTGGACACCGCGTTGATCATCATCGCGCCGTGCTTGATGATGCCGCCCTGCTCGTACTGCTTGCCGACCATGTAGCCGGTGGTGTTGTGCAGGAACAGCAGCGGGATGTCGCGCTGGTTGGCGAGCTGGATGAACTGCGCCGCCTTCTGCGACTCCGGGCTGAACAGCACACCCTGGGCGTTGGCGAGGATGCCGACCGGATAGCCGTGCAGCCGGGCCCACCCGGTCACCAGGCTCGGCCCGTACAGCGGCTTGAACTCGTCGAAGTCCGAGGCGTCGACGATCCGGGCGATCACCTCGCGCGGGTCGAACGGCGTCTTGAGGTCCTCAGGGACGATGCCGAGCAGCTCGTCCTCGTCGTACTTCGGCGGTTCGGCGAGCGGCGGATCGGGTTGCGCCTTGCGCCAGTTCAGGCGGTGCACGACGCGCCGGGCCTGCCGCAGCGCGTCGAGCTCGTCGGCCGCGAAGTAGTCGGCGAGCCCGGAGGTGCGGGCGTGCATCTCGGCGCCGCCCAGCGACTCGTCGTCGCTCTCCTCACCGGTGGCCATCTTCACCAGCGGCGGACCGCCGAGGAAGACCTTGGCCCGCTCCTTGACCATGATGACGTGGTCGGACATGCCGGGGATGTAGGCGCCGCCGGCGGTGGAGTTGCCGAAGACGACGGCCAGGGTGGGGATCCCGGCCGCCGACAGCCGGGTCAGGTCCCGGAACAGCGCCCCGCCCGGGATGAAGATCTCCTTCTGGCTGGGCAGGTCGGCGCCGCCGGACTCGACGAGGCTGATCACCGGCAGCCGGTTGGCGAAGGCGATCTCGTTGGCGCGCAGGGCCTTCTTCAGCGTCCACGGATTGCTGGCGCCGCCGCGCACCGTCGGGTCGTTGGCGGTGATCAGGCACTCGACGCCCTCGACGACGCCGATGCCGGTCACCAGGGAGGCGCCGACGGTGTAGTCGCTGCCCCAGCCGGCCAGCGGGGAGAGTTCGAGGAACGGAGTGTCGGGATCGAGGAGCAGTTCGACGCGTTCACGGGCCGTCAACTTGCCGCGTTTGCGGTGGCGTTCGACGTACTTCTCGCCGCCGCCCGCGACGGCCTTGCCGTGCTCGGCGTCCAGTGCGGCGATCTTCTCCAGCATCGCGGCGCGATGGGCCGCGTAGTCGGGATCGTGGGTGTCGAGCGCGGAGCCGAGCACCGTCACAACAGGACCTCCGGTATCTCCAGGTGCCGGGCGCGCAACCACTCGCCGACGGCCTTGGCCTGCGGGTCGAACCGGGCCTGGGAGGCGACGCCCTGGCCCAGCAGCCCCTCGACGACGAAGTTCACCGCCCGCAGATGGGGCAGCAGATGACGGACCACCGGCAACGCGGCCGTCTCCGGCAGCAGTTGGCGGAAGCGGTCCACGGTGAGCTCGTGGGCCAGCCACCGCCAGGCGTCGTCCGAGCGCACCCAGACGCCGACGTTGGCGTCACCGCCCTTGTCGCCGCTGCGTGCTCCGGCGACGGCGCCCAGCGGGGCGCGGCGGACCGGCCCGGGCGGCAGCGGCTCGGGCAGGGCCGGCTCCGCCACGGGGGCGAGTGCGGTGAAGGCCGGGGGAGCGGGGACGGCCATCCGGGTGCCGTCGGGCAGGACCGCGGTGTGCGGCACGTCGCCCTGCCCGACCCGGGCGGCGGAGAAGACCCCGTAGGGCGAACCGCTGCCCGGCGGGGCGGTCACATGGAAGCCGGGGAAGCTGGCCAGCGCCAGTTCGATCGCGGGGCCGCTGACGGCCCGGCCGACCGCCTC
>JBEHXI010000117.1:0-20971 GCA_048498775.1 Actinomycetota bacterium | reverse complement strand
ATGTGGTGTTCCCGTGCCTGCGCTGGCTCTTCCCCCGGCACCACAACGCCCGCCGGATCAGGCCGACTTGAGGACCTGACGCTGGCGGCCCAGCCCGTCGATCTCCAACTCGACCACATCGCCCTCCCGCAGGAACGGCTTCGGGTCGGGGAAACCGAGCGCGACACCCGCCGGAGTGCCCGTGTTGATGACATCACCCGGGTACAGCGTCATGAACTGGCTGAGATAGCGCACCACCTGCGCGACCGGGAAGATCTGGTCCGCGGTCGTGCCGTTCTGCTTCAGCTCGCCGTTGACCCACAACCGCAGCCCCAGCGCCTGCGGATCCGGCACCTCGTCGGCGGTGACCAGCCACGGGCCCAGCGGGTTGAACGTCTCGCAGTTCTTCCCCTTGTCCCACTGGCCGCCGCGCTCCATCTGGAACGCGCGCTCGGAGACGTCGTTGGCGATCGCGTAGCCCGCCACCGCCGCCAGCGCCTCCTCGTCACTCTCCAGATACCGGACGGTACGTCCGATGACGACGGCCAGCTCGACCTCCCAGTCGGTCTTCTCGCTGCCCCGCGGCACCAGCACCGTGTCATCCGGTCCGACGACCGTGTCCGGCGCCTTCATGAAGATGATCGGCTCGGTGGGGATCCGCGACCCCGTCTCGGCGGCGTGGTCGTGGTAGTTCAGGCCGATGCAGACGATCTTCCCGATCCGCGCCAGCGGCGGGCCGACCCGCAGCCCCTGCTGCTCCAGGACCGGCAGCGCGCCGCCCGCCTCCGCCTCCCGCACCCGGGCCAGCGCGGAGTCGTCCGCGAGCAGAGCACCGTCGATGTCCGGCACGACCTCGGACAGGTCCCGCAACGTCCCGGCACCATCCAGCAGCGCCGGGCGCTCCGCACCGGCCGATCCGACTCGCAGCAGCTTCACTCGGGGCTTCCTCTCCGAACGGGCCTGTCAGTCATCCGATGACTGTACTCGGCTGTTCTGTGGCTCGTTCGCCTCCGGGTGCCCGGAAGCACCTGTCGACACTCGTCCGCCTTTTGAGGGCTCCCTCGCCGGGGCGGGCCGGAGCACACAGCGAGACCGGGCCGGGCCGGAGCAGGAGCGCCTCGGATCTCAGGACGAGCGGTGCAGCAGGGCTCGTTCCGCCGCTGTCCAGGCGGCGGCCGTCACCACGTACACGCCGGTCGCGAGCGGCACCACGGCCGCCGTCAGCAAGGTGCCGAAGGGCAGCAGCGGAACCACCCTGGCCAGCCCTCGCGGCACCTCGTCGGCGGCGTGGCGGGCCCGCCGGAAGGACCAGGTGGCCACGGCGACGGCCACCGCGAACAGCCCGAGGAAAACGAGACCGTGGGGTCCGAGGACTCCGCCGTCCCGGACGGCGGTGAGCCAGCGCTCCCCCAGCGGTGTCCCCCAGAGCCGGTGGGCGAGCAGCGTGGGGTCGCCGGAGGCCGAGAACAGGCGGTACACCGCCCACAGGCACGGTATCTGGACGAGTGCCGGCAGGCAGCCGGCCAGCGGTGAGACGCCTTCACGGGCGGACAGTTCGGCCATCTCCCGCTGCAACCGCCGTGGGTCCTTCCGGTGGCGGGCGTTGAGTTCGGCGATCCGCGGGGCCAGCCGGGCGCGGGCGCGCTCGCCGCGGGCCGCCGCGCGGGCCAGCGGATGCAGCGCGAGCCGCACGCAGACGGTGAACAGCACGATGGCGGCGGCCGCCGCGGAGTCGCCCAGCAGCGGCCGGAGTCCGGTGGTCAGCTGGGACAGCAGGACGGCAAGGGGTGTGAGTACGGACATGGTTGAGCCCTCCACGGGTCTCGTCGAGCCGGATGTCGGACCTGGCATGACGAGCCGCGGGCGCACCGCAGCGCGGCGACGGCCTCGGGGAGGCGTCGGGGAGGAAAGAGGAGTGCGCGCCGGGCGGCTACGCGGCCGTCGGCCGGCGGTGGCCCGGCGCCCGGGGACGCGGCCGCCCGGAGGCGTCCGGGTCCCGCTGGCGCAGGAAGGCGGTACGGCGCTGCCGGTCGCGCAGCGCGGTCCTGACGCGGCCGGGCGGGACCGGGTGGCCGGCGGGCAGGACGCTGAGGGCGTGGCACAGCAGGGTGAGGGCGGCGAGGGTCGCGGCCGCGGTGACGACGGCGGTGAGTCCGCCGCGTTCGGCCGGCAGTGCGGCGAAGAAGAACAGCAGCACCGCGGTGCACAGGCGTACCGCGCCCGGATACCGCGTCATGGCTGTTCCCCCTCCCCTGTCCGGGACATCACGATGGTAGCCCGGGGCCGGTGTCAGGCACCCGCCGCGCGGGAGAGGGTGTAGATGAGCAGGCCGGCCAGCGCGCCCACCACCGTGCCGTTGATGCGGATGAACTGAAGGTCGCGGCCGACGTGTGCCTCGATCTTCCGGGAGGTGTGCTCGGCGTCCCAGCCGGCCACCGTGTCCGCGATCAGCGCGGTGATCTCCCGCTGGTAGGTGGTGACCAGGTAGGTCGCCGCGTCCTCCAGCCAGCCGTCCAGCTTGCCGCGCAGCCGCTCGTCGGAGGTCATCCGGGCGCCCAGCGACAGCAGCGACGCCCGGGTGCGCAGCCGCAGTTCGCTGCCCCGGTCCTCGGCGGCGGCGACGACCATCGCCCGCACCGAGCCCCACACGGAGGTGATCAGGTCCTGCACCTCGCCGCGGGCCAGCATCTCCCGCTTGAGGCGTTCCACGCGGGCCCGGGTGTCGGGGTCGGTCTGCAGTTCGGCGGCGAAGTCGTGGAGGAAGCGGTCGAGGGCGCCGCGGGCGGGGTGTTCGGGCATGTCCCGCATCTCGGCGACGAAGCGCAGCAGTTCCTTGTAGACGCGCTCGCCGACGCGCCGGTCGACGAAGCGGGGCGTCCAGCCGGGGGCGCCGCCCTGGACGGCGTCCATCACCGAGCCGCGGTGGGTGACCAGCCAGTCGTGGGCGCGGACGCACACCAGGTCCACCGCGCGCCGGTGCCCGCCGTCGGCCACGATCCGCTCCAGCATCCGGCCGAGTCCCGGCGCGATCTCCTGGGCCTCGGCGCGGCGGCCGATGGCCTCGCTGACCACCGCCTGGACGTCGGAGTCGCGCAGCACCCGCAGCGCGCCGCGCAGGGCGGCGGCGGCCTGCTCGCTCACCCGGTCGGCGTGCTCGGGCACCGCCAGCCAGGCGCCGAGCCGGGCGCTGATCCCGGCGGCGCGCAGCCGGGTCCGTACGACGTGCTCGGCCAGGAAGTTCTCGCCGACGAAGTCGCCCAGCGAGCGGCCGAGCACGTCCTTGCGGGTGGGGATGATGGCGGTGTGCGGGATCGGCAGTCCGAGGGGCCTTTTGAACAGTGCGGTGACGGCGAACCAGTCCGCCAGGCCACCGACCATCCCGGCCTCGGCCGCCGCCGCGACGTAGCCGGTCCAGGCGCCGGCTCCCTGGCTCCCGGCCCAGCGTGACAGTCCGTAGACAACCGTGGCGACCAGCAGGAAGCCGGTCGCGATGAGTTTCATCCGCCGTACCCCGCGGCGTCTGGCCTCGTCCGCCGGACCGTAGGAGAATCCGCTGCCTGTTGCGCCCATCCGCTCCACCCCGTGATTGTCCACTGCGTCTTCTCTCCGGGTTTCTTTCCGAGCATTGAACGAACGACGCGTCAGGAGCGTCCCTGTGGAAGCGTGCACCTGACCACCATGGGATCATGGTTTCGAGGACCGGACCTCCCGACAGGGCGTGCCGGCACCCGCGTTCGCTTCCGGAGCGTCACGTTCCGCCTTCTCGAGGAGAAGCACCCGCATGACCAGGAGATCCGGTTATGCCCTGATCACCGCGCTCGCGGCGGTGATCGTGCTGGTCGCCACGGCCCTGTTCCTCGGCGTGGGCACCCCGGTCCAGGCGCCGGCGACGGCCGTCCCGCAGCCGCGCGCCAGCGCCGCCGCCCCGGCCATCGCCGGGGCCTGGGTCGGCACCTGGGCCGCCGCCCCGGTCGCCGCGGAACCGCACACACCGCACGGCTACCCCGGGATGTCGATCCGCAACGTGGTGCACACCACGGTGTCCGGCACCGCCGCCCGGGTGCAGCTGTCCAACCTCTTCGGAACCGTTCCCCTGGTCCTCACCCACGTCAGCCTCGGGATCGCGGCCGACCCCAGCAGCCCCGGCGCCGAGCCCCAGACCATCACCGCGCTGGACTTCTCCGGCCGTCCCGCGGTGACCATCCCGGCCGGGCGCAGCGTGCTGTCCGACCCGGTGCGCTTCGAGGTGCCGGCCGCCGGCGACCTGCTGGTCACCACCTACACCCCGTACGCGTCCGGGCCGGTCACCTATCACCCGAACGCCCGTCAGGTCTCGTTCGCCGCGGCTGGCGACCACACCGCCGACCCGGCCGGCACCGCCTTCACCTCCACCACGCCGTACTGGCGCTACGTCACCGGCGTCGACGTGTGGACCACCGACGCCACCTCCGCGGTGGTGGCCTTCGGGGACTCCATCACCGACGGCATCACCTCGACCTTCGGCGCCGACCACCGCTGGCCGGACTTCCTCGCCGGGCGGCTGCACGAGAGCACCGGCGGGCCGCACCTGAGCGTCCTCAACGAGGGCGTCAGCGGCAACCGCGTCCTGCTCGACGGCGCCCCCGCCGACCCGGACAACGGCGAGCGGGCGCTGGACCGGATGGGCCGCGACGTGCTGTCCCGGGCCGGCGTCAAGGCCGTCATCGTCGAGCTGGGGATCAACGACATCATCCAGTCGCCGCACCAGACCGACGCCGCCGAGATCGTGGCGGGCCTCCAGGAGATCACCCGGGAGGCGCACGCCCACGGCATCCGCGTCATCGGCGCCACCCTGACCCCGTTCCACGGGCAGCGCAGCTGGACCCCTGGGCTGGAGGAGGTACGGCAGCAGGTGAACACCGCGATCCGCGGCGGCCGGGTCTTCGACGACGTCGTCGACTTCGACCTGACGCTGCGTGACCCGCGGATGCCTGACCGGCTGCTCCCGGCGTTCGACTCCGGCGACCACCTGCACCCCACCGACGCGGGCTACGAGGCGATGGCGCAGGCCGTGGACCTCGGCTCGTTGCTCGGCGGCGCGCCGGCCACCGTCTGACGGCCCGTCCGTCAGCCGCGCATCATCCGGGCGATGACCTGCTCGATGTCCGGCTCGCGCACCGACAGGTCGATCAGCGGGTAGCGGGCGGCGAGCTCGGCGACCAGCGGCGCCGCGCTGGCCGCCGCCGGGAAGGCCAGCCACTGGCGCGGGCCGTCCACCCGCACCGTGCGGGCCCCGGCCAGCTCCACCGGCGGGAGCTCGCGCTCGAAGTCGGCCACCAGGGTCCGCTCGCTCTCCCCCACCACGTGCAGGCCGTCCAGGGCGCCGTCGTAGACCAGCCTGCCGTGGTCGATGACCATCACCCGCCGGCAGAGCTGCTCGATGTCGGTCAGGTCGTGGGTGGTCAGCAGCACGGTGGTGCCGCGCTCGGTGTTCAGCTCGCGCAGGAAGGCCCGGACCTTCGCCTTGCTGACCACGTCCAGGCCGATGGTGGGCTCGTCGAGGTAGAGGACCTCCGGGTCGTGCAGCAGCGCGGCGGCGATGTCCCCGCGCATCCGCTGGCCGAGGGAGAGCTGCCGCACCGGGACGTCGAGGAGCGCCCCGAGGTCGAGCAGTTCGACGCAGGTCCCCAGGTTGGCGCGGTACCGGGCGTCCGGGATGCGGTACATCCGGCGCACCAGCTCGAAGGAGTCCCGCAGCGGCAGGTCCCACCACAGGGTGGTGCGCTGCCCGAAGACGACGCCGATGCGGCGGGCGAGCCGGGTGCGCTCCCTGGACGGGTCGATCCCGGCGACCCGCAGCCGCCCGCCGCTGGGGACCAGGATGCCGGTGAGCATCTTGACGGTGGTGGACTTGCCGGCGCCGTTGGGCCCGATGTAGCCGACCATCTCGCCGGCGGCCACCGTGCAGGAGATGCCGTCCACCGCCCGCACCACCCGGCGCTCCCGGCGCAGCCGCCCGGCCCTGCGCCGTACTTCGAAGACCTTCTCCAGGCGGTCCATCTCGATCAGGGTGTCCATCGCTCAGCTCCCGGTGCTCCGATACGAACGCAGTCCCGCCCGCCAGGCCGCCGCGGCCACCGCGCAGGCCGCCAGCGCGACCAGCGGCGAGCAGTAGCCGACCCAGTGCGGCAGCCGCAGCGGGTCCTCGCGGCCGAGGATGCGCAGCGCGGGCAGCCAGTTGACGAAGGCCAGCGGGATGATGAAGGTCGCGCCGCGCACCAGGTCCCGGGCGAAGACGGTGGGCGGGTACTGGGTGAGCGCGTTGCCGCCGTAGGTGAAGGAGTTCTGCAGCTCGGCGGCGTCGGTGGCGTGGAACTGGAGGGACCCCCCGGTCACGAAGATCGCCGCGAAGATCACCGTGCCGCTGACCAGCATGGCCGGGAGGAGCAGGGCGGTCGCCACCGTCCAGTGGGCGTGGACGCGGGTCAGCGACCACCCGAGCACCGCGGCCGCCTGCGCGACCCGGCCCAGCCGGCGCAGCCCGAAGCGGTCCGCGGCGGCCTGCGCGAACACCGGTACCGGCCGCACCAGCAGGGTGTCCAGGGTGCCGTCGCGCACCCGCCGGCCCAGGGTGTCCATGCTGCCCAGGATCAGGTCGGCCAGCCCCAGGGCCACCCCGGAGGTGCCGTACAGGAACGCGGTCTCCGGCAGCGTGAAGCCGCCGAGCAGCCGGGTGTGCCCGAAGATGATCGCGACCGCGGCGAAGTCCAGGGCGGTCACCACCATGTTCCCCGCCAGCATCATCGCGAAGGACGCGCGGTAGGCCATCGTCGAGCGCATCCACATCCCGGCGATGAGCGCGTAGGCCCGCAGGGCCTCCCGCACGGTCTCAGCCACCCTGGACCACCACCTTGCGGGTCGCCACCGACTGCGCCAGCCGCCCGGCCGCCAGCAGCGCCAGCGCCCAGCCCGCCTGGAAGGCCAGCCCGTCCAGCGCCGCGCCGCCGGAGCGCCGGCCGAGGAAGATGTCGGCGGGCACCTGGAGCAGCGAGGACCAGGGCAGCGCGGCGGCCAGCGTGCCCAGCCAGCCGGGGAAGATGGTCAGCGGCAGCACCATGCCGGAGAAGAAGAGCGCGACGAGGATCGACAGGGTGGTGGCCCCGTTGCCGTCCAGCAGCCAGAAGCCGGTGAGCGCCACCAGGTAGCGCAGTCCGTAGCTGACGACCACCGCGAGCAGCACGGACAGCAGGAACAGCCCCCAGACGGCCGGGCCGGCCGGCCAGGCGAGCGGGAAGACCAGCGCGGCGAACGCCATCGGCGCCACGCCCCGGCCGAGCAGGTGGAAGGCGGCCCGGCCCAGGTCGGTGGCGAGCCACCACAGCTGGAGGTCGGCGGGGCGGTAGAGGTCGACGGCGACGTCCCCGGTCCTGATCCGCTCGCCGAGGTCCGCCTCGAACCCGCCGCCCATCAGGGCGGTGGTCATCAGCAGTGCCTGGCCCAGCCAGGCGTAGGTGACGACCTGCGGCACGTCGTAGCCGCCGAGACGGGGGCGGACCGTCCACAGCGCGATATATGTGTAGGTCATGATGAAACCGAACACGGTGTTGGTGAACACCCCGGCCAGCGTGGCGACCCGGTACGTTGCATAGCGCCGGAAACCGCGTACCGCGACGGCCCCGTACAGCCGCATGACTCCGCCTCTCACCCTGTTCGCGGCCTGGATTTCCGGCCGGGCCAAAGCGCAGAATCCTACGGCGGGCGCGGGAACCGACGCCATCGGTTTTTTCCTCCCCTTCAGTGAAGCCCAGCGAAGCCCAGTGAAGCCCTGTGACACCGCACCGTTACGCCGCGCCGTACAACCCCTCCCGGCCGCCGAGGAGTCCACTCAGACATGAGCGACGAGCCGCACCAGCCCGCCTCGCCTGACGAGCCGTCGGACGTTCCCGGTGCCCCGGCGGGCGAGCCACCGGGCGGCACCGGCGCCGCGGGACGCCCGCGGCGCACCGGATGGCGCCGGGCGCTGCCCACCTGGCGGATGGTCCTGGGCGGCGCGCTGCTGCTCCTGCTGCTGCTGTGCGGCGGCTTCGTCGCGGGGTACGAGCTGGTCAGCATCCCGTCGGCCAACGCCCTGGCCACCGAGCAGAGCAATGTCTACCTGTACTCCGACGGCACCACGCAGCTGGCCGTGGACGGCGCGGTCAACCGGGAGAACATCCCGCTCAGCCAGGTGCCGCTGGCCGTCCAGCACGCGGTGCTCGCCGCCGAGGACCGCAAGTTCTACTCGGAGTCCGCGATCGATCCGCTGGCGATGCTGCGGGCCGGCTGGTACACGGTCAGTGGCAGGGGAAAGCAGTCCGGCTCCACCATCACCCAGCAATATGTGAAGAATTACTATCTGACTCAAGCTCAAACGGTGAAGCGTAAGGTCGAGGAGTTCTTCATCGCGATCAAACTCGATCGCGAGGAGACCAAGGAGCAGATCCTCGACGGGTATCTCAACACCAGCTACTTCGGCCGCAACGCCTACGGCATCCAGGCCGCCGCACAGGCGTTCTACGGCAAGGACGCCAACCGGCTCGACACCGCAGAGGGCGCCTATCTCGCCGCGCTGCTCAACGCCCCCAGCACCTATGACGTGGTCGCCGAGCCGGAGAACCGGGCGCGGGCGGTCGCCCGCTGGAACTACGTGCTCGACGGGATGGTCAAGGAGCACTGGCTGAGCCCGGCCGAGCGCCGCACCATGGTCTTCCCCGAGCCCGGCCCGGTCCGGGCGGCCGCCGGGCTGTCCGGCCAGCGCGGCTACCTGGTCACGGCGGTGCGCGACTACCTGATCGGCAATCACGTGGTGGACGAGCAGCGGCTGGCGCGCGGCGGCTACCGCATCACCACCACCATCGACAAGGCGAAGGAGGACGCCTTCGTCAAGGCCGCCCAGGACCAGCTGCTGAGCAAGCTGAACGGCTCCGCCAGCCCGGACCGGTTCGTGCGCGCGGGCGGCGCCTCCATCGATCCGGCCACCGGCCGGGTCGTCGCGCTCTACGGCGGCACCGACTACGTCAAGCAGTACACCGACAGCGCGACCCGCCGCGACTACCAGGTGGGGTCCACGTTCAAGCCGTTCGTCCTCGCCTCCGCGCTCCAGAACGACGCACAGACCCAGGACGGGCAGCCCATCACCCCGGACACGGTCTACGACGGCACCAACCACCGCCAGGTGCAGGGGCCCGGCGGCCCGCTGAACTACGCGCCCGCCAACGAGGACGACAGGTCCTACGGCCCGATCACCGTCACCGAGGCCACCAACCGGTCCGTCAACGCGGTCTACGCGCAGATGGCCGAGGACGTCGGTCCCGGCCGGGTGAAGGACACCGCCGTCGCCCTCGGGCTGTCCGCCGCCACCCCGGACCTGAACGCCAACCCCTCGATCGCCCTCGGCGTGGCCACCGCCAGCCCGCTGGACATGGCCCAGGCGTACGCGACCCTGGACAACCACGGCAGCTACCTGCCGTACACCCTGGTCTCCCAGGTGCGGCGGGGCGACACCAGCCTGCCGCTGCCGGTCCGGGGCCGCACCTCCGCGGTGACCCGCCAGGCCGCCGACACCACCACCTCCGTGCTGGAGAACGTGGTGAACTCCGCCGACGGCACCGGCACCGCCGCGCAGGCCGCGGGCCGCCCGGCCGCCGGCAAGACCGGCACCGCGGAGGACGACATGGCCGCCTGGTTCGCCGGCTACACCCCCGAGCTGGTCACGGTGGTGGCCGTGCTGGGCCAGGACCCGGACACCGGCGCCCACAAGGCGCTGTACGGGGCGGCCGGCCTGGACCGGGTCAACGGCGGCGGTTTCCCCGCGCAGATCTGGGCCCAGTACACCGCCGACGCGCTGCGCGGCAGGCCGGTCGGCTCCTTCGACCTCCAGGCGGAGAGCGGGACGAGCCCCTCGGCCTCGGCACCGCCCTCGACGGGCAGCGCGCCGCCGTCCGCCACCCCGCCCCCGTTCACCCCGCCGCCGGTCAGCTCCTCCCCGCCGCAGAGCCCGCCGCCGTCCTCGCCGCCCATCATGAGCCCGGTCACCGGCGGCCTGGACGGGGGCGGTCTGCAGGGCACCACCGAGGGCGGCGGCACCGCCGGGACCAGCCAGGGCACCACGGGCGGGACCACCGGTGGGCCGTCCGGCGGCCCGGGCGGGGGCGGCTCCGCCGGGGCCGGCGGCGGCGCGGGCGGCAGCGGCGGCACCACGGTGGGGCCGGGCGCGACACCGGTCTCCGGGCCGTCCGGCGCATAGCGACGGCGCAGGGCGGTGACCTCGGGTGTCACCGCCCTGCGCCGTCGTACGGCGGTCCGGGACCTACGGGTACTACAGGTACAGGCCCGTGGAGTCCTCGGAGTCCTGGAGCCGCTCCGCCGCCACCGCGTGCAGGTCGCGCTCGCGGATCAGCACGTACGCCACGCCCCGCACCTCGACCTCCGCGCGGTCCTCCGGGTCGAACAGCACCCGGTCGCCGGGGGTCACGGTCCGCACGTTCTGACCGACCGCGACGACCTCGGCCCACGACAGGCGGCGGCCGACCGACGCGGTCGCGGGGATGAGGATCCCGCCGGACGAGCGGCGCTCGCCCTCGGGGATGTCGGTGCGCACCAGCACCCGGTCGTGCAGCATGCGGATCGGCAGCTTGTCATGCGTGGACGTATTCTCGTTCGAGCTCACGACCACGACGTTACCGTGCCGCCTACCTACGGCGCCGCCGGGCCGACAGTCCGGCCACCGCCGCGATCAGCACCACGCCGGCGACCGCCACCGGGATGACGCGGTCCAGGCGCGGGGCGCCGTCCTCCGCGACCAGCCCGGCGCGCACGTCCGAGATCACGCGGTTCACGGCCACGTAGGCCCGGCCGGCGGTGCGGTCCACCGCCTGACGGACCGATGCCGACGCGTTGTCGGCGATGGTCCTCGGGTGCACCCGCACCCCGATCTCGTCCAGGGTCGCGGCGAGCTCCTGCCGCCTGCGGACGATGTCCGCCTCGATCTGAGCCGGAGTCCTGCCATCCGACACCGCGCTGCCTCCGTCGCCTCGAGCGTTCCGTCACCGATCGCGCCACCGCCCGCGTTACCGCGGGCGTTACCGGTTCAGGCCAACCGGTGAACCTTGCGGATCAGTTTGTCAGCTCCTCACAGCGCGCGCTCCTCGGCACCCCGTTCGGTCGCGGTTCCGGTGGCCCGGTCCCCGCGGCCCGTGCCGCGGGGCCGGTCCGCGTAGGCTCGTCGTCGTACCTCACCGGATACCCCGTCGTCACCCGGTCACCCTCGTCACCCGTCACCTCAAGGAGTCACCGCACATGAGCGAGCGCCTGGCGCCCGGCGACACCGCCCCCGACTTCACCCTGCCCGACGCGGACGGCAACGACGTCTCGCTCGCGGACCGCCGGGGCCGCAAGGTCATCGTCTACTTCTACCCGGCCGCCCTGACGCCCGGCTGCACCAAGCAGGCCTGCGACTTCACCGACAACCTCGACCTGCTGGCCGGCGCCGGCTACGACGTGATCGGCGTCTCGCCGGACAAGCCGGAGAAGCTGGCGAAGTTCCGGGAGAAGGAGAACCTGCGCGTCACGCTGCTCGCCGACCCGGACAAGAAGGTCCTCCAGGCGTACGGCGCCTTCGGCGAGAAGCAGATGTACGGCAGGACGGTGACCGGGGTGATCCGCTCCACCGTGGTCGTCGACGAGGAGGGCCGCGTCGAGCGCGCCCTGTACAACGTGCGGGCCACCGGGCACGTGGCGAAGATCATCAAGGATCTGGGGATCTGAGACCGGCGGCGGCCCCGGGAAATCCAAGGACATACCGGGGCATTACCGTCAGTATCGAGGACGTCAAGGGGTCTCGGCGGCGTTTCTGACGCCCAGCCATTAGCATGACGGACGACACGCGGCCGTGGTGGAACTGGCAGTCACGCTGGGTTTAGGTCCCAGTGGGGTAACACCCGTGAGGGTTCGAGTCCCTCCGGCCGCACCCCGGCGTCCGACGGCGTCTCCGGCCCGGTCCCGCCTCCGCGGGGCCGGGCCGCTTCGTCGGCCGCGCCGCCCGTCAGCCCAGCAGCTCGCGGGCCACCGGCACGAGCGCGCGGAACGCCCTGCCGCGGTGGCTGATGGCGTTCTTCTCCTGGGGGGTCAGCTCCGCGCAGGTCCGCGTCTCCCCCAGCGGCTGGAGGATCGGGTCGTACCCGAACCCGCCGCTCCCGGACGGCTCGTGGCGCAGCGTGCCCTCCAGGCGACCCTCCACCACCCGCTCGGTGCCGTCCGGCAGCGCCAGCGCCGCCGCGCAGGCGAAGTGGGCGGCGCGGTGGGAGTCGTCGATGTCGGCGAGCTGGGCGAGCAGCAGCCGCAGGTTCGCCTCGTCGTCGCCGTGCCGGCCCGCCCAGCGGGCGGAGAAGATGCCGGGTGCGCCGCCGAGGACGTCCACGCACAGGCCGGAGTCGTCGGCGATGGCGGGCAGTCCGGTCGCGGCGGCCAGGGTGTGCGCCTTGAGCAGGGCGTTCTCGGCGAAGGTGGTGCCGGTCTCCTTGACGTCGGGCACCTCGGGGAAGGCGTCCGCGCCCAGCAGCTCCACCTCCAGGCCGGCGTCGGCGAGGATCGCGCGCAGCTCGGTGACCTTGTGGGCGTTGCGGGTGGCGAGGACCAGGCGCTTCACCGGGCGGCCTCCACGGGCGCGCCGGCCGTGAGCGCGGCGCGCTGCATCCCGTCGAGCTGGGCGCACCCGGCGACCGCGAGGTCGAGCAGGGCGTCGAGTTCGCCGCGGGAGAAGGGCGCGCCCTCGGCGGTGCCCTGGACCTCGACGAAGCGGCCGTCGCCGGTGCAGACCACGTTCATGTCGGTCTCGGCGCGCACGTCCTCCTCGTAGGACAGGTCGAGCATCGGGATCCCGCCGATGATGCCGACGCTGACCGCGGAGACCGCGCCGGTCAGCGGCTGGGCCTTGCCGCGGATCAGCTTCTTGGACTGGGCCCAGGCGACCGCGTCGGCCAGGGCGACGTACGCGCCGGTGATCGCCGCGGTACGGGTGCCGCCGTCGGCCTGGAGGACGTCGCAGTCCAGGACGATGGTGTTCTCGCCGAGCGCCTTGTAGTCGATGACGGCGCGCAGCGAGCGGCCGATCAGGCGGGAGATCTCGTGGGTGCGCCCGCCGATGCGGCCGCGGACCGACTCGCGGTCGCCGCGGGTGTTGGTGGCGCGCGGCAGCATGGCGTACTCGGCGGTGACCCAGCCCTCGCCGCTGCCCTTGCGCCAGCGCGGTACGCCCTCGGTGACGCTGGCCGTGCACAGCACGCGGGTGTCGCCGAAGGAGACCAGGACGGAGCCTTCGGCGTGCTTGCTCCACCCCCGTTCGATGGTGACCGGGCGGAGCTGTTCTGGGGTACGGCCGTCGATACGTGACATGGGGACGACCCTACCGACCCGGGGGCGCCGCCCCGTCCCGGGTGAGCGGGGGCCGGGGCGCGCGGTTGACGGGCGGGGCGCGCGGGGCCTACATCATGTCCTCGATCTCGGCGGCCACCGGGTCGGCGTCGGTGCCGATGACGACCTGCACCGCGGTGCCGAACGTGAGCACCCCGTGGGCCCCGGCGGCCTTCAGCGCCGCCTGGTCGACCAGCGAGACGTCGGCGACCTCGGTGCGCAGCCGGGTGATGCAGCCCTCGATCTCGACGATGTTGTCGATCCCGCCGAGCCCGGCGACGATCTTCTCTGCCTTGCTGGCCATGTCCACTCCTGTTGGTCCGGGCCCGTTGCAGGCGGCGAATCAAGGATGCCGTCAGCCATTCCTCTGGGCGGCCCCCTCATGTTATACAACTGGTCTACACCACTGGCTGGTGTAGACCAGAAAGCGGGCCGACCCCCGGTGAGCCCGCCGCCCCACCAGGAGGGACCCGATGAGTACGGCCACCGCCCCCGCACCCCAGGCCCCCGCACGGAAGCGGGGCTCCGGCGTCTTCCAGGCCATGCAGAAGATCGGCCGCAGCCTCCAGCTGCCGGTCGCCGCCCTGCCCGCGGCCGGCATCCTCTCCCGCCTCGGCCAGGACGACGTCTTCGGCAAGGACGGGCTGGGCTGGAACCGGATCGCCGAGATCTTCGCCCACGCCGGAGGCGCCCTGTTCGCCAACCTACCTCTGCTGTTCTGCATAGGGGTCGCCATCGGCTTCGCCCGCAAGTCCGACGGTTCCACGGCCTTCGCGGCGCTGGCCGGCTTCCTGGTCTACAGCAGCGTGCTGACCGGCTTCGTCAGCAAGGTCACGGGCAAGCCGCAGGATCCCGGAGTGCTCGGCGGCATCGTCGTCGGCATCACCGCGGCCGTCCTGTGGCAGAAGTACCACCGCACCCGGCTGCCCGACTGGCTGGGCTTCTTCAGCGGACGGCGGTTCGTCCCGATCCTGATGTCCTTCGCCGGGCTGCTCTACGGGGTGATCTTCGGCTACCTGTGGGGGCCGATCGGCGACGGGCTCAACGGCTTCGCGCAGTTCCTGTCGCACTACGGCGCGCTCGGCTCGGGGATCTTCGGGGTGGTCAACCGCCTGCTGATCCCGGTCGGCATGCACATGCTGCTGAACTCCTTCGCCTGGTTCCAGTTCGGCTCCTTCACCAACTCCTCGGGCACCACCGTGCACGGCGACATCGCCCGCTACTTCGCCGGTGACCACTCCGCGGGGATGTTCATGACCGGCTTCTTCCCGATCATGATGTTCGCGCTGCCCGCCGCCGCGCTGGCGATCGCCCACTGCGCCCGGCCCGAGCGCCGCAAGGCCGTCATGGGCATGATGCTGTCGGTGGGCCTGACCGCGTTCGTGTGCGGGGTCACCGAGCCGATCGAGTTCTCGTTCATGTTCATCGCCCCGGTGCTCTACGGGATCCACGCGGCGCTGACCGGGGTGTCCATGGCGGTGACCTGGGCGCTGGGCATCCGCAGCGGATTCACCTTCTCCGGCGGCCTGTTCGACTACGTCCTGGGCTGGAACCACGCGTCCAAGCCCTGGTTGATCATCCCGGTGGGGCTGTGCTTCGCGGTCGTCTACTACGTGGTGTTCCGCTTCGTGATCACCAAGTTCGACCTGCCGACGCCCGGCCGGGAACCGGAGGACACCCTGGACGACGCGGCGGCGGCGAGCGGCTGACCGCCCGCCCGACGCCAAGGGGCCGCGCCTCCCGTACCGGGATGCGCGGCCCCTGCGCGTCGGGTGGAGCTCCTACAGCTCGTACACCGCGCCGCTGCGCGCGAGTTCGACCGGCCCGCCGTACACCGCCTGCGCGTCCGCCAGGCTCACCGTGGCGTCCGTCCACGGCGGGATGTGGGTGAGCACCAGGCGCCCGGCCCCGGCCAGCTTGGCGTACTCCCCGGCCTGGCGTCCGTTGAGGTGCAGCTCGGGGACGTCCTCCTTGCCGTGGGTGAACGACGCCTCGCACAGGAAGAGATCGGTGCCCTCGGCGATCTCCAGCAGCGCGTCGCACGGGCCGGTGTCCCCGGAGTAGGTCAGCGAGCGGCCGCCGTGCTCCACCCGGAAGGCGAAGGCCTCCACCGGGTGGCTGACCCGGGCCGCCTGCACGGTGAACGGCCCCACCTGGAACCGCCCGGGCCGCAGGGTCCGGAAGTCGAAGACCGCGCTCATGGACTTGTCGTCCGGCAGGTCCCCGTACGCCGTGATCAGCCGCGTCTCGGTGCCCTCGGGGCCGTAGACGGGCAGCGCGTCGGCCATGCCGCCGTCGAAGCGGTAGTAACGCGCCACGAAGTAGGCGCACATGTCGATGCAGTGGTCGCCGTGCAGATGGCTCAGCAGTACGGCGTCGAGGTCGTACAGTCCGCAGTGGCGCTGCAGCTCGCCCAGGGCGCCGTTGCCCATGTCGAGAAGCAGCCGGAAGCCGTCGGCCTCGATGAGGTAGCTCGAACAGGCCGATTCCGCGGATGGGAACGACCCCGAGCAGCCGACGACGGTGAGCTTCATGCAGGAGCCTCCAGGGTGTGGTCGTCCGGAGTCTTGCGCGGTCGCTTGTGGTCCCGCACCCGGTTGCGACACGTCGGTGTGGCGCGGAGTGCGGCGGCGACCGGACGGAATGGCGGCTGGTGCGGGAGGGCGGCCGCCATGTTCAGTCGAGGGTAAGACGCCCTGCGCGGGCCTGCGCCCCGCCAGAGCGCTGTTGTGGGCGGAATCACCAGTACGGGCGGGCTTGTCGGCGCCCCCGGCAGGCTCACGCCCGAGCGCACGCCGGAGCACCGGGATCCGCCGGCACTCCGGCGGCTCCCCGGCCCTGTGACCGGCACGGCGGGCATGTCCTCAAGGATGCCGCGCCGCGCGCCGGAATGCGGAGCGCGGCGACGCGCGGCGGCCCCGGCGCGACGAAAGGCGGCGGCCGGCCCCCGTGAGGGACCGGCCGCCGCCCGCGGAAATCGTCCGGCGCTACGCCCAGAGCTGGCCGTGCAGCCTGGCGACGGCCTCCTCGGTGGTGGCCGCGGTGTAGATGCCGGTGGACAGGTACTTCCAGCCGCCGTCGGCGACCACGAAGGCCACGTCCGCGCGCTGCCCGGCCTTGAGCGCCTTGTTCGCCACCCCGATCGCGGCGTGCAGCGCGGCGCCGGTCGAGACACCGGCGAAGATCCCCTCCTGCTGGAGGAGTTCCCGGGTGCGCCGGACCGCGTCCTCGCTGCCGACCGAGAAGCGGGTGGTCAGCACCGACTCGTCGTACAGCTCGGGGACGAAGCCCTCGTCGAGGTTGCGCAGGCCGTAGACCAGGTCGTCGTAGCGCGGCTCGGCGGCCACGATGGCGACGCCGGGGACCTTCTCGCGCAGGTACCGGCCGACGCCCATCAGCGTGCCGGTGGTGCCCAGGCCGGCGACGAAGTGGGTGATGGTGGGCAGGTCGTCGTAGATCTCCGGGCCGGTGGTGGCGTAGTGCGCCGCCGCGTTGCCCGGGTTGCCGTACTGGTAGAGCATCACCCAGTCGGGGTGCTCGGCGCTGAGCTCCTTGGCGACCCGCACCGCGGTGTTGGAGCCGCCCGCGGCGGGCGAGGAGATGATCTCGGCGCCCCACATGCGCAGCAGTTCGCGCCGCTCCTCGGAGGTGTTCTCCGGCATGACGCAGACCATGCGGTAGCCCTTGAGCTTGGCCGCCATGGCCAGGGAGATCCCGGTGTTCCCCGAGGTGGGCTCCAGGATGGTGCAGCCGGGGGTGAGCCGGCCCTCCTTCTCGGCCTGCTCGATCATGTAGAGGGCGGGCCGGTCCTTGATCGAGCCGGTGGGGTTGCGGTCCTCCAGCTTCGCCCAGATCCGCACGTCCTCGGACGGCGAGAGCCGGGGCAGCCGCACCAGCGGGGTGTTCCCCACGGCGGCGAGCGGGCTGTCGTAGCGCATCACGCAGCCCCGCCGGCCACCGCCGGGAGGATCGTGACGTTGTCGCCGTCGCTGAGCTTGGTGCCGATGCCGCCGAGGAAGCGCACGTCCTCGTCGTTGAGGTAGACGTTCACGAACCGGCGGAGCTCGCCGCCCTCCACCACGCGCTCCCGGATCCCGGAGTGCCGGGAGTCGAGGTCGGTGAACAGCTCGTCGAGGGTGGCGCCGGTGCCCTCGACGGCCTTCTGGCCGCCGGTGTAGGAGCGGAGGATGGTCGGGATGCGGACCTCGATGGCCATGGGAGGACTCCAGTACGGGGACTCGGTGGGGTGCCCAGCGGCAGTCGGCCGAGCCGGGCGGCAAGGGGTGCGAGGGGGCGGTTGGCGGGACCGCGCGGATCAGGCAGCCGGGCCGTACGGGGAACGCGGACACATCGCGCTGGCGAGGCGGCACAGGTCGACGTGCAGCCGCGCCACGAGCAGCAGGCCCGGCGCTGAATCGCTCACGTCATGGACAACCATGCGGTCATCGTATCGATTCCCGCGCGGTGGCCGAGACAACCGTCCCACCATACGGACGGGGGTATGGACAGCGTGCGGACCGGGCGGCGGCTACGCGGGGTGGGACGCCACGATTTCCACCGGTTCCTCCGTGACCTCGCCCTCGACGATCCGGAACGAGCGAAGCGAGACCGGGCCCTCCTCGTTGCCGCACTCGGCGGTCGAAACCAGCACATAGTGGGCGCCGGGCTCGTTGGCGTAGGAGATGTCGGTGCGCGAGGGGTAGGCCTCGGTCGCGGTGTGGGAGTGGTAGATGATCACCGGCTCCTCGTCGCGGTCGTCCATCTCGCGGTACAGCTTCAGCAGATCGGTGGAGTCGAACTCGTAGAACGTGGGCGAGCGGGCGGCGTTCAGCATCGGGATGAAGCGCTCGGCGCGGCCGGTCCCGGCCGGACCCGCGACGACTCCGCACGCCTCGTCCGGGTGGTCCGCGCGGGCGTGCGCGACGATCGCGTCGTAGATGGCCTGGGTGATGGTCAGCATGCGGACCAGCATAGGAAGGCCGCGGGACCGGGCGGGCGGCGGCTACGGCATCAGCGTCTCGACCAGCGTCTCCTGGAGCCCGCCGAGCCACAGATAGGCCATCACCAAGGGCTTGCGCGGATCGGAGTCGGGCAGCCGGTACAGCTCGCTGTCCTGCTCCTCGGAGACCTCGAGCCGGGTGCCGATGGTCAGCCGGAGGTCGTTGAGGGTGCCCAGCCAGCGCTGCGACTCCTCCCGGGTGAGCTTCAGCACCGCCACGGAGTCCGCCCGCGGGGTCAGCGCGTCCAGCGAGCGGACCACGGCGAGCGCGTTCTCCCGCTTGCCGGAGCGCAGGTCGTTCTCGGTGTACCGGCGGAACTCCGCGGAGAACGCGAGCGCCTCGTCGTCCGGCTTCCGGCCCGGGTCGACGTACGCCTCGGGGAACAGCCGGGCCAGCGCCGGGTCGGCGGGCGGCCGGCTGGGCCCCTCGGCGAACAGGCCGGCCAGCGGGTCGCCGGACCCGGAGTCCTCCGGCCCGGGACCGATGAGCTCCAGCAACTGGACGGCGAGGCTGCGGAGGATGGAGATCTCCACCTCGTCGAGGGCGATGGCGGCTCCGCCGTCGGGGGCGGCTTCGAAGTATCCGGCCATGGGGGCCTGCGGGTCTCCCGGTTCGGTGGCGGCGCGAGGGCGGCCTGGGCGGTCTGGCGGTCGGCGGCGGTCAGCGGTCCTGGGTGAGCGTGGCCCACAGACCGTAGCCGTGCATCGCCTGCACGTCGCGCTCCATCTCCTCGCGGGTGCCGCTGGAGACGACCGCGCGGCCCTTGCGGTGCACGTCCAGCATGAGCCGCTTCGCCTTGTCCTTCGGATAGCCGAAGTACGACTGGAAGACGTAGGTGACGTAGCTCATCAGGTTGACCGGGTCGTTGTGGACGATCGTGACCCAGGGGACGTCCGGTGACGGCTTCTCCAGGGCCGCTTCACTCGACTCGGTCCGCTCGATCTCCACAGGTGCGACACTCACACCCCCATGCTGCCACTCGGCCCTGCCCGAGGCGATCCCGGTCCCCGCCCGCGTCCGGCGCGTCCCTTTCGCCCCGCCGAGCGCCCGGCCGCGCCGCGTGGACGGCCCCGAACACCCGCGCCGGACCGCCCGGATGGCGGGCCACCCGGAAATCGTCATAGTGACGACTATGCGGGGTAGGATCACCCGCCATGGACACTCCAGCAAGCGACGGGGGCGCCCGGCTCGCCGCGTCCGCGCTCGGGCTGCCGGTGGCGGTGCCCTCCACCGCCCTGTTCACCGACCGCTACGAACTCACCATGCTCCAGGCCGCGCTGCACAGCGGTGCCGCCCATCGGCGTTCGGTCTTCGAGGTCTTCAGCCGCCGGCTGCCGGACGGCCGCCGCTACGGCGTGGTCGCCGGGACCGGCCGGGTCCTGGACGCGGTGGAGAACTTCCGCTTCGACGCCGGCGTCCTCGCCTTCCTGGACCGCGAGAAGGTGGTGGACGGCCCGACCCTGGAGTGGCTGGCCGACTTCCGCTTCCGCGGGGACGTGTACGGCTATCCGGAGGGCGAGGTCTACTTCCCCGGCTCCCCGATCCTGCGGGTGGAGGGCAGCTTCGCCGAGGCGGTGCTGCTGGAGACCGTCGTGCTGTCCATCCTCAACCACGACTCGGCGATCGCCTCGGCCGCCTCCCGGATGGCGGTCGCCGCGGGCGGGCGCCCGCTGATCGAGATGGGCGCGCGCCGCACCCACGAGCTGGCCGCCGTCGCCGCCGCCCGCGCCGCGTACGTCGGCGGCTTCTCCACCACCTCGGACCTGGCGGCGGGCTTCCGCTACTCCATCCCCACCGTGGGCACCAGCGCGCACGCCTTCACCCTGCTCCACGACACCGAGCGGGACGCGTTCACCGCCCAGGTGCAGTCGATGGGCGCCGACACCACCCTGCTGGTCGACACCTACGACCTGGCCACCGCCGTCCGCACCGCCGTGGAGGTGGCCGGTCCCGGGCTCGGCGCGGTCCGCATCGACTCCGGGGACCTGCTGCTGCTCGCCCACCGGGTGCGCCAGCAGCTCGACGAGCTGGGCGCGACGAAGACGAAGATCGTGGTGACCAGCGACCTGGACGAGTACGCGATCGCCTCGCTGGCCGCCGCCCCGGTCGACGCCTACGGGGTGGGCACCTCGCTGGTGACCGGCAGCGGCCACCCGACGTGCGCGATGGTCTACAAGCTGGTGGCGCGCGCCGCGGACGACGCCACGGATGCCACCGCCCCGGACGCGCCGCTGATACCCGTGGCGAAGCGGTCCATGGGCGGCAAGGCCAGCGTCGGCGGCCGCAAGTGGGCCGCCCGGCGGCTGGACGCGGACGGCGTCGCCGAGGCCGAGGTGGTCGGCACCGGTCCGGTGCCCGAGGAGCTGGCCGACCGGCAGCTGCTGGTCCCGCTGGTCCTCGGCGGCGAGGTGGTCGGCCGCGAGCCGCTGGAGGAGGCGCGCCGGCGGCACATCGCGGCCCGCGCCGGGCTGCCGCTGTCGGCGACCCAGCTGTCGCGCGGCGAGCCCGTGCTGCCCACCGAGTTCCTCTGAGTCGCAGAGTTTCCCTGAGCCTCTCTGGCGTCT
>JBEHXI010000116.1:0-21057 GCA_048498775.1 Actinomycetota bacterium | reverse complement strand
GGGCTGCCGCTGTCGGCGACCCAGCTGTCGCGCGGCGAGCCCGTGCTGCCCACCGAGTTCCTCTGAGTCGCAGAGTTTCCCTGAGCCTCTCTGGCGTCTTTCTGGGTTTCTCTGAGGTTCTCTGTGGCGCCGGTGTGGTGCAGGGTGTGCGGGGACAGCGTGGCTCCCGGGGCCGAACGGCCTTCCGCGGTCCTACGCTTGGAGTTCGGGTCGCAGGAAGGGCGCGCAGCATGCACCGGGCACTGATCGTCGTCGACGTACAGAACGACTTCTGCGAGGGCGGCAGCCTCGCGGTCGCCGGCGGTGCCGACGTGGCCGCCGCGATCACCGACCTGATCGCGGACGCGGGCGGCTCGGGATACGGCCACGTGGTGGCGACCCGGGACTGCCACACCGCGCCCGGCGACCACTTCTCCGACCACCCCGACTTCGCGGCCAGCTGGCCGCGGCACTGCGTCGCGGGCACCGAGGGCGTCGGGTTCCACCCGAACTTCGCGCCCGCGGTGGCCTCCGGGGCGGTGGAGGCGGTGTTCGACAAGGGTGCCTACGCGGCCGCGTACAGCGGTTTCGAGGGCCGGGACGAGAACGGGACCGGCCTGGCGGACTGGCTGCGGGCGCGGGACGTCTCCGAGGTGGACGTCGTCGGCATCGCGACCGACCACTGTGTGCGGGCGACCGCGCTGGACGCGGCCCGGGAGGGCTTCACCACCCGGGTGCTGCTGGACCTGACGGCCGGGGTGGCCGGCGAGAGCACCGAGCGGGCGCTGGCGGAGATGCGCGCGGCGGGCGTGGGGCTCAGCGGCCGGCCGGTGGTCCTGGCGGGCTGATCGCGGGGCCCGGCCGCCGGGCCGTCCGGATCAGCGGGGGGCGCCGGAGCGCCGCAGCACGCTCATCGGATGCCAGGGCTCGGAGTCGTCGTCCGCCCGGGCGCGCCAGACCAGGCCGTCGGGGTGGTGGAGCACGGCGGTGATCTCGTCCGGGGTCGGGGGCTCGGTGTTGCCCGCCATGCGGACTCCACGGAAGCCGGCGTTCCGCAGCCGGGTGAGGGCCCGCTGCCGGTTCGCGGCGTGCACGATCACCCGGACGGTGCCGGGCGAGCCGTCCGGGCCGGAGCCGTTCCAGCCGTCGCGGCCGGGGTCCGGGTCGCCGTCCGGCCGCTGGAGGGTCAGCGCGACGACCACCCCGCCGCTCGGCATCCTCACGAAACCGCCGTCGGCCATGTGCCCCACCCCACTTCTCCGGGACAGTCCGGAGACCTACCCACACCGGCCCCGAGAAACGACATACGACATACCAGCACGTTCTCCATATCATCACACTTAACGGGGATCCAGGAAACCGCGCGCGGCACCGCGGGCCGCGCGAACGGAGGTCGAACAGGAGCGCGCACTGATTCCGTGCGCCCCCTGTGCTTCCCCGCCGGGCGGCCGGGCGGGCTTGGTCACATTCCCATCGGGCAGGCGAAATCGTAGAGTCAGTAGGCGGCACGCCAGCACGACACCGCCCTGACAGTCGTCACCGCAACGAGGACGGATCCCGCCATGCCGCGTCCGACTCCCGCACAGCTCGCCTACGGTTCGGTCACCGTCATCGGCTCCACCCTTGCCATGCTGCTGCTCTCCCAGGCCACCTCCGGCCCGGGGGTGGTCGCCATCGCGCTCGCCGGGCTGGCGCTCGGGGTGATGGTCGCCGTGACGGTCGCCGCGCCGGTGCGGCGCTCCTCCCGGCCGGCCCGCACAGCGGGGACACCGGTCGCCGAGCCCGCCCACCACCACGGTTCCGCCGCCCACCGCCCGCTGAGCGAGCACTCGCTGCACCGCTGAGCCGCCCCTCCCGGGCCGCGGGCGCACCGCGCCACGGCCTCACGCCGCCGCCACCACGACGACGGTGTGGGCGGCCTTGTCGTGCAGGGCCTGCCGGTACGGCTGGTCCCACAGCACCCAGGCGACGTTGACCAGCCAGAACAGCGCGCCGCAGCACGGCACGATGGGCGGCAGCGCGTACACCGCCGCCCGCGTCCAGCCGGGCCGGCCCACCGGGACGGCGCCGTTCTCCAGCATCGCCACGCGGATCCCCATCGCCATCTTGCCGACCGTCTGGCCGCGCGCGGTGAGCATGGTCCCCTCGTACAGGAAGTACACGACCGCGTAGACGATCTCCTGGCCCCAGGTGCGTCCGGCGCTGTTGACGTCGTAGCCGCCGGTGGCGAGCCAGAGCACCAGCCCCACCGGGATGCCGACCACCAGCCAGTCGATGATCCGCGCCACCAGACGCTTCCACCGGGCCGCCAGCGGCGCCATGCCGGCCAGCGGGTCGGTGCCGCCGTAGGGGCCGCCGTGCGGGCCGCCGTAGGGCGGTGGAGGCGGCGGCGGGGGTCCGTACGGGTAGTCGCCGCCCCCCGGCGGGGGCGGCGGCTCCCAGGGCCGGCCGTGCGGCTCCCCGGGCGGAGGAACGTCACTGCTCATGCCCCGAGTCAAACCCGCCCGGGTCCGCCGCGCGCGTCGGCCGACCCGTTCGGGGCAACGGCGGCGCTGCGGCGGGACCGGGCTCAGTCGGTGTCGTCGCCGCCCGCCACGAAGGTGCGCGCCGCCTTGTCGTGCCAGCACTGCCGCCACGGGCGGTCGAACAGGCACCACACCGCGTCCAGCACGCCGACCGCGACCATCTGGAGCCCGTACTGGACGAGCATCCGGCGCACCACCTGGCCGAAGCCCGGGGTCAGCTGCGACTCGATGTCCAGCACCCGCAGCCCCAGCAGCTTCTTGCCGAGGGTGCGGCCCCACTTCACGGTGGGCAGGACCTCGTAGAGCAGGCCGGCCAGCAGCACCGCCGCCACGACGATGCCCAGGTACAGCCCGGTCGTCCCGTCGAGCAGCCAGACCTGGACCGTCTCGCCGGTCTGCCGGGCCGCGTCGATCTTGTTCTGGAGGTGGCGCACCGAGGCGAGGAGCAGCGGGGTCGCGGCGGCCGTGACCACCGCGCCCACCAGTACGCCGTCCACCAGACGGGCGGCCAGCCGGCGGCCGGGGGCGGCCGGGCGGGCCTGCTCCTGGGCGGCGAGCAGGAACGGGTTGCTGACCGGCGGACGCCAGGGCAGCGGAGGTCCGTCGTCGGCCTTGGCCTGGCCGGGGACCGCCGCGGCGCCGTCCTGGCGGGCCAGCTCGCGGACCTGGTTCTGCCAGGAGGCGCCCTCACCGGAGGCGGCTGCCGCGTTGGAGGCACCGGAGGCACCGGGAGCACCGGCCGCGCCGGGCTGCGGGTAGCCGTAACCGCCGCCCGGGGCGGCCTGGTTGGGGTACCCGTAGCCGCCGGAGGCCGGAGCGGCCGGAGCGGCCGGGGCACCGGAGGCCGGGCCGGGGTAGCCGTAGCCGCCGGCGGGGGTGCCCGCCCCGCCCGGGTACCCGTAGCCGCTTTGAGCGGGGGGCGCGGAGCCGGGCGCGGTGGGGAAGCCGGGGCCGGAGGCCGGAGCGGCGGTCCGGCCGGAGCCCGGCTCGGCGGGTGTCTGGGCGACCGGCGCCTCCGGGTCCTCGTCGAGGAACATCGCCCCGGACTCCTCGACCGAGGGGGTGCGCGCCTGCGCCGGCAGGACGGGCGCCGGAAGCGGGGCCGGGGCACCCGCGGCGGGGGCGGCGGGAGTGACCTCGTCGGCGCCCGGCGGCGGGCTCAGCACCTCGCCGGGCCTGGGCTCGGGGCGGCTGCTCCCGGGCACCCAGGCGGAGCCGTTCCAGTAGCGCACATAGCCCGGAATGGACGGATCCGGGTAATAGCCCGCACGGGGCTTCTGCCCACCGCTGCCGGCGGCACCGCTACCGGAGGTCACCATGGCCCGCAACTCCCATCGACACCAACACGCTTGACCTGTCTACCATCCCCGGCGCCGGCGGTACCCCGCCCGCGTCGCGCCGCCTGGCGCATGTGCAAGGAGGACATTAACGAAGAACGCGCGGGACGGCCGAGGGGAAAGGCTCACGGCCGGGTTCCGGCCACCCGGACCGGTGTCCCGCCCCGGGTCACCCGTCCGGATGACGAGGGTTGGCCCGGCTGACCGGGGAACCGGCTGTGTGCGCCCACCGATCGGGGGCAGAGTCATCGGCAGGACCCCGGCGGACGGCCCTCCGGCGGTCCCGCTGCCGGCCCGCACCGAAAGTCCCCGCCCCATGGCACCCCGAACCGAACGCCCCGCGCGCCTCCGCTCCGGCGCACGCCCCCATACCGCGTGCGCCCCGGCGGCGCACGGTCTTCCGGAAAACCCAACATAGTCGGCCGAGGACGCGCGATGGTACGGGGAACCTGCGCTCTCTCCCGGTGCGGCCCCCGGACCACCCGCAGCGTCACCCGCCAGGGGCCGCCGAGGAAAGGACGTCGTCTTCATGCAGACCGTGGTGGAACGCGAACTCGAACTCAGCCTGGTCCTCTCCCCGGACCAGAGCGTGCCGGTGCCCGCCCGCTTCGCCTACCGGGCCGATGACCCCTACGCGGTGCACATCGTCTTCCACATCGGCTCGCAGGCTCCGGTGAGTTGGACGTTCTCCCGCGATCTGCTGCTGGAGGGCGTCTACCGGGCGTGCGGGTCCGGGGACGTGCGGGTGTGGCCCTCGAAGGTGCACGGCCGCGGCATGGTCTGCCTGGCCCTGAGCGCGCCCGGCGGCAACGCGCTGCTGGAGGCGCCCTCCGCGCCGGTCACCGCCTGGCTGGAAAGCACCCTGCGCGTGGTGCCGCCGGGCAGCGAGTACGAGCGCCTGGGGATCGACGAGGGGCTGCGCCGCCTGCTGGAGCCGATGCCGCAGGACGAGTTGCGGCTGAGCGACCCGGCGGCGGGTGACGCGTCGCCGGAGGCGGAGGCCTGAGCCGCCATGACGTGCCCGACGTTCACAGCGTCCCCACCATCCACAAGCTCTACAAAAACGTTCCGCCAGACGGCCGGCCGGACCGCCGCCAAGGTCACCGCCAGCACCGCCGTCCGGCGTCCCCTCAGAACAGCTTGCCGGGGTTGAGCAGGCCGAGCGGGTCGAAGACCTGCTTGATCGCCTGCTGCAACTCCAGCCCCACCGGGCCGAGTTCGCGGGCCAGCCACTCCTTCTTCAGCACGCCCACCCCGTGTTCGCCGGTGATCGTGCCGCCGAGCTCCAGTCCCAGCGCCATGATCTCGTCGAACGCCTGCCGCGCCCGCCGCTCCTGGCCGGGGTCCGCGGGGTCGAAGACGACCACCGGGTGGGTGTTGCCGTCCCCGGCGTGCGCGCACACCCCGATGACGATGCCGGTCCTCTCCGCGATGGCGGCCACCCCGTCCACCATCGCGGCCAGCCTGGTGCGCGGCACGGCGACGTCGTCGACCATCGTCGAGCCGAGGCGTTCCATCGCCGGGTGCGACAACCGCCGCGCCTGGAGGAGCATCTCGGACTCGGCGGTGTCCTCGGCGGGCACCACGGAGGTCGCGCCGGCGGCCAGGCACAGCTCGGTGGCGGCCGCGAGGTCGGCGGCCGGGTCGGCGCTGTCGAAGCCGGCCAGCAGCAGGGCCTGGGTGCTCTCCGGCAGGCCCATCCGGGCCAGGTCGTTGACCGCCCGGACGGTGGTGCCGTCCATCAGCTCCAGCAGCGAGGGGGCGTGCCCCGCCGCCATGATCGCGCAGACCGCGTCGCAGGCGGCCGCCGTGGAGGCGAACTCGGCGGCCAGCACGAGCTGCCGGGGCGGCGCCGGGCGCAGCGCGAGCACCGCCCGCACCACCACGCCGAGGCTGCCCTCGGAGCCCACGAACAGCCGGGTCAGGTCGTAGCCCGCGACGCCCTTGGCGGTCCGGCGCCCGGTGCGCAGCAGCCGCCCGTCGGCGAGGACGACGTCGAGCCCGATCACGTACTCGGCGGTGACGCCGTACTTCACGCAGCACAGCCCGCCGGCGCCGGTGCCGATGTTGCCGCCGATCGTGCAGCTCTCCCAGCTGGACGGGTCCGGCGGGTAGTACAGGCCCAGCTCGCCCACCGCGCGGGACAGGTCGGCGTTGACCACGCCGGGCTCCACCACGGCGATCCGGTCGACGGGGTCGATCTCCAGGATGCGGTCCATCTTCACCAGGGACAGCACGACGCAGCCGTCGCTGGCGTTGGCCGCGCCGGACAGGCCGGTGCGGGCGCCCTGCGGGACGACCGGCACGCGCAGCTCGGTGGCGGTGCGCATGACGTGCTGCACCTGTTCGACGGTGCGCGGCAGGACGACGACGGCGGGGCTGCCCACGGCGCAGAGCCGGGCCATGTCGCCGGCGTAGGAGGCGGTGACGGCCGGATCGGTCACCACCGCCTCCGCGGGCAGCCCCTCGCACAGCCGTTCCACGAGATCGGTCATGGTGCCAGGGTGTCACCGGGCGACCCGCCGCGGAAGGCGGCCGCCCGGGCAGTGCCGCGCCAGTCAGGGTTCGCCCGTCAAGCGGCGTCCGGTGCAGGGGCACCCCTGCCGTAGGCCAGGGGCGGGCCTACTCGGTCGATGCGGCAACGAAGCGAGGTGCCGTGCCGGGCGTCGCGACGGGGCGGACCCTGGCCGGCGCGGCACAGGGTCACAGGTTGCCGCGGCGCTCCTGCTCCCGCTCGATGGCCTCGAACAGCGCCTTGAAGTTGCCCTTGCCGAAGCCCATGGAGCCGTGCCGTTCGATCAGCTCGAAGAAGACCGTCGGGCGGTCCTGGACCGGCTTGGTGAAGATCTGCAGCAGATAGCCGTCCTCGTCGCGGTCGGCGAGGATCCGCAGCTCGCGCAGCACGTCCACGGGCACCCGGGTCTCGCCGACCCACTCGCCGAGCGTGTCGTAGTAGGAGTCGGGGGTGTCCAGGAACTCCACGCCCGCCGCCCGCATGGCGCGCACGGTGCCGACGATGTCGTTGGTGGCCAGGGCGATGTGCTGGACGCCGGGGCCGCCGTAGAACTCCAGGTACTCGTCGATCTGCGACTTCTTCTTCGCCACGGCGGGCTCGTTGAGCGGGAACTTCACCTTGCGGGTGCCGTCGGCGACCACCTTGGACATCAGCGCGGAGTACTCGGTGGCGATGTCGTCGCCGACGAACTCCTTCATGTTGGTGAAGGCCATGACGTTGTTGTAGAAGGCGACCCACTCGTCCATCCGGCCGAGCTCGACGTTGCCGACGCAGTGGTCGATGGCCTGGAACAGCCGGGGCCCGGGCTCGGTGATCGGCTGCGCGGCGACGTAGCCGGGCAGGTAGGGGCCGGTGTAGTCGCGGCGCTCGACCAGGGTGTGGCGGGTCTGGCCGTAGGTGGCGATGGCGGCCAGGACGACGGTGCCGTGCTCGTCGGTGACCTCGTGGGGCTCCTGAAGGCCCGTCGCGCCGTGCTCGACGGCGTAGCGGTACGCGGCCCGGGCGTCCGGCACCTCCAGCGCCAGGTCGGTCACCCCGTCGCCGTGTGCCGCGACGTGTTCGGCGAGGAAACGGCCCTCGTCGGTGGCCGGCCTGATGACGGAGAGGAGGACGAACCGGGCGCCGCCCGACTCCAGGACGTAGCCGGCGATCTCCCGGCTGCCGGTCTCCGGGCCGCGGTAGGCGACGAGCCGCATGCCGAAGGCCGTGGAGTAGTAGTGCGCCGCCTGCTTGGCGTTGCCCACGGCGAAGACGACCGCGTCCATGCCCTTGACCGGGAAGGGGTCCGCCTCGCGCGCGGCAAGGGGTGCGTGGTTCAGCGTCTCAGTCATGCCGGAAGCGTGGCGCCGACCGGCAAAGTGCGCAATAGTTCGCTCAGCAGCTGAGCAATATGCACAGCGACTCGCCGGTAGGTCCGGTGATTCTGTACAGCCTGACTACGGAAGGCGGCGGGCATGGGCATCGACGTGCTGGACGCCCGGCTGATCACCCTGCTGGAGCGGGAGCCGCGGATCGGCGTCCTGGAGGCGTCCCGCCGGCTCGGGGTGGCCCGCGGCACGGTGCAGGCGCGGCTGGACCGGATGCGGGAGAACGGGGTGATCCGCGGCTTCGGCCCGCAGGTGGACCCGGCGGCGCTGGGCTATCCGGTGACCGCGTTCGCCACGCTGGAGATCAAGCAGGGCCAGGGGCCGGAGGTGCGGGCGCATCTGGCGGCCGTCCCCGAGGTGCTGGAGCTGCACACCATCACCGGGCAGGGCGACATGCTCTGCCGGCTGGTGGCCCGCTCCAACGCCGATCTGCAACGGGTGATCGACCGGGTGCTGGGCTTCGAGGGCATCGTCCGGGCCGCCACGGCGATCGTCATGGAGAACCCGGTGCCGCTGCGGATCACCCCGCTGGTGGAGCAGGCGGCCCGGGACCGGCCGCAGCCGCGGTAGTCGGCGCCGCTCCGGTCAGCAGGACGGGACCGGGCCGCCGCTCCGCAGGGCGCCCAGCGCGGACAGCGCGCCCTGGAGCGTCGTCACCGGGATGAGCCGCAGCCCGGCCGGGACCAGCGCCCGGGCGTCGGAGCACTCGGCGCGCGGGACGAGGAAGACGCTGGCTCCGTCGCGCCGGGCCGCCTGTTCCTTCAGCGCCACCCCGCCGACCGGGCCGACCACGCCGCCCGCGGTGATCGTCCCGGTACCGGCGACGCGGGCGCCGCCGGTGAGGTCGCCGCCGCGGCCGTCGCCGTTGATCAGGTCGATGATGCCGAGGGTGAACAGCAGGCCGGCGCTGGGGCCGCCGACGTCCGCGAGCTTCAGCGACACTTTCACCCGTGCGGGTGACAGGTGGAGTTCGCGCAGGGCGGCGGCGGTGGCCGCGTCCTGGGACTGGCGCATCTCGTTGGCGTTCTGCTGCTCGATCTGCTGGGTCGAACCGCCGCCCGGATAGACCGCGTTGCGCGGCATCACCGCCTCGTCCCGGCCGAACCAGGCCGTCGCCACCTGCCCCAGGTACACGTCGGCGTCCGGCGGGGTCGCCTTGATGGTGACCATCCGCAGCTGGCCGGTGGTGACGCGGGTCGGCGTGCCGGTCACGGTGATCACCCGCTGCCCCGCGTAGGAGCCCAGGACGTTCGCGGTCAGGCCGGGGTACGCGATGGTCATCGGCAGCGGGACGAAGGCCGCGACCGCGATCAGCGCGACGACGAGGACGGAGCAGACCGTGAGGGTCCGGGCGCGAGAAGACACAGGGGCATTAAAACGAATCCGAGAGTCGCGTGGTGCGGGCGGGCCTGATGGGGTACCGAGCCGTGACCCGGGCACCGCCTGCCCGCGTTCCTACCGCAGCGCCTCGGAGACCTTGCTCGCCGCGTCCGCCACGCGCGGGCCGATCCGGTCGGGGACGGTCTCGGCCAGCATCACCACGCCCACGCTGCCCTCTATGCCGCTCAGGCCGACCAGCGGGGCGGCCACCCCGCAGGCGCCGGCCTCCAGTTCGCCGCGGGTGACCACATACCCGGGGCGCTGCTGCCCGGGGCGGGCGCCGGTGGCTCCGGACGCGGCCGCCAGCCGGCCCTCCAGGATCGCCCGGCCCGCGGCTCCCCGGTCCAGCGGGTGCCGGAAGCCGGTGCGGTAGGCGACGTGGTAGTCGGTCCAGCTGGGTTCCACGACGGCGACGGCCAGCGCCTCGTTGCCGTCGACGAGCGTCAGGTGCGCGGTGGCGCCGATCTCCTCGGCGAGCGAGCGCAGCACCGGCATCGCGGCCTCCCGCAGCAGCGGGTGGACCTGGTGGGCCAGGCGCAGCACCCCGAGCCCGACTCTGGCCCGGCCGCCGATGTCCCGGCGGACCAGCGCGTGCTGCTCCAGGGTGGCCAGCAGCCGGTAGACGACCGTGCGGTTGACGCCGAGCTTGCTCGCGAGCTCGGTGACGGTGAGCCCGTGGTCGGTGTCGGCCAGCAGCTTGAGGACACGCAGTCCCCGGTCGAGTGTCTGGGAGGTTTCCGCGGTCATGACACCGCCTTCAGGTGAGGGGCGGCTCTTGCGGCGCGGAACGCTGCCGGTCCCGTCGGCAACGCGCCAGAGGCCGCCGGTCGCAGGCTCCGGCTGCGCTCCGCGGCGGCGCTGCCACGGTGCGTGCGTGAGCCGGACAGTAGCGAGCGGTACCGCTCAGCGGAAGGGCTCGTCCAAAATCCGGTCACCTGGCGGCGGTCGGGCGGCCGCCAATGCGGATGTTTACGCGCATTGCGTGACGCCCTTTCGTGCCGTACATCACGCGGACGCGGCACCGGGAGCGGAACCGGCGGGGCTCAGCGCATCCGGGTCGCCCACTCGCGGACCTTGCTGATCCGGTCCTTGATCTGTCCCGCCGTCGCCTCCGCGATCGGCGGCCCGCCGCACACCCGGCGCAGCTCGTTGTGGATGACGCCGTGCGGCTTGCCGCTCTGGTGGGTGTAGGCGGCGACCAGGGTGTTGAGCTGCTTGCGCAGCTCCAGCAGTTCCTTGTGGGTGACGATGGGCCGCCGCTCGGCCGGCAGTTCCACCAGGTCCGCTTCGGCGTCCGGCTTGCGGCGGCTGTGCGCGATCTGCCGGGCCTGGCGGCGCTGGAGCAGCAACTGGACCTGGTCCGGCTCCAGTAGGCCCGGAATGCCCAGATAGTCCTGTTCCTCCTCGCTGCCGGGATGGGCCTGCATCCCGAACTCGGCGCCGTCGTAGAGGACCCGGTCGAAGACGGCGTCGGACTCCAGCGCCTCGAAGGGCAGTTGCTCCTCGGTGACCTCGTCCTCGGCGCGGTTCGCCTCCTCCAGGAGCTTCTCCTCCTCGGCGTACGGGTCCTCCTCCTCGCCCGCCTTCTTCGGCTTGTCCAGCACGTGGTCGCGCTGGACCTCCATCTCGGCGGCGAACGACAGCAGCATCGGGATGGTCGGCAGGAACACCGACGCCGTCTCGCCCCGCCGCCGCGACCGCACGAAACGGCCGACCGCCTGCGCGAAGAACAGCGGCGTGGAGATGGTCGTCGCGTAGACGCCCACGGCGAGCCGGGGCACGTCCACGCCCTCGGAGACCATGCGCACCGCGACCATCCAGCGGTCCTCCGAGGCGCTGAACTCCTCGATCCGCTTCGAGGCCCCGGTGTCGTCGGAGAGCACCACGGTCGCCTTAGAGCCGGTGATCTCGCGGATCAGCTTGGCGTAGGCGCGGGCCGAGTCCTGGTCGGAGGCGATGACCAGGGCGCCGGCGTCCGGGATGGACTTGCGGACCTCGCTCAGGCGCCGGTCGGCGGCGCGCAGCACGTTGGGGATCCACTCGCCCGTCGGGGAGAGCGCCGTCCGCCACGCCTGGCCGATGGCGTCCTTGGTCATCGGCTCGCCGAGCCGCGCGGCGATCTCGTCGCCCGCCTTGGTGCGCCAGCGCATGTTCCCGCTGTACGACAGGAATATCACCGGCCGGACCACGCCGTCGGCGAGCGCGTTGGCGTAGCCGTAGGTGTAGTCGGCCACCGAGCGCCGCACGCCGTCCGGCCCCTCCGCGTAGGCCACGAACGGGATCGGGTTGGTGTCCGAGCGGAACGGCGTACCGGTGAGCGCCAGCCGCCGGGTCGCCGGCTCGAACGCCTCGAAGCACGCCTCGCCCCAGGACTTGGAGTCGCCGGCGTGGTGGATCTCGTCCAGGATGACCAGGGTCTTGCGCTGCTCGCAGCGGTTGCGGTGCAGCATCGGCCGCACGCCGACACCCGCGTAGGTCACGGCGACGCCGTGGTACTCCTTCGACAGCGGCCCGGCGCTGTACTCCGGGTCCAGCCGGATCCCTATCCGCGCGGCCGCCTCGGACCACTGCTTCTTCAGATGCTCGGTCGGGGCCACCACGGTCACCTGCTGGACGATGTGGTGGTGGAGCAGGTACGACGCGAGCGTCAGGGCGAAGGTGGTCTTTCCGGCGCCCGGGGTCGCCACGGCGAGGAAGTCCCGCGGCTGCTCCTGGAGATAGGCGTCCAGCGCGCCCTGCTGCCAGGCGCGCAGCTTGCCGGCCGTACCCCAGGGGGCGCGGCCGGGGAAGGCGGGTGAGAGATGGTGCGAGGCGGTGGTAGTCACGGTCTCCGGGGCGGTCGCGCGTCGTGGGTCCGTTCCAAAAGCCGTGACAGCTTATCCGCGCCGAAGGCCCGTCCCGTGCCGGCGGCCCCGGCACCCGCCGGGGGTGCGACACAGCTCACACGGCGGGACGCCCCACCCGCCCGGCCACCGCCACGCCCGCCAGGGCCACCGCTCCGGCCGTCGCGAACACCGCGGCGAAGGCGGCCGGATGGGACGCGGCCGGTCCGGGCGCGCCCGTCGATCCGCCGCCGAGCGCGGAGAACAGCACCCCGCAGGCGGCGACCATCAGCACGTTCCACAGGGAGTCGCTGACCTGCAGCGCGGCCGAGTTGACGCCCGCCATGCCGCGCGGCGAGTGCCGCAGCACCAGCACGCCCATCGAGGAGATCACCATGCCCATGCCGAGCCCGCCGACGCACCAGGCGATCGCCGCGATCCACGCCGGGACGCTCGGCAGCAGCGTGAGCGCGACGCCGGCGATGCTCACCGCCACCAGCGCCATCCCGGCCCGCACCAGCCGCTCCCGGCGCACCTCGAAGCCGGGCCGGGACTGCAGATAGCTGCCCAGCGCCCAGCTCAGGCCCGCCCCGGCCAGCGAGAGGCCGGCCCGCGTCGGCGACAGCCCGCGCTGGGTGACCAGCATCAGCGGGACGAAGCTCTCCGCCGCGATGAACGAACCGGCCGCCACCCCGCGCAGCAGCACCACCGCGGGCAGGCCCCGGGCCGCGCGGAAGGTGCCGCCGGGCAGCAGGCGCACCGCGCAGGGGGCCAGCAGCGCCGCCCCCACGGCGGCCGGTGCCAGGGCGGCCCAGCGCAGGTCCTGCCCGGCGTACTGGAGCAGTGCGGCACCCACGCTGATGCCGAGCGCCAGGCGGATGCGCCGCGCGCCCTCCCGGGGCACGGCCGGGGCGTCCGGCCCGGCCGGCCCGCCGAGCCGGCGCAGCGCGGGCAGCGCCACCACGACCGGCAGGACCACCAGCACCGGGATGGCCAGGAACACCCAGCGCCAGCCGAGCTGTTCGGTGACCGTCCCCGACACCAGCGGCCCGACGATCGACGGCACCACCCAGGAGGCGGCGAACGCGGCCATCACCGAGGGCCGCAGCCGCTCCGGATAGGCGTGCCCCACCACCACGTACAGCGCGACGATGACCAGCCCGCCGCCGACGCCCTGCACCGCGCGGCCCAGCACGAACGGCACCATCGCCCGCGCGGTGCCCGAGCACACCAGTCCGGCGGCGAAGCAGCCGATGCCGGTGGCCAGCGGCGCCAGCGGGCCCGAGCGGTCCGCCCACTGCCCGCTGACCACCATGCCGAACAGCGAGGTGGTGAAGAACGCGGAGAACGCGAACGCGTACAGCGGCAGCCCGTGCAACTCCCGCGCCGCGACCGGCATCGCGGTGCCGACCGCGGTCGCCTCGAAGGCGATCAGCAGGACGACGGAGACGATGCCCAGGGTCAGCGCGCGGTACGGGCGGCCGAGCACGCCCGCGGGGGCGTCCTCGGCGGCGTGCTGGACGGCGTCCTGGACGGCGTTCTCGGCGGCGTCCTCGATGGCGGGCACTGCGGGTCCGCCCGGCTCGGTCCCGGCGGTCCCGGCGGTCCCGGCCAGGGGGCGGCGCCGCGACTGGGGCGGCTCGGCGGCTGTCACGGTGCTCAGCGTAAGGGCCAAGGCGGGGTCTGGCTCCTGTCCGGGGTCGTAGCCGCCCTCATCCGAACGGCCTACGCCGCAGGCACGGAACCGGGCGCGCCGGGAAGGCGTTCCCCATGCCGCACTTCACCTCCTATGACGGAGCCCGCCTCGCCTACCGGGTGCTCGGGGATCCGGGCCTGCCCCCGCTGGTCTGCCTGGCCGGCGGGCCGGGCCGGGACGCCGCGTACCTCGGCGACCTGGGCGGCCTGGACGCCCACCGGGCGCTGGTGCTGCCGGACGCGCGGGGCACCGGCGACAGCCCGCCCGCCCCCGATCCGCAGGGCTACTGCTTCCCGCGCCTGGCCGAGGACGTCGAGGCGCTGCGCCAAGAGCTGGGGGCCGAGCGGTTCGCGCTGCTGGCGCACGACGCGGCGGCGGCCACCGCGCAGGCGTACGCGGCCGAGCACCCGGACCGGCTGACGCACCTGGTGCTGGTGTGCCCCGGCTCGCGCCTCCAGGGCGGGCTGCCTGAGGACGCGCAGCGGATCTTCCTGGCGCGGTTCGACGAGCCCTGGTGGAAGGACGCGGCGGATGCCCTCCAGGCGTCGGCGCGGGGCGGCGGCGGCCTGGCGGAGGAGAAGGCGCTGCGGGCCCGGATCGCCCCGATGGCCTACGGGCGCTGGGAGGAGCCGCAGCGGGCGCACGCCGCCGCCGAGGCCGACCAGTGGCATCCGGTGCCGCGCGCCGGCTTCTGGCAGGGCGTGGACGAGCCGGCCCGGCTCGCGCTGCTGGAGCGGCTGCGCGCGGTGGAGTGCCCGGCCCTGGTGGTGACGGGGAAGCTGGACGCGGTGAGCGGGGTGCGCGCCGGCGAGCTGGTCGCCGAGAGCCTGCCGCACGCCCGGCTGACCCCGCTGCTGGGCACCGGCCACTACCCGTGGGTGGACGAGCCGGGGATCTTCCGGGAGCTGGTGGCGGAGTTCCTGGCCGAGGCGGGCTGAGCCCTTGGCCGTCAGGAGTTCTGGGCGCGGGCGACCGCCGCCTGCGGCCGGATCGGCAGGCGCCCGACCGGGCGGCCGGTGGCCGCGCGGACCGCCGCCGCCACCGCGGCCGGTGCGGTCACCACGGGCACCGCGCTGACCGCCTTCGCGCCGAAGGGCGCCAGCACGTCGCGCTCCTCGATCAGCTTGACGATGCGCACCGGGGGCGCGTCCAGCGCGGTCGGCAGCGGATAGCCGGTCAGCGAGGGCCGTTTGACGGTGCCGCGCGAGGTCCGCAGGTCCTCCATCAGCGCCAGTCCGGCGCCCAGGGTGACCCCCGCCTCGATCCGGGCCGCGACCTGGCGCGGGTTGAGCACCCGGCCGACGTCCTGGGCGACGGCGAGCTCCACGATGTGCACCGAGCCGAGCTCGATGTCGACGTCGACGACGGCCCGTACGGCGGCGAACGCCAGCCCGACGAACGCGTCGCCCTGGCCCGCCTCGTCCAGCGGCTCGGTGGGGTGGGGGCGGCACTGCGCCGTCGCCCACAGCTCCTTGCCCTCCAGCGCGTCGGTGACCGGGGTGCTCAGCACCCCGTCATATGAGGTGATCTTCCCGTCGGCGATGGTGAGCAGCTCGGGCGACATGCCGAAGGTGGCGGCCAGCGGCTGGAGCAGCTGGGTGCGGACCATCTTGGCGGCGCGCTCCACCGCGCCGCCGGAGACCCAGGTGTGGCGGCCGCGGGCGGCCGGGCCCGCGGGCGGCTGGTCGCTGTCCGCGGGCAGGACCACGACCTCCTCGACGCCCAGCACCTCCTGGACGATCTGGCGGGCCAGCGTGGTGAAGCCCTGGCCGGTCTCGACCGCCGCGCAGATCACCGTGGCGACGCCACCGGAGACCTTGACGGTGGCCGTGGACACCTCGTCGTAGCCCTCCGCGCCCAGCAGGTGCACCATGCCGAGCGCGTAGCCGACCCCGCGCCGGACCGCGCCCGGCTCCCCGGCACCGGCCGGGCCGCCGGGCAGCAGCCACTCGTCGGCGTCCTCGGCGGACGGCAGCGGCGGCAGGTCGGCGTCGCGCACCGCCGTGAGCAGCTCGCCCACCGGCGCCGGGCAGGTGACGGTCTGCCCGGTCGGCAGCAGGTCGCCGGTGGCCATCACGTTGCGCATCCGCAGTTCGGCCGGGTCCAGGCCGAGGCGCGCGGCGAGCTTGTCCATCTGGCCCTCGTACGCGGCGCACACCTGGAGCGCGCCCTCGCCGCGGACATGGCCGGACGGCGGGTTGTTGGTGCGCACCGCCCAGCCCTCGACGAAGACGTTCGGCACCACGTACGGGCCGGCCGCGAAGGCGACCGCGGTGGCCAGCGCGTCGGCGGAGGCGTCGGCGTAGGCGCCGGCGTCCAGCAGGATCTGCGCCTCGACCTTGAGCAGGCGGCCCTCGGCGTCGGCGTGGTGCCGGTAGCGCAACAGCGCGGGGTGGCGGTGGGAGTGCCCGAGGAAGGACTCCTCGCGGGTGGCGACGAGCTTGACGGGCGCGCCGGTGCGCAGCGCCAGCAGCCCCAGCGGGAGCTGGAAGCCGGGGTCCTCGCGGTCGGCGGTCGCGCCGGGGACGCCGGTGACGACGACCTTCACCCGTTCGGGTTCCAGGCCGAAGGCGGCGGCGGCCATGTCGCGGTCGGCGTGCGGATCGGTGGAGGCCATGTACAGCTCGACGCCGCCGTCCGAGCGCGGCACCGCGAGCCCCGCCTCGGCGCCGATCGGGGCCGGGTCCTGGCGGCCGATGCGGTAGGCGCCCTCGACGATGACCTCGCCGACCACCGAGGCGTCCCCGAAGGCCAGCGGGATGTGGCGGATCAGGTTGCCGTCCGGGTGCAGCGGCTCGGCCTCGAAGGCGGTCTCGGGGTCGGTGACCGGCTCCAGCACCTCGTACTCGACGGCGATGGCGGCGGCGGCCAGCCGGGCGGTGTCGGGGTGGTCGGCGGCCACCGCGGCGATGGGCTCACCGTGGTGCCGCACCATGTCGTGGGCGAAGACCGGCCGGTCGGCGACCCGGCGGCCGACGGCCGCCTCGCCGGGGACGTCCCGGTGGGTGACGACCGCGCGCACCCCGGGCATGTCCTCGGCCGCGGAGGTGTCGATCGAGACGATCCGGGCGCGCGGGTGCGGCGAGCGCAGCACGGACGCCCACAGCAGGCCCTCGGCCCACAGGTCCGCCGCGTACGGGAAGGTGCCCTGCGCCTTGGCGAGCGCGTCGGCGGGCGGCAGGGACACGCCGAGGCCGTACTGCCGGTCCGCGGCGGGGGCCGCTGCGGGGCCGCCGCCGGCCACCACCGCCGGGGTGGCGGTCACCGCGTCGGGTCCAGTCATCCGGCCATGCCTCCGATCACCAGCTCGCTGTTCATACCGCCGCGCCGCCGTCCGAGGGGCCGGAGGACTGGTGCGGGATCCAGGCGCCCTCGGCGGCCGGCTGGCCCTCCGCCGCGGCGGCCTCCTCGGCGGCCGCGGCACGGCCCTCGACGACCTCGCGGACCGCGTCCAGCACGCCCTGGTACCCCGAGCAGCGGCACAGGTTGCCGCAGATGGCCTGCCGGATCTGCAGGTCGGTGGGGCGGTGGTTGCCCTCCAGCAGGTCGTGGACGGTCATCGCCATGCCGGGCACGCAGAAGCCGCACTGCACCGCGCCGGAGGAGGCCAGGGCCCGCTGCACGTCGGAGGCCCCGCCGTCCTGGGACAGGCCCTCGACGGTGCGCACCTCGCAGCCCGCGGCGGTCGCGGCGGGCAGCAGGCAGGAGGCGATCAGCCGCCCGTCCACCTGCACCGAGCAGGCCCCGCACTCGCCCTGCTCGCAGCCGTCCTTGGCGCCCGCGAGGCCGAGCCGCTCGCGCAGCACGTACAGCAGGGACTCACCCAGCCAGGCGTCGGTGACGGGCCGGTCCGAACCGTTGACGCGCAGGACGTAGGAGACGGTGGGGTGGTCGCTGGACGGCTCGGGGAGCCCGGCGTCCGGCTCCGGGAACTCCTGGGGTTCCGCCGCCGGCTCCCCCGGCTCCGGGAACTCCCCCGGCACCGGCTCGGGCCGCGCGGCGGCGTCCGGGGCCTCGCCGTCGGCGCCGGCGGCCTCCTGCTCCGGCCCGGGAGGGTCCGCCGGGGCCTCGGCCGCCTGGGGATAGGGCGCGATCATCTGGCCGACGGAGTACTCGCCGGACTCCTCCGCCTGGTCGTCCGAGACGAACGGGACGGACCAGTGGTTGTCCGCGTCCTCCGCGGCGGCGGGCTGCTGCCAGGCCGTGCCCTCGAACGGGGCGCTGCCGTGCGGGACGTCGGGGTGCGCGGGCGCCTCGGACGGCTGCCACCACGAGCCGGGCGCGGCACCGCCCTGGTCGGGCGGCACGGGGGCGTATCCCTGGCCCGGGGCGGCCAGCGGGTCCGCGCCGTGCGAGACGGCGATGGGGTCGGGGAAGGGCCCGGTGAACGACACGTGCATGGTCGCCTCGGAGTCGTACTCGCCCAGCGGCTGCCAGCCGCCCGCGCCGACCCCGAACTGCGGCTGCCCGTGGTCCTGCCGCCCGGGCTCCGGCCCGCCGCCCATGCCCGGCCCCGTTGTCGCGTCGTCACTCACGAAAGTGCCCTCCCCAAGGCTCGGCGGGCCAGGACGGCCACCGTACGGCGCAGGTGTGCCAGCGCGGGGGGCAGGTCAACGCCCTCCGCCTGATCGGGAATGCAGGCCATGGCCACGTAGTCGCCGAACGCCGCGCACGCCTGCGGGTCGAGCGTGCGGGAGCCGTCCCAGTCGATCAGTCCCGCCACCCAGCGTTCGGCCTCCAGCGGCCGCAGCGGCATCGGGGCGACCGCGCCGACCGCGCAGCGCACTCCGCGCCGCGCCGGGTCGAGTACGAGCGCCACCGAGGCGATCGCGCGCCCCGGGCCGGTGCGTGCCGTCGCCTTGAGGAAGGTCTGCGGGGCGTGCAGCAGCGGTGCCCGGACGAACGCCAGAAGTTCACCCGGCCGCAGCGGGTCCATCCCGGTGAGCAGATGGCTGACGGGGATCTCCCGGGTGCCCTCGGGGCCGGCGAGCACCACGGTGGCCTCCAGCGCGGCGAGCACCGGGAGGGCGTCGCCGGTGGGGGCCGCGCTGGCGATGTTGCCGCCCAGCGTGCCGGCGTTGCGGATCTGCGGCGGTCCGGCGGCGCGGGCGGCGGCGGCCAGCGCCGGGATGAGCGCGGCGAAGTCGGGGCGGCCCATGCGCGCGTGGGTGAGTCCGGCGCCCAGCAGGGCGTGCCCGTCGGCGTACTGCCAGCCGCGGATCTCGCTGATGCGGCCGAGCCCGACGAGCCCCGCGGGGCGCAGCGCACCGGAGTTCACCGCGGTCATGAGGTCCGTTCCACCGGCGACGGGCACCGCTGCGGGCATGGCGGAGAGCGCCGCCACCGCCTCGTCGAGCGAGGCGGGGAGCATCACCGTGCGTTCCGTCTGCCGTGCGTACGTGCTCACGCAGCTGCCCCTTCCACGGCATCCCCGGCCGGCGCCGGCCGGCCCCGGCCCTGTCGCCGTACGGTACGTGCTGACAGCCCGGTCACGGCAACTCTGGCACATGTTCCGGGTCGATCAACCCGAGGGTCCGCGAAGGGCGATTCCGTCCCCGCTGGGGTGATGGTCCGGTTGACGGCTCTCGTCCCCACTCGGCGATTGGTTCCCTTCGAGCACGTTGGTGCGTATTCCTGCTTCCGGCGCCCCACCGTGCCAGCACCGCCCGCGCGGGCGCGGGATGATCGGCCACACCTCACACGATCGGGGGCGCCCCCTCGATCGGGCGTCCGACGATCCCGGGGCGGCGCTGCCACGGCCGGGGCCCGGCGGGTGGCCGGTACTCCACCCCCAGGGCGTCAAGCCGGGCGTAGTGCGCGGTCATCCGCGCGGCGAAACCCGGCCAGTCGCGCTCCGCGGGCGCGGGCAGCCGCGACCAGGCGACCTCGGCGAACGCGGCCAGCCGCGGAAAGGCCATGTAGTCGACGTAGCGGGGCGAATCCATCGCCTCGGTCCAGATGTTGGCCTGGGTGCCGATGACCCGGCGCGCCTCACGGCCGCTCAACTCCGGCGGAACCGGCTCGAATCGGTAGACGTCCTCCAGCGTCCGCACCCAGCCGATCGGCACCGGTTCGTCCGGCCCGCCGTCCTGCCGGTGGTCGAGGTAGACGTACTGCTGGGGACACATCACCACGTCATGTCCGGCGCGGGCGGCGGCGATCCCGCCTGCGTAGCCGCGCCAGGAGGAGACGGCGGGTCCGGGCCGCCCGGCCTCGCGCGGCGCCTGGAGCAGACCGCCCTGGAGGATCTCGTCCCAGCCGATGAGGCGGCGGCCCCGGCCGGACAGCCAGCGGTCGAAGTGCCGGATGAACCAGCTCTGCAACTCGTCCTCGTCGGCCAGGCCCAGCTCCTTGATGCGGGCCTGCGCGGCCGGCGAGCGCTGCCACTGCTCCTTGGGGCACTCGTCGCCGCCGATGTGGACGAACGTCGAGGGGAAGACCTCCAGGACCTCCTCCAGCACCTGCTCGAAGAAGCGCAGGACGGTGTCGGTGGGGGCCAGGACGTTGGGGTTGACGCCCCAGGTGGTCAGCACCGGCAGGCCGGTGGTGTCGAGGACGTCGGTGTTGCCCAGGCCCGGGTAGGCGGCGATGGCGGCCTGGGTGTGCCCCGGCATGTCGATCTCGGGGACGACGGTGATCTGCCGCTCGGCGGCGTACGCGACGATCTCGCGCAGGTCGTCCTGGGTGTAGTAGCCGCCGTGCGGGCGTTCGTCCCACAGCTGCGACTCGCGCAGCCCGAGCCGGGTGCGGGCGCGCCAGGCGCCGACCTCGGTCAGCCGCGGGTGGCGCCTGATCTCCATGCGCCAGCCCTGGTCGTCGGTCAGGTGCAGGTGGAGGACGTTGAGCTTGTGGGCGGCCAGCAGGTCGACGTAGCGCAGCACCGTGTCCTTCGGCAGGAAGTACCGGGCCACGTCCAGCAGGCAGCCGCGCCACCCGAAGCGGGGCTCGTCCTCGACGACCGCGCACTCCACCGGCTCCGGCGGCGGGCCCAGCGGCGCCCGGCGGAACGCCTGCGGCCCGAGCAGCTGCCGCAGGGTCTGCGCGCCCCAGAACACCCCGGCGGGGCCGCCTCCGGCGATCTCCAGGCGCCGCGGCTCCACGGTGAGCCGGTACGCCTCGGGGCCGGCGAGCGCCTCGTCGATCGTCAGCTCGACGCGGCTGCCGCCGTGCGCGGCCGGCGGCGGCGCCAGCCCGAAGGCCGCGCCCAGCGTGGCCCGCAGCCAGCGCTGGGTGGCCTCGGTGCCCGGCTGCCCGTCGATCGCCGTGTCCTCGCCCAAGACGAACGGCCCGGCCTGCTGCCCCTGGCGCACCCGCCGCGGCACGGGAATGAGATCCATGGGGCCCAGTCCACCAGCCGGACGGGGAGGCGGACAAGAGGTCTACACCAGCGGGAACGGGCGCGCAAGGAAGCCGAGCGGGGGGAAGGGGACCAAGAG
>JBEHXI010000115.1:0-21456 GCA_048498775.1 Actinomycetota bacterium | reverse complement strand
CGTTCCTTCACGCGACGTTGCTCGACACCTCGAAGCGTGGAGAACGGCCGCCCTGCTGTCCCCAGGAACAGACCGAGATCAGCAGGTGAATGGCGAGGTTAAACAACAAGCTGAGATGCCGCCATGATCCGTTCTCGCAACGGGCGGCGGCCTATCGCCTGCGCCACTTCGGTCAGCAGGTCCGCCAGCGGCATGGAAAGTTCCGCGTCCAGTTCCGCCATCGCTGCCGCCGTCGCGTCCCACTCCGCCTGGATCTGCGGCAGCAGCGCGTGGGCCCTGGGGGTCAGTTCGATCAGGCGGCGGCGGGCGTCTCGTGGGTCGAAGGTATGGGTGACCAGGCCCGCGCGGGCCATCTGGGCCGCCGTCTGGCTTGCGGCCGAGTGCGTGACGCCGACTGCCGCTGCCAGGTCACGCACCGACAGCGGGCCTTGGGCCAGCAGCGCGCGTACCACCGGGGAGAAGCGGGGGCGGTACTCCGGCAGGCCCTGCTCCTGGTAGACCGTGGCCACGTCACGGTCGAGCAGGTCCAGCACGTGGCGCAGCAGGGTGCCGACAGCGGCGGGGTCCGGGTGATTCCTCACCCTGCTAATCTAACAGCACTGTCATATCCGAGCGGAGGGCGTCTGGACATGGCCGGGCTCTATCCCCCCGTCGAGCCGTACGAGCACGGCACGCTGGACGTCGGCGACGGCAACCGCGTGTACTGGGAGACCTGCGGAAACCCGGAGGGCAAGCCCGCCGTCGTCCTGCACGGCGGGCCGGGATCCGGCGCGGGACCCTTCTGGCGCCGGCTGTTCGACCCTGCGGCGTACCGCATCGTGCTGTTCGACCAGCGCGGATGCGGGCGCAGCACCCCGGACGCCGCCGATCCGCACACCTCGCTCGCCGCCAACACCACCGCGCACCTGATAGCCGACATCGAACGGCTGCGCAGGCATCTCGGCATCGACACCTGGCTGGTCACCGGCGGCTCCTGGGGCGCGACCCTGGCGCTGGCCTACGCCGAGCAGCATCCCGCACGCGTATCGGAGCTGGTGCTGTTCAGCATCACCACCACCACCCGCCGCGAGGTGGAGTGGGTCACCCGGGACATGGGGCGGATCTTCCCCGAGGAATGGGAAACGTTCCGCGACGCCGTACCGGAACCGCAGCGAGACGGCAGCCTGGCGGAGGCATATGCCCGGATGCTCGCCGATCCCGATCCCGCCGTACGGGAGCGCGCGGCGCGGGAATGGTGCCGGTGGGAGGACGTGCACGTGTCCCTCCACCGGAAGGGGCCCGATCCCCGCTACCAGGACCCGCACTTTCGGATGCGCTTCGCCCGCCTGGTCACCCACTACTGGCGGCACGCCGGTTTTCTGGAGGACGGGGCGCTGCTGCGCGATGCCGGCACGCTCACCGGCATCCCCGGTGTGATGGTCCACGGGCAGATGGATGTCAGCAGCCCGGCGGACATCGCGTGGCACCTGGCCCAGGCCTGGCCGGACGCGGAGCTTGTACTGATCGGCGACGAGGGACACGGGTTGTCCGGGGACGTCACGATCGACGCCATCGTCGCGGCCACGGACCGGTTCCGGCCGGTCTAGCCTCGATCTTTCGTGACGGTCCGCCGGTTCGTCTGGCGGGCCGTTTCGGCTTGTTGGGGCGGTGGCGGGCATGCTGACCCCCACGCTGACCTGGTGGAAGGACGGATCTAGGACGGACGCAGGATCCGCACCGGTAGCTTCACCCGCATCGCGAGCGCCTGTCAGCGGGACGGCGCCGCACAGCTTCCGGTTGCCAGGACTACGGGGGTCCGGGGCCGATCTCAGGGGGGAACACTTCATGAGCTTCATGTTCGGACGCCGGGTGGCGATGGTCGCCACCGCCGCGGCGCTGAGCGTCGGCGCGCTCACCGTGATGACGGAGACCGCCTCCGCCGACGATATCGTCCCGCTCACCACCAGCAACTGGGTCGGCCTTTACAACGCCCCCGACACCAACCACGGCAAGATCATGAACGGTGACGTTCCTCCGGGCGGCAGGATCTTTGCCCACTGCTGGACCGTCGGCCAGCAGATCGGCAACTGGGGCGACACCTGGTACCAGGTGCACGATGTGGACTACAACAACGGCCAGGGGTGGGTGAGCATCCCCACCGCGTACGTCTTCGCCGGATACGCCGACAACAACGCCCATAGCGTCAACCGCGACCCCCTCATCCCTCGGTGCTGATCACGCCGAGCACACCAGGAGAGGGCGGGGATCGGTAAGCCATAAGACCCCCGCCCTGACCTCGAAGCTTCTTGACGGTCCGCCGACGGCGTCGGTGGACCGTTTCGGCTTCGTGAGGGGTCAGGGGCAGGCCGAGGACCTGAGTGTCGCGTCGGGTGTGCGCCGGGTTCCACTGCGCTGGCTGTGATGCTGATGCTGGCAGGGACGGGGAAGCTGCTGGTCAGCCTGGGTTGGGGAGGAGGGCGAGTCGGGCCAGCGCTGCGGTGATCTCGCTGGTCCAGGGCCAGTGGCGGGCCAGGCGGAGGATTCGCCGACGGCCCGTGGTGACGAGTTGGGCGGCCGCGGTGAACAGGCGGAGCCGTAGTCGGCGGGGCTCCCAGAGCCGGGCCTTGCCGGTCAGGGCGAGCATGGGCATCCAGGCCAGCAGGTCGAGAGCGATCTGCACGATCTCGAGCCAGATTCGGTTCTGGGCCGTGCGGTGCAAGGGCAGGTTGCGCAGGCCGGTGGCCCGGGCGGCGCGGATGCGGCCTCAGCCCGGGCCCGCAGCCGGTGACGGAGCTCGAGCTCGGCGATCGGGCCCGAGGTGTTGGTGGCGAAACAGGTCAAGCGCATGCCGTCCGCGTCCGTGAGCCGCAACTGGGCCCCAGGGTGCGGTCGTTCCTTCCTGACGATCAGCCGCATGCCCTCCGGCCAGCCGTCCAGAACGTCGCCGGTGAGTTCAGCGACCCAGGCGCCGTCGCGGATCTCGCCGTCCGCCTCGACGGCCGCCGTCCAGGCCGATGCCGGAACCTTCAGCACATGCTGGTGGATTGCCTCGGTGATCACCATGCCGACCGAGTAGGCCAGCCACCGTCCCCGCTGAGCGAGCCAGGCGACGAAGTCATGGGTGCCGCCCGCGGAGTCGGTGCGGATCAGGGTCCGGCGCCCGCGCCGGTACTTCTTCGGCAGCTGGGCCAAGGCCAGTTGGGCGACGGTGATGTGGCCGGCCGCCGTGTTCGATCCCGCGTTGCCTGCTCTGAGCAGGGCGGCGACCGGTTCGCCCGTGCCGCTCGGTCCGTGGTCGACGAACCCCATCAGCGGGTGGTGGCCGTAGGTCCGCTTCCACGTGAGTGCGGCATCCTCCTTGTCCGAGTGCGCGATCACCAGCACCCCGTCGAGGTCCACGGTCACCGTCCCGCCCGCATCAGGCGCTTCCCGGTCTGCCAACCGCCAGACGCGCCGGCGGACTTCAGCCCGCGCGGCACGGATGGCCCGCAGGGCCTTCTCCCCGGAGGCTGCGAGGGTGTCGATGAGGCGGGAGACCGTAGGGTCGGAGGCCACCGGCCCGAACACTGCCGGCTCGGCCCGCAGCATGGCGACATCCGCGAGGCAGTCGCCGCCCAGCGCGACCGCCAGGGCCACGTCCAGCAGGATCTTGCCCGGATCGTGCACCGCCCGAGCCTTCCGCCACGGCGCCAGCCCGGCCGAAATCGCGGTGTCCAAGCCAGCCTTGCGGACGGTCTCAACCAGCAGCACACCCCCGGCCTGCGAGACCACCGCCCGGCCGCCGCCCTCGATGCGGACACGCGGGTACGACCCGATACGCTTCTTCACCTGGAGAGTGCTTCTTTCCCTGCGCCGACATGGGCCCTAGACAAGTCCCATCGTTGCAGGTCAGCAGCACTCTCCGCTTATTTGATCAAGTCTCGGACACCCCACCTCGGGAAAGCGCGAGGCTAGGAAGACACGGCCGCCGGTGGCCTGAGCTCATCGGCTCACCCCACACTTCACCCCGCCGTGATTCCTTTGGCCGGTCGACGCGGTGGCCGTTTCGAACCGGGCTGCAGCCTCATGTGGCCGGCGGCCCCGCTCACCGCGCCCGGGGTGTCCTCGCTGACCGTCCCGGCAGGCGATGCACCGGTCCGGGGTGCCGACGCCGCTGGTGCGGTGGGCCTCTGCGTGCTCAGGAGGTTTGTATCCCGACGTACGAGACCTTGCCATCAAGGCCGTTGACCTTGTGGTACTGCACCTGCAGTTGACTCGTTCGCCAGGAGTTCTCGAACGTGGTGATCGCGACGGGGTCTTGGACATCCTCCAACACGGTGATGACGGTGTAGTCATCACCCGTGCTACCGTCCGGGCTGTCGGCAACGGTGATCTGAGTGCCCTTACGAACATCCATGAGAAGGCAGCTCCGCGCCTTGTCGTTGTTCACAGGACTCCCGGAATCCTTGAAGTTGTACGTCTCCGAATATGACGTCGGCACGGTGCCGCAGATATCCGACGGAGTGTTTCCCGTCGCACTGTCTCCATGAAATACAATGGTCATTACCCGGCTCCTATTGCGCTCGGTTGCGAATATGGTTCTGCAGTGATGAACGCAGGCCATTTCGATTGGCCGGAATTGCTGGCCGGCATCCGCGGGTTCCCCTCATCCCGTTCGGACGACAGGGCGGCCGACCACATTCCTCACTCTTCTGGCCCTGGGGTGCCCGCGCGAGGCGGATTAGTCCATACGGGTGACGCTGCACCCCGAAGTACCCGGTTGACCAGCATCAACGCGCCGTCGCCGGTGACGGAGCAGTCACCGGCGCACTCCGTCGTCACGGGCGGGGATCGCCTCATCGACCACGGAGTAGGGGTTACCGTCCGGAAAGCCCGGCGGATGCCCGACCGGGAAAACAACGCCGTCGATACACGGCCGACCCCAGGGGCCGGAGTACGCGTCGCCTCCTGCGGCGCCGACCTCGCCCAAGGGACGCTGACCGGAGGACACCCGACGCCGGATCGCCACCGACGATCTCGATCCCACACCGGACACCACCGCGACGGCAGAAATGGCTCCGGTACCCACCATTGCTCGTCAGAAAGGTCCCCTCGCCCCACACCAAGATGATCACGGCGCAGGGCAAGGAGCGAAGCCGACTTCCAAAACACGCCCCAGCGACCGTGGGGAGCGGGCAACGGACGAACACGCCAGGGCAGGTTGCGCTGCCTCGTCGTCCGCGGGTCCTCGGTCAGGCCGCGGGGCGGCCGAGTCGCCGGTGCGGTGTTCGCCCCGACAGGCTCAGCAGTTCGTGCAGAGCGGTGCCGTCCTCTGCCCAGGCGCGCAGCCTGTCGCGATCGACCCAGTGGACGCCATGCCGCTCCCCCCAGGCTTTGGCATCGCGAGTGAACAGGCCGTTGGTGACCACGACCGCGACATCCGCCCGATGAACGGGGCCGGCCGTTCCGTTGACCTCGTACATCACACGAGAGCCGACCTTCCCCTGCACCGTGGTGTGCTTGGCCTGGATCACGATCCGGCCGCGCTGCCGGTCCTGGGCGATCACGTCAGCGGCCTGGTCTCCTTGCTGCCCCACCCGCCGCGCGCGACAGCCGTCACGAATCAGCAGGTCGCGTAGCGCGTACTCGAATTGCTGATCCGTCATCGCGTCGAGCTCACTCAGCGTCAGGCGCAGCCGGGCGAGTCGCTCGGCGCGGGCCCGCGCGGTCGCGGCGCGGCGGGCCGCGAAAGCGCCTGCCGAGGCGACAGCCCCCAGGGCGATCGCGACCACGATGGGCCACTCGCGCGCCACGATCCGCGCGAGCGCACCAGCCAGCTCTGTCAGCCACCACACCACCATGACGGCGATCACCGCGGCGGCCACCTGCTCACCGGTACCGCGCGGCCGGCGTACCACGAGTCGGCGGCGCCTCATCAGCGCCCTGCCGCCGAGGCCGTGGGAGCCGGCGTGGACGGGTGGGTGGTGCTGACGTCGGCAGAGCCGCCCAGATGCCCCCACGCCCACACGGCCGCACAGAGCAGTGCGGCAAGCACCCAGCCGCTGGTCTTCTTCGACTTCGTCCCGGGGTTGCGCCGAATGTGGCTGCGGACGACGTGGTACCCCTCCGGTGGCATGGTGACCCCTCCCTGTTGCAGAGAGCCGCCGCGTGCGACTCGTCCCAGAACAGGGATGTATCAGCGCCCTCGGACACTTTCCGGTGGATCAAGCCTTAATGATCTTCGGTGGTACTGGCAATCGGCCAGCACCCGCACAACACCGGCGCCACGCCCCTTTCGCCAGGGCAACCAGCGCTGATCCCAGCGCGGTCATCGCCGAACGCCGGCCGCCGTCAACCGCCGGTTCCGTGGCATCAGTGCTGGACAGACCAGAAGCGCAGGAGGGTCGGTCCCCCGGGGGCCGGGCTGCTGTAACTGGCGTGTACTCGCCCGGCGCACGCCGGAGCGCAACAGGGCGCCACCACGGCACGGCGGTCCCCGCGCTATCCGCGGCCGCGGCCGGCTCAAGCGGTTCCGTGTGGATCGGGGAGTTGGGCGTTCGCGAACTTGAGGATCAAGCCGGCCCTCAGGCGTGCCCGCAGGGACTCGTCCTCGACATCTCGCAGTAGCGCGATGGCCTGCCGTTGGTCGCGCTCCGCCTTCATGTCCTGCCGCAGCCAACGGCTCTGGGCCTCCATGTGCCGCAGAGCCTGACTGGCCTGACGGTGGAACAGGGTGCCGATACCCGTGGTCAGGACGCCTGCGAGGCTCGTGACGATGGAGACGGTCGGCTCGCTCTGGTCACGCACCAGGGCCAGGATGACCCCGCCGACCAGGACCACGACGCCCAGGGCCGAGGCCGTCAGGCTGGCGGCCAGGTTCCGCTTGGCCTGTACGAGGCCGAATGCGTAGTACTCGATGAGAAGGAGCGCGAAGTGTTCGCTCTCCGCCTGTTCGCGAACGTCAGCCGACATCTCGGCGGCAGCTGTCTCGACCAGGGCAGGTTTCTGCGCGGACCGGTCGTCGAGGGCCGCGCGCAGCGCCTGCATCTCCGCCTCGATACGTCGCTCCAAGCGCATGTAGTCGAAGGTCGCGTCACCGAGGATTTCGGTTCGGAGGCGTTTCCGCTCGGCGTCCACGGCACTGCCGCGGACCCTTGTGGTCACAAAGAAGTAGGCGAGGCACACCGCCGTGATGCCGAAGGAAGCGTACTGGGTGATGCTGCCATCCCTGCTCCCCTGGCCAACCGCAAAGGAGATGAGGGTTATCGCCAGGATCACCAGTCGGGTTCGGTAGGCAGCGCGGCTAAGCCCGAGCGTGTCAGCAGGGGATCCGTCGTCACTGTCAGGCATTGAAGCAACGTACCGTCTGGGAACACACCCCTGTACGGGATACATCGCATCGTTCGGATATCAGGCGGGTTATGGGGTTTCGGCCTGACGTGGCAGGCGCCGAGTCCGCCGCCGACGATCACGCCCGCCGGATGCTGCCGGCTGTGTTCGCCCTCGCCCCTTCGCACCTCTCGCCATACAGCCTGACCAGCTCGAACGCCGGGCAGCGGCGAGGATCGAGCGAGGTGGCGGCCAGGCCGCAGACGCCGGTGTGCCGCCCTGCGGTGGTGGCGGTGATCGTCTCGCACTCCATGACGCGGGACTTCGATGGTGCCGAACCGGGACAGGAAGGAGCCGTCGGCGAAGCGGCGCAGGATGGGAGGCTTGCGGGCGGCGGAGAACCGGGCCGGGAATTCGGCATCGGCGCCACTGCCGGCGGCCGGGAAGGCGTTGACGGCGACACCCCGGTCGATGCAGGCAACGGTCGGGGCATGCCGGGAAGCCGCACGACCGCCTCACCGCCACTCCCCCACAGCCGGTTCAGGACGGCTGCCGGCGGCGCAGGGCAAAGCCGGCTCCGCAGAGCATGACGCCTTGGGTGGTGCGTGGATCGATGCCGGTCAGTTCGGTGATCCGGGCGAGCCGGTTGTCGATGGTGTTCGGATGGACGCGCAACGCGGTCGCGGTGGCGCGCCGGTCGAGGTCGTGGGCCAGGTAGGCGGCGAGGGTTTCGGTCAGGTTCGGGTGGCCGTCCAGTGGTGCCAGCGCAGCGGTGATCTCGGCCGCGGCCTCCGACGGCCTGCCGAGGTGGTAGTCCAGCAGGACGTCGGTGAGTTCGTGCAGGCCGGGCTCGTCCGCGAGCTGCGAGATGCGCCGTGCCTGCTCGGCGGCGCGCGGCACCTCACCGGGCCGCTCGGCGAGCGCCACACCGATCGAGGGCAGCTCGGCGGCTGGGAACTCGCCGGTCAGATGCCGGGCCAGTTGCGCCGTCGTCACACCGCCCGACAGCAGCAGGTGGCCGCCGTGTTCGTCCCGTGCCATCAGGACGGGATCCTCGGCCAGCCCTTCGAGCCGGGACCGTATCCGGCCGAGCAGCCGCCGGGCCGCCACCGCCGCAGTGGCCTGGGGAACACGGACGTGAAGGACGCGATAGTGGGGCAGCAGCCGCAGGCCGCACCGCGTGGCGACGGCGTGCGGCTCGTGGCCGTGCAGCAAAGCGCGGGCCAGCTCCTGCGCCGCCTCCTGCCGCTCGGACAGGCCGGCGAGATACGCCTCGGTGACCGCCTCCACCGTCGCCGCCAACACCCGATGCTGCCGCCGCATCACCAGCAGCAAAGCAGCCTCCTCGCCCGGCAGGGCAGCCGCGGTCAACGCGTCGAGCAGCACCTGTGAGCCAAGGTGGTAGGAGCGCAGCAAGGTCACCAGGCCCACGCCCTCCTGTGCCCGCTGCGCGGCCCGCTCCAGCAACGGATCCAGGTCTCTCGTGTCGAGGTCGCCTTGCCGGCTTCGCAGGAAGCGGCGTAGCGCGTGCCGGGCGGTTGCGGCGATCTCCAGGTCCCGCATGTCGCCGGGCAGCCGGTCATAGCCGGGGATCTCGGCGAACCGGCGCTCGACCATCTCCCTGGCCAGCTTGTTGACTTCGGGCTCGACCCGGGCGGCCAGCTCGGCGGCCTGGGCCCGTACGCGTGCACCGTCCACCGGCGCATTGTGACATGTCACAACGGAACCGGTGGTGTGGGCGGTTGCCCGGCCGTGCGCCCCGGATGAGAGTGGCGATATGAACACTTCCCTCGTCACCTACGCGGACCGGGTCTGGGCCGGGGAGACCGACGACAGCATCGTGCGTACGGGCATGAACGGCGCCGGAGTGCTCGACGTCACCGACGGCGTCGGCTGGTATCCGGGCTTCGGCAACGTGATCACCTTCCGGGCCGGTGGCGAAGTGATCCTCTTCGACACCGGCAACCCGCTCGGCGCAGCCGACCTCCACCAGGCCGTGCGAGCGTGGAGCCCCGACCCGGTCAGCACGGCGATCTTCTCCCACGGCCACATCGACCACGTCTTCGGCATGGCGGGCTTCGACGCCGAACAGCACCCGAGGCCCACGGTGATCGCGCACGAACTGGTCGGTGAGCGGTTCGACCGGTACCTGCTGACCGGCGGCTACAACGCGCTGATCAACCAACGGCAGTTCCAGGCTCCCGGCCTGACCTGGCCCACCGCGTACCGCCGCCCCGACCTCACCTACCGGGACGCCATGACCTTCACACGCGGCGCGGTGACCTTCGAGCTGTTCCACGTGCGGGGCGAGACCGACGACGCGACCGTGGCATGGATTCCCCAGCACAGACTGCTCTGCCCCGGCGACATGTTCATCTGGCTCGCCCCCAACTGCGGCAACCCGCAGAAGGTGCAGCGCTACCCCCGGGAGTGGGCACAGGCCCTGCGCCGGATGGCCGCGCTGGACGCCGAGATCATGCTGCCCTCACACGGCGCACCGATCTTCGGGGCGGACCGCATCCGGCAGGCGCTGACCGAGACGGCCGAATACCTGGAAAGCCTGGTCCAGCAGACGCTGGACGGCCTCAACGCCGGAGCCCGGCTGGACGAACTGATCCACTCGGTCAAGCCGCCCGCGCGTCTGGCCGATCGCGTCTACCTCCAGGCTAAGTACGATGAACCGGAGTTCATCGTGCGCAACCTCTGGCGACGCTACGGCGGCTGGTATGACGGAAACCCCGCCCATCTCAAGCCCGCGCCGGACGCCGAACTGGCCTCAGCGCTCGCCGGTCTCGCGGGTGGACCCGCGGCGCTGGCAGACGCCGCACGCAGGGCCGCCGACGCGGGCGAACTGCGACTCGCGGGCCATCTTGCCGAATTCGCCGCGCAAGCCGCCCCGCACGACCGCGCCGTGCACGCCGCCCGGGCGGACATCAACCAGGCCAGGGCGGCAGCGGAGTCTTCCCTGATGGCCAAAGGCATCTTCACCTGGGCCGCGGCGCAGTCCCGCACCATCCATGACGGTATCGAACACGCCTCGGGCCAGACGGCCGGACCGCTCGGCACACAGGACAGCGCGAGCAGCAGCACGCAGCCATGACCGGCTGCGGCTCTCGGCATCGGCGGCCGATCCGCGCGTACGCGGCTGCGAGATGTCAGCCTGTCTGCAACTGCTCGTCTCGAGGGCCTTTGATCTCGCTGAAGGCGCCTGTCGTCGCCAGGATCGAGACGGCCTCCCACAGACGGACCGCATCGTCGCCCCGTGGCACCGCTGTGAGGACCGGCCCGAAGAAACCACGGCCACCGATGTGGAGCGCCGGGGTGCCACCGTCGCCGCCCAGCGGCGCCGTGGCCGTCGCCGTACGCCGGCGCAGGTCGTCGTCCCAGCCCTCCTCCTCGGCCGCGTCCGCCAAGCCGGCCGGGACGCCGAGCTCGTCCAGGGTGAGGCTGATGTTGCGCATGTCGTCACGCAGCCCCTCGATGTGCCGGCGTCTGCCGAAGGCCTCGTAGAAGTCGGGCCATCGGTGGGCATCGGGTGAGGCGAGCAGGGCGGCCGCGACCCTGGCCGGACGCCACGCCCGCTCGTTGTAGTCCCGGTACCAGGCATCAAGGTCCCGCCCTTCGTTGACGACCGACAGGCTCATCAGCTCGTGCCGCACCTCCAGCCCGGTCCGGGTGGCCACCTCGTTCAGCCACCGACTGGTGATCCACGCGAAGGGGCAGGTCGGGTCGGTGTAGACGGTGGCAGCAGCCCCAGATCCCACATTATTTTCCATGGAAACCATATTAGTTGACGGGGAAAGTATGATGTCAAGGTGGAGCACTCAATCGATGGCGGGACCACTGACGCCGACGCGGTGGGCACGATCGTGGAGCAGTGGCGGGCCCGACTGCCCGCCCTGGACACCTCACCGCTGCTCGTCCTGGGCCGGATCCAACGCCTGGCCACCCTGTGCGACCCCCTGCTGCGAGCGCCGTTCGCGCAGGCGGATCTCGCCCCCGGGGACTTCGACGTGCTCGCGGCCCTTCGCCGCGTCCCCGCGCAGGCACTGTCGAACGGCGACCTCGCGCGGGCGACACTGGTCACGCCCGGCGCGATGACCAAACGGATCGACCGACTCGCGCAGGCCGGCCTGGTGACCCGGGACCGCGACCCGGAGGATGCCCGCGGACGCGTCGTCATGCTCACCGCCGACGGTGAACGACTCGTCGACCGGCTCATGGCCGACCACATGGCCAATGAGGCGACCATCCTGTCCGCCCTTGACAGCGAGGAATTCCAGCGTCTGGCCGGCCTGCTCGGCAAACTGCTGGCGTCGGTGGAAGCCTCCGCGTGAACGTCCCGGCCGCATCCCGTTCCCGTCCGCGCCCCGTACTCGCCGCTCCGTGCGACGGCGCGGCGCCGTACGGTGCATTCGTGCGGCCGCGGCGGCGGTGGAACATACCGCGTACCTGCGGTTCGGAACTACCATCGGAGTGACTTCAGGGTCGCCGGCAGATCAGCGCATCCGAAGTGGACAACGCCCGGTGTGACGGTCACCGGATCGCGAGCCGGACAGCCGGGGGCCTGCTGTACACCACGGCCACCGCAACGCCGAGGGTTCCCGCTCCCGCAGCCCCGGGCAGAAGACGAGGAACGTGATGGAGAAGCCGCTGATCGTAGGCCGGGAGGCGGAACTGCGGGAGTTGTCACGTCGGGTGGCGTCCTCGGACGGTCAGGCGCTGCTGGTGCGGGGCGAGGCGGGAGTGGGCAAGAGCCTGCTGCTGGCCGCGGCCGCCGAACAGGCGGAGGCTCGGGGACACCGGGTCGTCAGGGTCACCGGGGTGGAGTCGGAGACGGCGATGCCCTTCGCCGGTCTGCACCAGATGCTGCACCCGCTGCTGCACACGATGCCCCGTCTCGACCAGTCGACGCGGGCGGTCATGGACACGGTCTTCGGACGGCAGGTGGGCCAGGCCCCCTCGGTGATGGCCATGGGGATCGCCGCGCTCGATGTCATGACGTTGGCGTCCGGCGATGTCCCGCTGCTGCTGGTCGTCGACGACGGGCAATGGTTCGACCCGCACAGCGCCGAAGTGGGTGGGTTCATCGCCCGCCGTCTGTCCGGACATGCCGTGCGGATGATCATCGCCGTCCGTGCCGACATTCCCTCGGCGTGGGACGCTGCGGCCTTGCCGGAGCTGTCAGTGGGTCCGCTCGGCGCCGAGGCGTCCGCTGAGCTGCTTCGAAGGTGCGCTCCGGGAGTGCCGTCGGCCGTGCGTCGGCGTGTGCTGGAGCTGGCGCGGGGCAATCCGCTGGCCCTGCTGGAACTGCCGGGTGTCCTGGAACAGGGCACTGGCGAGAGCATGACGGCCGAGGCGCTGCCCTTGCCACGGCGTCTGCAGCACATGTACGGCGATCGGATCAAGGACCTGCCTGCCGCCGAACGCACCCGTCTGCTCCTCGCCGCCCTGGACGGCAGCGCGGCCGACACCTCGACGGCCGGCCGGGTGCGCTACCGGCTCCAGCAGGTCGAAGAGGCCATCGCCAGGGGACTGCTGGTGCCGAACGCCGCCGCCGGCGAGCCGGTGTTCCGGCACCCCCTGGTGCGTACGGCGGTGCTGCAGTTGGCCACCCCGAACGAGCGCCGTGCGGCTCACGGCCGGCTGGCCGAACTGCACCGCGCCGATCTGGAGCGGCACGCCACGCATCTGGCGGCCGCCACGATCGATCCGGACGAGAACGTCGCCGTCGTCCTGGAGCGTGCCGCCCGTTCCGCCAGTGCCCGCGGTGGTGCCACGGCGGCCGTGGCGTTGCTGACACGCGCCGCTGAGCTCAGTCCCGCGGCCGGGCCGCGATCGCGCCGCCTGGGAGATGCGGCCTTCATCGCCGCGCAGTCCGCTCTGCTGGACCGGGCCGACGAACTGCGACAGGCGTCGGATCGTCTGACGGCGGGCTCCCCGTCCCCCACCACCGTGGTCACCGCCGCCTACGCGGCCCTGTACCGACAAGGCGAGGTGCGGTCGGCCCACCACCGTGTCGCCCACACGCTGCGGACCCTGCCCCCGGACACCGATACGGCCGTCCGCACTCGCCTGCTGAACCTGCTGCTGGCCATCAGCCTGTTCTCGGCCGACCCGGCCCTGTGGAGCGTGACAGACGCCCTCGTGGACGCCCGGGAAGGGAGCGCCGACGAGACCACCATGCTCTACCGGGACGCGTGGGGGGACGTCACCCGGCGCGGCCGCGGCGCCAGGCAGCGGCTGCAGGAGCTGTTCGCACGGCTCGATGAGGAACAGCCCTGGGACGTGATGCGGCTGAGTGTGGCCGCCTACTATCTCGATGCGCTCGGTGACCACCGGTTCATGGTCCGTCAGGTCGCCGAACGAGAGGTCGTCAGCGGTGCGGTCACCAACGCCATGACCTTGCTGCAGGTGGTCATGCTCGACCAGATCTCCAGTGGTGACTGGGACGCCGCCGAACACACCGGGCACCGTGGCCTGGAGCTGACCACCCGCCACGGCTACGCCCTGTTCGAGCACCAGTACCACGGCTTCCTGGGTCTGATCGCGGCATGGCGGGGCGATGCCGCACGGGCCACAGCGGCGATGGACCGGCTCGACCGGTGGGCCCGGCCCCGCGGGGTCGGATACCTCACCCAGCTCGCCGAGGCCATCGGCGCCGCCACGAGCCTTACCCAGGGTGACTACGAAAGCGCCTACGCCCACGCCGCCGGCATCACCCCGCCCGGCACCTTCACCCCCTACTCGCAGCAGGCCTCCCGCACCCTGTTGGACCTGGTCGAGGCTGCCGTGCACACCGGCCGCACCGACCAGGCCCGCGCCCACACCGGCGCCGCCCGGCACCAGGGCCTGCCCGCCATCTCCCCGCGACTGGACTTCCTGACCGCCGCGGCCGACGCCATGACCGCGGAGGGCGACGCTGCTCGCGCCGCCTACGAACACGCCACGCGGCACCCGGCAGCGGCCGACCACCCCTTCGAGCTGGCCCGGGTCCGTCTGGCGCAGGGCATGTGGCTGCGCAGGGCAAGGGAGCGCGCAGCGGCGCGTACCGTCCTGTCCCAGGCCGCGGACGCCTTCGAGGGCCTCGGGGCCACTCCCTGGGCGCGGCGGGCACGGGACGAGCTGCGCGCCACCGGCGCGCCGGGCGGCAGCACCGCCCCGGGCCACACCGCGCTGACCACACAGGAGCGGCGGATCGCCGAGCTGGCGGCCGGCGGACTGAGCAACCGGGAGATCGGCGCCCAGCTCTTCTTGTCCCCGCGCACCGTCGGCGCCCACCTCTATCGGGTCTTCCCCAAGCTCGGCATCACCTCCAGAGCCGCCCTGCGTGACGCCCTCACCGGTGCGACCGAGCCGGATCCCGACTCGTGACGGCCGCGCCCGCACGCGCTGGTGCGGCCGATCGGTCGGTGACCGCAGTCGTTCGACTGATGCGGGACCGCTGACCGTCCCCGCAACCTGGAGGCAGTGAGACCGCCCGAAGCGGTCTTCCGCAGCCCAGGAGGCAGCCATGTCCGACGCGCGCACCCCCGTTGTGTTCCTGCACGGTCTGTGGCTGCACGCCTCCTCCTGGCACCCCTGGCTGGACCTGGCCGCCGCGCACGGCTACGCCCCGCTCGCCCCCGGCTGGCCCGGTGAGGCCGCCACCGTCGAGGAGACACGCCGGCATCCCGAGGAGGTCGCCGGGTTCGGCATCGACGACGTCACCGCGCACTACGCCGACACCATCCGCTCGCTGGACGGCCCGCCGGTGCTCATCGGGCACTCCTTCGGCGGCCTGATCGCGCAGAAACTGCTGGGCGCGGGTCTGGCACGCGCCGCCATCGCCATCGGCCCGGCCCAGATCAAGGGTGTCAGGGCTCTCCCTGCGGCCCAGTTGCGCGCGGGCCTGCCGGTTCTGGGCAACCCGGCCAACCGCCGCCGCGCCGTTTCGCTGACCCCCGCCCAGTTCGCCTACGGCTTCGGCAACGCACTGTCGCGCGAGGAATCCGACGACCTGCACGCACGGTTCACCGTCCCCTCGCCGGGCAGGCCGCTGTTCGAAGCCGCCTTCGCCAACGTCACCCGCACCTCGCCCGCGGCGGTGGCCACCCGCAACGCCGCGCGCGGGCCGCTGCTGCTGATCTCCGGGCAGGCCGACCGCACCGTCCCGGACGTCGTGACCCGATCGGCGTACAAGCTGTACGGCGACTCCCCGGCCGTCACCGAACTCAAGCAGTTTCCCGACCGCGGCCACTCCCTGGTGATCGACCACGGCTGGCCGGTGGTCGCCGACTACGCCCTGCACTGGCTGGCCCGCCAGGGCATCAGGGGCAGGGACACCTCCCCTGCATGACCCACCGCCCCGTCGGACCCGTTCACCCGGTCCTCCGGGCAGGTCCACACGCCCGCAGGCGTCCGGCCCCGCGCCGGCGCCGAACCCCCTCCGCGAAGCACCGGTGCACCCCGGCACCGGGACAACCAGGAGCACACATGAACACCCCACTGCACGACCGCACCGCCGTGGTGACCGGTGCCAGCAAGGGCATCGGACTGGCCATCGTCACAGCTCTGGCGCGGGCCGGGGCGACGGTCATCGCCGGGTCCCGTACCTCCACCCCCGAACTGGACAGGCTGGTGAAGGAAGGCCCGGTCACCTGGGTCCCCGTCGACCTCGGCGAGCCGAAGGACGCCGAGCGGCTCGTCCACGAGGCCCGGGGACGCATCGACGTCCTGGTCAACAACGTCGGTGCCGCACCCGCCCGGACCGGCGGGTTCGTGTCGGTGACCGACGCCGACTGGCAGCACACCCTGGATCTCAACCTGCTCAGCGCCGTACGGGTCACCCGAGCGGCCCTGCCGCTCATGCTGCAGGCCGGAGCGGGCTCGATCGTCACGGTCGCGTCCGTCAACGCCACCCTGCCCGACCCCATGGTGATCGACTACAGTGCCGGCAAGGCCGCCCTCGTCGCCTTCTCCAAGGCGCTGTCGAAGGAGGTCGGGCCCAAGGGCATCCGCGTCAACACCGTCAGCCCCGGACCGGTGCGGACCGACCTGTGGCTGGCCCAGGACGGCGTCGCGGCCACCGTCTCCGCCGCCGCGAACATCTCCCCCGACGACGTGGTCGCACAGGTGGCAGGCTCGACCGCCACCGGCCGGTTCTCCACCCCCGAGGAGGTCGCCGACCTGGTGGTGTTCCTCGCCGGCGACCCGGCACGCAACATCACCGGCAGCAACATGATCATCGACGGCGGGTTCGTCCCGACCTGGTGATCGCGGGCGTCGGTAGCCGAGTGTCCGTCCGCGCCGCCCCGGCCGCAGACCGGAGCGGTTCGGGCATCAAGCCCTGTACGCGAAGGAACGATGATGAACGAGATGAAGGCGATCCGGGCGCACCGCCGCGGCGGCCCGGAGCAGCTCACCTACGAAAAGGCCCCGCGCCCGCAGCCCGGGCCCGGCGAGATCCTCGTGGCGGTACGGGCCGCGTCCATAACCGCCGGAGAACTCGGCTGGGACGCCACCTGGACCGACAGCTTCGACGGCTCGGGCCGCGATCGGACCCCCACCATCCCCTCGCACGAGTTCTCCGGCGTGGTGGCCGCCCTTGGTGATGCCGTGACCGGCCGGCAGGAAGGTGACGAGGTGTACGGGCTGATCCCGTTCACCCGCGACGGCGCCGCGGCCGAATACGTCACCCTCCCCGCCGAGATGGTGGCGGCCAAGCCGCCCTCACTGACCCATCACCAGGCCGCGGCCGTGCCGCTGGCCGCACTGACGGCCTGGCAGGCGCTCGTCGAGCACGCGAACCTGCGCGCCGGTGAACGGGTCCTCGTACACGGCGGCGCGGGCGGGGTGGGGTCCTTCGCCGTGCAGATCGCCTCCGCGCTCGGCGCGGATGTCACGGCCACCGCGGGCCCCGGCGACCTCGACTTCGTACGATCTCTGGGAGCCGTCACGGCCGTCGACTACCTTCACCAGCGCTTCGAGGACGAGATCGAGCCCGTGGACGCCGTCATCGACCCGGTCGGAGGGCACACATCGGCCAGGTCCTGGAACGTCCTCGCTCCGGGAGGCGTCCTGGTCGGCATCGCGGCACCTCCCGACCCGCAGGAGGCCAGGAGCCACAACGCCCGCGGAGTCTTCTTCGTGGTGCGACCCGACCGGACCGGGCTGGAGTCGATCACCCGGCTCATCGAAGACGGTCACCTGACGCCGATGGTGGACCGCGTATTGCCCCTCGCTGAGGGCCGGGCAGCCTACGAGGCCCTGGAGCGCGAACACCGACGGGGGAAGGTCGTCCTGCACATCAGCGACTGAGAGGGCAACCGATCCGGTTTTCGGACTCGCATGCACTCCAGCCCCTCCCCCTCGTTCTCTTCCGCGTTCGACCCGGTCAGCAGCGCCCTGGGGCGCTGAGTGTGTCCGTGACCGTGGCAGGTCCATCCGCTCGGTCGTCAGGGTGGATGGGGCCGCCGGGTCGAGGGCTCAGTCTGCTGCTGGTCCGACTCTGCGCGGGGCCGTCACCGGCCGCGGGAGGCGTGGTGCAGGCCAGGCCGCGTCCCACCGCCAGGCCGACCATGCGGCGGCGTCGGCGAACGGGCCGGTGCGTTCCTGGAGCATCGCGAGGACCTGGTCTCGGGCGGCGGCCACAGCCTGGTGGTCGGAATCGGTGACGATGCCCAGCCGCCGCGCGTGCGCGTACTCGTCCTCGTCCTTCCATCGCCAGCTGGTGAGGTCGGGGGCGATGACCAGGTCAACGGCCAGGTCGAAGGTGTCGAACCCGTCCGGCGTGCGGCTCGTGGGGCGCTCGAAGTTCACGTACCAGTTCCGCAGTCCGGCGGGGGTGTAGAAGGCGTTGACGCTGAACCACGCTGCCGACGGCTTCCACAGCAGCAGTTCCGTCTCCTGCCATATCGCGGGCATCAGGTCCCACACGCCGGTGGCCATCGCGTCGAACGCGTCCATGCGCGCCGTGCGGTCGCCGTCAGCATGGGCCTTGGCGTACAAGGTGGGCCAGCGGGCCTCGGCTCCTGGCGGGCAGGCGGTGAGCAGGGCCTCGCCGCTGTCGGCGATGACGCGCAGCGCCTGCTCACTCCACACACGGCCGTTGCGGTGCACGTCGCGCCGTACGGATGTCTGTCCCGTCTCGAAGCTGGGCACCGGTTCTCCTTCACCGCGGCTGGGCTGTTCGGCTCGCTGTGTTCAGCCCAGCATGACCGGACGGCCTGGGCAAAGCGCCACGCGGGCAGGTCATGTCGCCGGCCGCGCGCCGTCTGACCCAGCTCCTACCCGACCGGATGACCTGCCCATGGCGGGCTTCTCCGGCTCCGAGGCCCGGGCACCCGGGCACCACCCTGTTGCCACCCCCGGTCGGCGCCGGCTGAACGGGCAGACCGCCACCACCGCCTGCCCATCTGTCCGGGCCGGGTTTCCCGAATTCGCGGTTTCGAGCTGTGCACGGACACCGGCCTCCGGATCGGACCGACGGGCCACGGGCCGCCGCTTACGGTCGCCGGAGGCTTCTGCCCGGCGGGCGTGCGGTAAGTCGCCCCTCGATGACCGGCCTTGGGCCCGTCGCCCGGCCACCCGCTCGATCAGGACCGAGCGGCTGGTGCTGCGCGAGTCCGAGGCCGGGGACCGTGATCGGCTCACTCGCCGCAGCGGTCACAGACTGGCCAGCAGACCCTCAAGCGGGGCCGGCACCCGGTCGGCGTCAACGGCCTCGGCCAGGACGCGGCCATAGCGGATCTTGCGCCCCTTCTTCGTTCCGAGGAAGCGCCTGAACTGCTGGTGCCGGGCGCGGCCCTGCTGAGCGGGCTGACGCAGAAAGGTCTGCAGGGCACGCAGATCACCCTCCGCCCGGACAAGCTCCTCCACCCGTGTCACTCCCAGCACGCGGATCAGCTCGTCCTCCAGATCCGCCGCACAGACGAAGAAGCCGTGCTGTGCCGCACCGGCCCGTTCGAAGCCACGTGCGTAGTAGGGACGCTCCGCCTCGTCACACAGTCCCGTCAGGCGAAGGCCCAGACCGGGTGCGCCCATCAGCCGGGCGTAGCGCCCCACGCTCATCGCACCACCGATCGGCTGGAGGCAGACCCCTTCAGCCGCCAGGTTCCGGCCGCGGCTTTCCGCCAGCGCGTCGACCGCCGCCACATCGCTCGGCCCCTCGAGAAGAACGACCACCCGGACAGGCAGCCGCGCGGCCAGCTCGCGCGCGGTATCGCCGCAGCCACCCGCCGCCCACGCGGTGACCGCGTCCCGGAACGCCCCCATGTCGGCCATGGGACCAGTCTCTACCCGCCCGGCCACGGCGCAATGACATTTCCGCGGGGCGCTGCGGCACCTGCTGTCCGGGTGGGTGTGGCAGGGCCACCCACTGTGTGGCGCCTGCCCGTACGTTGGACGGCATGGACACCGAACGGCTGAGTGAGTTCCTGCGGGCCCGGCGCGCGCTGGTGCGCCCCGAGGATCACGGGATGCCTACGGGAGTGCGCCGCACTCCCGGTCTGCGGCGTGAGGAGATCGCGGTCCTGGCCGGGGTGAGCACCGACTACTACGTGCGGCTGGAGCAGGGACGCGAACGCAATCCCTCACCCCAGGTCCTGCGGGCCCTGGCGGCCGCGCTGCTGCTGAAGGACGAGGAGGCCGCCTACCTGCGGGGACTGGTCGATCCGCCACAGCGCGGCCGGTCCCGTCCGGCCCGGGAGTACGCCGGCCCGCAGCTGCTGTCCTTGCTGGACGCCTGGGCCGACACCCCGGCTCTGGTCTACGGCAGGTACCTCGACCTGCTGGCCGCCAACACCCTGGGTGAGGCGCTGTTCTCCTGGCTCGGCAGCGAGACCAGTCTGATCTCGGCGATGTTCCTCAACCCGGCCGCCCAGGACTTCTACCGTGACTGGGCGCTCGTGGCGCAGGGGTGCGTGGCCGCGCTGCGGGCCGCCAATCCCGCTCCGGACGATCAGCGGCTGCAGGAGCTGGTGGGCGAACTGTCGGTCCGCAGTCCCGACTTCGCACGCATGTGGGCCCGCTATGAGGTACGGGCCAAGACGTCCTCCACCAAACGGTTCCACCACCCGCTGGTCGGCGACCTGACCCTGGGCTTCGAGACCTTCTCCGTCAACAGCGCCCCCGGCCGGCACCTGGTCGTCTACCGAGCCGAACCCGGCAGCGGCGCCGAACAGTCGCTGACCCTGCTGGGCAGCTTCACCTCCGACGAATTCCACGACCATCACCACGAAGGACACCTCCCTCATGACCTCCCCTGACTCCCCCGTGTGGTTCATCACCGGCTGCTCCTCCGGTCTGGGCCGGGCACTGGCCCACGCCGTGCTGGAACAGCGATGGCGGGCGGTGGTCACCGCCCGGGACCCGGGCACGGTCGCCGACCTGGTCACCGGGCACGAGGACCGCGCCCTCGCGCTCGCGCTGGACGTCACCGACCCCGAGCAGATCGCCGACGCGGTCGCCCGGGCGCAGGCCGCCTTCGGGCGGATCGACGTCCTGGTCAACAACGCCGGCTACGGCTACCTCGCGGCGCTGGAGGAAGGCGAGGACGACGAGGTCCGCGCGTTGTTCGACACCAACGTCTTCGGCCTGGTCGACACCGTCAAGGCCGTCCTGCCGGGGATGCGGGCCCGCCGCGCCGGCCATATCGTGAACATCTCCTCGCTCGGCGGCCTGGTCGGCTTCGGCGCCACCGGCTACTACCACGCCACCAAGTTCGCCGTGGAGGGCCTCTCCGAGGCACTCGCCGCCGAGGTCGCCCCGCTGGGCGTCCGCGTGACGATCGTCGAGCCGGCCGCGTTCCGCACCAACTGGTCCGGGCCCTCCATGCGCCAGTCCGCCACCACCATCGACGACTACGCCCCCACCGCGGGCGCACGTCGCGCCGGCACCCTGGCCACCTACGGCCACCAGCCCGGGGACCCGGCGCGCGCCGCCCAGGCCATCATCGGCGCCGTCACCGCCGAAGAGCCCCCCTCGCGCCTGCTGCTGGGCAAGGCCGCGTACGACATCGCCACCGCCAAGCTCGACTCCCTCAAGACCACCTTCGACACCTGGCGGGACGTCACCCTCAGCGCCGACTTCCCCCCGGAGCGGACGACAGGCTGACCGAAGCGCATCAGCGGTCGCGGGGGGGGGGGGGGGGGGGGGGGGGGGGTGGGAGGGAGGAGGGGTGGCGCTCTG
>JBEHXI010000114.1:0-21508 GCA_048498775.1 Actinomycetota bacterium | reverse complement strand
CCGCCGGCCGCGGCCTCGGCGGCCAGCCGCGCCTGCTCGGCACGGAGCAGGGCCTCCTCCGCCCGGCGCTGCTTCTCCAGGCGGCGCTCCTCGGCCTCCTGGCGCAGGCGGTCCTGCTCCTCCTTCAGCCGGCGCAGCCGCTCCTGTTCCTCGGCGCGGGCGCGCTCCTCGGCCTCCCTGCGGGCACGTTCCTCCTCGGCGAGCCGCCGCGCCTCCTCGGCACGCCGACGGGCCTCCGCGGCCTGGCGCTCCTCCTCCTGGCGCCGGGCGTCCTCCAGTTCGCGCCGCTTGCGCTCCTCCTCCTCGGCGCGCAGCCGGGCCAGCCGCTCCTGGCGCTCGCGCTCGAGACGCTCCTCCTCGGCCTTGCGCGCGGCCTCCTCCTCGGCGCGCCTGCGGGCCTCCTCGGCGGCCTTGCGCTCGGCCTCGGCGCGAGCCTCGATCTCCGCCTGGGACAGCGGCAGCAGCTGGTCGAGCCGGTGCCGGATGATCCGGGTGACCGCGTCGGGCTCCTGGGCGGCGTCGACCACCAGGTAGCGCGTCGGGTCGGCGGCGGCCAGCGTCAGGAAGCCGCGGCGCACCCGGTCGTGGAACTCGGCGGGCTCGGACTCCAGCCGGTCCGGCGCCTCGGTGAAGCGCTCCCGGGCGGCCTCGGGCGAGATGTCCAGCAGGACGGTCAGGTGCGGCACGAGCCCGTCGGTGGCCCAGCGCGAGATGCGGGCGATCTCGGTGGGCGACAGATCCCGTCCGGCACCCTGGTACGCCACCGAGGAGTCGATGTAGCGGTCGGACAGCACGATGGCGCCGCGCTCCAGGGCGGGGCGGACCACGGTGTCGACGTGCTCGGCGCGGTCGGCCGCGTAGAGCAGGGCCTCGGCGCGGTGCGAGATCCCGGTGCTGGCGACGTCCAGCAGGATGGAGCGCAGGCGCTTGCCGATCGCGGTGGCGCCGGGCTCGCGGGTGACGACGACCTCGTGGCCCTTGGCGCGGATCCAGTCGGCCAGCGCCTCGACCTGGGTGGACTTGCCGGCGCCGTCACCGCCCTCGACGACGATGAAGAAGCCGCTGCCGGCGGGTGCCTGGGCCGGGTCCGCCCCGGTCAGCGCCTCGCGCAGGTCGCGGCGGAGCGACACGCCCTGCCGGTCGTCGAGGGTCCCGAGGACCAGCGCGGCCACCGGCAGCAGCAGCGCGCCGACCAGCATGAGCGTGAACGCCGCCCCGCCGTGGTCGAAGGTGTACGAGGCGACCAGCAGCCGGTGCGGGCCGATCGCGCCCGCGACCACCGGGGCCGCCACGGCGGCGAGCGCCACGGCCACCCGGACGACCGCGTGCAGGTGCCCGGTGGTGCGGGCCCGGCGGGGCTCCTCGGCCTCCTGGTCGATCAGGGTGTGGCCGGTGTTGGCGGCCACCCCGGCGGCGTATCCGGCGATCAGGGCGAGCAGCGCCACCGTCGTCGCGTCGTCCACCAGCCCGGCCAGCAGCAGCCCGAGCCCGGTGACCGCGATGGCCAGTCCCAGCAGCCGCCGCCGGGACAGCCCGGGCAGGAGGTGCGCCGCGCTGCGGATGCCCAGCACCGGGCCGCCGGTGAACGCCAGGACCAGCAGGGCGAACTCCACCGGGCCGCCGCCGAGGTCCCCGGCGTGCAGGACGGTCAGCGCGACGGCCGCGGCGATCGCGCCGGCCACCGCCGCGCAGGCCAGGACGAGGGTGGGCAGCGCGCCGGTGCGGCCGCGCTCGGCTCCGGCCGGGCCCTTCGGGAGCCGCAGCCCCTCCAGCGGGGAGTGCGCCCGCCGGGCCGCCGAACCGGGCAGCTCCAGGAAGGACAGCGTGGCCACCGAGGCGGCGAACAGCCCGGCGGCGACATACGACGACAGGGCCGCCTGGTGGTAGTCGAACCACCGCGACCCCAGCCCCAGCAGGTCGTTGACCAGGCTGATGACGATCATCGCGGCCGCGGCGGCCGGCAGGGCGACGAAACCGGTGCGCAGGTCGAGGCGGCGCAGCGTCTCCAGATGGTCCGGCACCGGGCGGACACCCGCGCTGTCGGCCGCGCCGGGCGCGGGCAGCAGGCCGGGCGCGGCACCGTCCTTGGCGATGGTCCAGACGCGCTCGGCGGCACCGGCGGCGAACGCGGTGGCCAGCAGCCAGACGACCGCGCTCGACGGCACCCAGTCCACCCACAGCGGGGCGACGACGAACAGCCCGATCCGCACCGCGTCGGCGCCGACCATCGTCCAGCGCCGGTCCAGCGGGCCCGACGGCCCGGTCAGCGCGGACAGCGGCCCGAGCAGGACCGCTCCGAACAGCAGCGCCGCCACCAGCCGCGCCGCGAAGACCGCCGCGACCGCGAAGGCGATGCCGCGGTAGCCGCCGCCGAACGCGCCCGCCACATCGGCCGCCTGAACGGCCAGCAGCAGGAGCGCCAGCAGACCGAGCCGGTCCCCTACGGAGCCGGTGAGCTGGGTGGTCCACAGTTTGCGCAGGGTGGGGATGCGGAGAAGGGCGCCCACGGCACGCTCGCGGGACTCTGCGGCGAGTGCGTCGGTGGGATCGTGGGCGTCGCCCAGGGGCTGCTCGGCACGCGTCATCCTGCCAGCCTAACCGCAGGCGCGGCCCTCAATCGCCCCGCCCGCGCAAGCCCTGTGCGGTCGGCGTGGTCGGCACGGTCGCACGGGACGGGGCCGGGGGCCGGGCGGCTACTCCCCCGGCTCGGCGCTCGCCGCGTGCTTGCCCGCGGCGGCCGAGGCCGTGGCCTTCCGGGGCGACGCCTTCTTCGCTGCCGTGGCGGTCGTCTTCTTGGCGGCCGTCTTCTTGGCCGCCGTCTTCTTGGCCGCCGTGGTCGTCTTCTTGGCGGCGGTCTTCTTGGCGGGCGCCTTCTTGGCCGTCTTCTTCGCCGGTCCCTTGGCCCGCTTCTCCGCCAGCAGCTCGAAACCGCGCTCCGGGGTGATGGTCTCGACGTCGTCGTCCCGGCGCAGTGTCGCGTTCGTCTCGCCGTCCGTGACGTACGGGCCGAAGCGGCCGTCCTTGACGACCACCGGGCGCTCGCTGACCGGGTCGGTGCCCAGCTCCTTCAGCGGCGGCTTGGCGGCGGCCCGGCCGCGCTGCTTGGGCTGCGCGTAGATCGCCAGGGCCTCCTCCAGCGTGATCGTGAAGATCTGGTCCTCGGAGGCGAGCGAGCGCGAGTCGGTGCCCTTCTTCAGGTACGGGCCGTAGCGGCCGTTCTGCGCGGTGATCTCGGTGCCGGACTCCGGGTCCGCCCCGACGACGCGCGGCAGCGACATCAGCCGCAGGGCGTCCTCCAGGGTGACGGTGTCCAGGGACATCGACTTCAGCAGCGAGGCGGTGCGCGGCTTGACGGCGTTCTTGCCCGTCTTCGGGGTGCCCTCGGGCAGCACCTCGGTGACGTACGGGCCGTAGCGGCCGGCCTTCGCGACGATCGGGCGGCCGGTGGCCGGGTCGTCGCCCAGCTCCCGCTCGCCGCTGGGGCGCTCCAGCAGCTCCTTGGCGAGCTCGACGGTCAGCTCGTCCGGCGGCAGGTCGTCGGGGACGTCGGCGCGCTGGCTGGCCTCCTCGCCCTCGCCGTCCTTGGCGGTGCGCTCCACATAGGGGCCGTAGCGGCCGACGCGCAGCACGATGCCGTCGCCGACCGGGAAGGACGACACCTCGCGGGCGTCGATCGCGCCGAGGTCGGTGACGAGCTCCTTCAGGCCGCCGAGGTGGTCGCCGTCGCCGTTGCCGGCCTCGGCGGCGGCGCCACTCTCCGCGGTGCCCTCGCCGAAGTAGAACCGCCGCAGCCACGGCACGGACTGGGCCTCGCCGCGGGCGATGCGGTCGAGGTCGTCCTCCATCCGGGCGGTGAAGTCGTAGTCGACCAGTCGGCCGAAGTGCTTCTCCAGCAGCCCGACCACCGCGAAGGACAGGAACGACGGGACCAGCGCGGTGCCCTTCTTGAACACGTAGCCGCGGTCCAGGATCGTGCCGATGATCGACGCGTACGTCGACGGGCGGCCGATCTCTCGCTCCTCCAGCTCCTTGACCAGCGAGGCCTCGGTGTAGCGGGCCGGGGGCTTGGTGGAGTGGCCGTCGGCCTCGATCCGCTCGGCGGTCAGCGGGTCGCCCTCGGAGACCTGCGGCAGGCGGCGCTCGCGGTCGTCCAGCTCGGCGTTGGGGTCGTCGGCGCCCTCGACATAGGCCTTGAGGAAGCCGTGGAAAGTGATGATCTTGCCGGAGGCGGAGAACTCCGCGACCCGGCCGTCGCTCGCCGTGCCGGCCACGCGGACGGTGACGGACCGGCCGACCGCGTCCTTCATCTGGGAGGCGACGGTCCGCATCCAGATCAGCTCGTAGAGGCGGAACTGGTCGCCGGTCAGCCCCGTCTCGGCGGGGGTGCGGAAGCGGTCGCCGGAGGGGCGGATCGCCTCGTGGGCCTCCTGGGCGTTCTTGACCTTGGAGGCGTACACGCGCGGCTGGTCCGGCAGGTAGTCGGCGCCGTAGAGCTGGGTGACCTGGGCGCGGGCGGCGGCGACCGCGGTCTCCGACAGGGTGGTGGAGTCGGTACGCATATAGGTGATGAAGCCGTTCTCGTACAGCTTCTGCGCGACCTGCATGGTGGCCTTGGCGCCCATGCCCAGCTTGCGGCTGGCCTCCTGCTGGAGGGTGGTGGTGCGGAACGGCGCGTAGGGGGAGCGGCGGTACGGCTTGGACTCCACGCCGCGCACCGCGAACCGCGCGTCGGCCAGGGCGGCGGCCAGCGTGCGGGCGCCCTGCTCGTCCAGGTGGAGCACGTCGGCGCCGGGCTTGAGCTGCCCGGTCGAGCCGAAGTCGCGGCCGGTGGCGACCCGGCGGCCGTCGACGGCGCTCAGCCGGGCGGCGAAGGACGCCGGATCGCCGGCGTCGCCCGCGCGGCCGGTGCCGAAGGTGCCGGTGAGGTCCCAGTACTCGGCCGAGCGGAACGCGATGCGCTCCCGCTCGCGCTCCACGACCAGCCGGGTCGCGACCGACTGCACCCGTCCGGCGGACAGCCGGGGCATGACCTTCTTCCACAGCACCGGGGAGACCTCGTAGCCGTAGAGCCGGTCGAGAATGCGGCGGGTCTCCTGGGCGTCGACCAGGCGCTGGTTGAGCTCGCGCGGGTTGCGGACCGCGGCCTGGATGGCGTCCTTGGTGATCTCGTGGAAGACCATCCGGCGCACCGGGACCTTCGGCTTGAGAACCTCCTGCAAATGCCAGGCGATGGCCTCGCCCTCGCGGTCCTCGTCGGTGGCGAGGAAGAGTTCGTCGGATTCGGCGAGGAGTTCCTTGAGCTTCTTGACCTGGTTCTTCTTGTCGCTGTTGACGACATAGATCGGCTGGAAGTCGTGCTCGACGTCGACGCCCAGACGGCGCACCTCGCCGGTGTACTTCTCGGGCACCTCGGCGGCGCCGGTCGGCAGGTCACGGATGTGCCCGACGCTGGCTTCGACCACGTACCCCGGGCCGAGGTAGCCCTTGATCGTCTTCGCCTTCGCGGGCGACTCGACGATGACGAGGCGGCGGCCGCCCGGTGCGGTATCGGTGGTCGGGGACAACTTCGCTCTTCTCTCCGGATCGAAAGGGTGACGCTGCGGAGTGTGACCGTAACCCAGCCCCCCGTGTCAAACGGGAAAAGCCAGCAACGCCACTCGAACGGTAACCCGACAACCGTCCCTTACGCCCCGCGGACCGGCTTACCCGTTCGCTTCCGGCCGCCACCGATTACTTTTGCGTCAGTCCGCCGCCCCCGGCACCGGCTGAAGAAATCCCTGCTCAACGAGGAGCCGGAGGGACGCCGGGGTGCGGTCCCGGAGGGCCACCGGATCCTCGCCCAGCAGCTGCGCGATCGCGTCCAGGATGCGGCCGGCGGGCAGTGATCCGTCACACACGCCCGCGAAACCCGCGCCGACCGTGTCGACGCGTGTCGCCCGCCGCATCCCGCGCGCGGCCCGCAGGACCACGTGCTCGGGGTCCTCGGCGCCGGGCGGGCCGATCTGCTCCTGTACGACGCCGTCCGCCAGGCGGAAGCGGGTCTCCAGCAGGGCGGCGTCATCGTGTGAGCGCAGGAAGTCCTGGCGGTCGAACCAGCGGCGGATCTCCGGGCCCAGCGGCTGCTCCACCGGGTGCGGCCACTCCTCCGCCATGACCACCGGGTCCTTTGCGCCCGATTTGTGCAGTGTAATCCAGCCGAAGCCGACACCCGTCACGTCCTGCCGTTCGAACTCCGCCAGCCAGGCGTCGTACCGGGCCGCGTACGCGGCCGGGTCACCGCGGTGGTCCCCGCCGTCGCGCAGCCACAGCTCCGCGTACTGCGCCGGGTCCTGCACCTCGCGCTGCACGATCCAGGCGTCGCAGCCCGCCGGTATCCAGGAGGCGAGCCGCTCCCGCCAGTCCTGGCCGCGGACGTGCTGCCAGTTGGCGAGCAGCTGGCAGTACCCGCCGTCGGTCAGGTGCTCCGCCGAGCGCTGGACGAGGGTGCGGCACAGGTCGTCCCCGGCCATGCCGCCGTCACGGTAGATGAAGCGCTCCCCTGGGGATATCACGAACGGCGGGTTCGAGACGATCAGGTCGAACCGCTCCCCGGCGACCGGATCGAACAGGCTCCCCTCGCGCAGATCGGCCTCCGGCGCGCCGGACAGCGCCAGGGTGAGCCGGGTGAAGGCCAGCGCTCGCGGGTTGAGGTCCGTGGCGGTGACGCGGGCGGCGTTCCGGGAGGCGTGCAGCGCCTGGACACCGCAGCCCGTGCCGAGGTCCAGCACCCGGCCGACCGGGGTGCGGATCGTGATCCCGGCCAGCGTCGCCGAGGCGCCGCCCACGCCCAGTACGAGCCCGGCCCGGGCGTCCCCGGCCGCCGTCGCCCCGGGGGACGGCTCCGAGGACAGCTCGGGGGACGACTCGGAGGACGGTTCGGGGGATGACACCTCGGGGGGCGCCTCGCGGGACGCCTCGGGGGACGACGGCTCCGGCGCCGCGCCGCCGATGCCCGACGCGCCGCCGATCGCGCAGCCGAGGTCCGCGACGATCCACCAGTCCTCGCCGGCGTCACCCTGGTACGGCCGGATGTCCACCGTGGCCCGGACCGCGCCGGAGCCGTCCGGCCGCAGCCAGCCGTCCGCCAGGCAGTCCTCCAGCGGGAGCGCCGCGGCGGCCTGCTCGCGGGGAGCGGACCGCTGGAGGAGGAACAGCCGGATCAGCGTCTCCAGCGGACCGCCGCCGCGGGTGGCGCGCAGCGCGGGCACCGCCTCGGCCCGCAGCAGTGCCGCGTACGCCGTCTCCCCCAGCAGCTGCCGGCAGCCGTCGGGGGTGAAGGCGGCGGCCCGCAGCGCGTCGCGCAGGCGGGCGGTGCGCTCGGGACCGGGGACGGGAAGGCGGTGGTGGTTCACGGGAGTCATTCTCGCGGATCCCGCCCCGGGCGCGGCGAGCCTGTGGATAACCTCCCCGCACCCTGTGGACAACCTGGCCGGCCGGGCCGGTGCGCTCAGCCGCCGAGCGCCGTGCCGGTCGTCACCGAGGCCGATCCGGACGGCCGGGCGGAGGCCCCGGTGCGCGGGGTGGCCGAGCCGGAGGCGGTGGCCTTGGCGGACGGCGAGGACGTCGCCGAGGGAGCGGACGAGGCGCCGCCCTGGCCTCCCGGGGCACCCTGCGAGGCGCCGCCGGACGGGGTGGGGTTCATGGTGGGCGACTGGGTGGGCTTCTGGCAGCCGGGCTGGTTGGCCATGGACTTGCCGATGTCGCCCGACTGAAGGGTGTTCAGCGCCGGCGTGGGGATCTTGTTCACCGCGCCGAGCTGGGTGGCCACCGTCTTCAACTGGTCGGCGAACTTGGCCTGGTCGCTGGTGTTGAGGCCGTCGACGGTCTTCTTGAGGTTGGCGTACGCGGTGGCGGTGTCGTTCAGCTCCTTGACCGCGTCCTGCTGAAGCTGCGCGCCGTTGGCGACGGGCGGGACGCCGGCGTTGCTCCAGGCCTGCGCCAGCGCCTTCCTGGCGTCGGAGATCTGCTGGAAGGCCGCGGAGTCGGTGCTCTTGACCTGGTCGGGCGTGTGGTTTCCGTCGGACACCGAGGCGATGTCGTTCTCGGCGTTGTGCATCTTCTGGAACTGCGGCTGTGCCGCGTCACACACCACCTTGGCGTAGTCGTCCGCCTTGCTGGTGGAGCTGCCGCAGCCGGACACCGCGAGCATCACCGTCGCCGCGCCGGTGAGCGCGACCGCAACCTTCTTGTTCACCGGGGCTTCCTTCCGTGGCTTCGCGGGCCGGCGTCGCGGCCTGGCTCGGCCGGCCCTCTACGGCCCCGGAAACATACACGCAACCGCGGTGCGGTCCGCCAGCCGACACTCATGGCGGCGGGGGGGGGGGGGGGGGGGGGGAACGCCCCCCCCCCCCCCCCCCCCCCCCCGCCGCCCTATTGCCGTCACACCCGCTCTCACCTGCTACGACACCACCTATGAGGCCACAGATGCCGATGCCGTGCCGGTGGAGCGAGAGGCGGTCTGCTTGTTGCCTTCGTCACCATTGTCCTCGTCTCCGACGGAGATCCCGCGACGCTTGGAGACGTAGACCGCGCCGACGATGATGACCAGCGCGAGCACCGAGATGCCGATGCGCAGGCCCAGGCTCGCCTTGTCGCCGTAGGAGTAGGTGACGATCGCGGGCGCCACCAGCAGCGAGACCAGGTTCATCACCTTCAGCAGGGGGTTGATCGCGGGGCCCGCGGTGTCCTTGAACGGGTCGCCGACCGTGTCGCCGATCACCGTCGCGGCGTGCGCCTCGCTGCCCTTGCCGCCGTACTTGCCCTCCTCGACGAGCTTCTTGGCGTTGTCCCAGGCACCACCGGAGTTGGCCAGGAAGACGGCCATCAGGGTGCCGGCGCCGATCGCGCCCGCGAGGTACGAGCCGAGCGAGCCGACCCCGAAGGCGAACCCGACCGCGATGGGCGCGAGCACCGCGAGCAGGCCCGGCGTGGCCAGTTCGCGCAGCGCGTCCTTGGTGCAGATGTCCACCACGCGCCCGTACTCGGGCAGTTCGGTGCCGTCCATGATGCCGGGGTGGTCGCGGAACTGGCGGCGCACCTCGAAGACCACCGAACCGGCCGACCGGGAGACCGCGTTGATGGCCAGCCCCGAGAAGAGGAAGACCACCGCCGCCCCGATCAGCAGCCCGACGAGGTTGTTGGGCTGGGAGATGTCCAGGCTCAGGCTCAGCCCCCGCGCCGCCGGGCCGACCGTGGCCTTGGCCGTGTTGATGGCGTCGGTGAACGAGCCGAACAGCGCCGTCGCGGCGAGCACCGCCGTGGCGATCGCGATGCCCTTGGTGATCGCCTTGGTGGTGTTGCCGACCGCGTCGAGGTCGGTGAGGACCTGGGCGCCCTGGCCGGTGACGTCGCCGGACATCTCGGCGATGCCCTGGGCGTTGTCGGAGACCGGGCCGAAGGTGTCCATGGCGACGATCACGCCGACCGTGGTGAGCAGGCCGGTGCCGGCCAGCGCGACCGCGAACAGCGCCACCGTCAGCGAACCGCCGCCGAGCAGGAACGCCCCGTAGACGCACAGGCCGATCAGGATCGCCGAGTACACCGCCGACTCCAGGCCGAGGGAGATGCCGGAGAGCACCACGGTGGCCGGGCCGGTCAGCGAGGTCTTGCCGATGTCCCGCACCGGGCGGCGACTGGTCTCGGTGAAGTAGCCGGTGAGCTGCTGGATGAGTGCCGCCAGCACGATGCCGATGGCGACCGCGACGAGCGCGAGAATCCGCGGATTGCCGCTGTGGCCGGTGATCGACGCCGGAACGCCCTTCAGATCGGCGAAGCTGGACGGCAGATAGGCGAACACCGCGGCCGCGACAAGGCCCAGGGAGATCACGGCCGAGATGAAGAAACCGCGGTTGATCGCCGACATTCCGCTGCGGTCCCGGCGGCGCGGTGCCACCGCGAAGATTCCGATCATCGCAGTGATCACACCAATTGCCGGAACGAGCAGCGGAAATGCCAGTCCGGCATTACCGAACGCGGCCTTGCCGAGGATCAGCGCGGCGACCAGGGTGACCGCGTAGCTTTCGAACAGGTCGGCCGCCATACCGGCGCAGTCACCGACGTTGTCGCCCACGTTGTCGGCGATCGTCGCGGCGTTGCGCGGGTCGTCCTCGGGGATGCCCTGCTCGACCTTGCCGACCAGGTCCGCGCCGACGTCCGCGGCCTTGGTGAAGATCCCGCCGCCGACCCGCATGAACATCGCGAGCAGCGCGGCGCCGAAGCCGAAGCCCTCAAGCACCTTGGGGGCGTCGGCCTTGTAGATCAGGACGACGAAGGAGGCGCCCAGCAGGCCGAGGCCCACCGTGCACATCCCGACCACGCCACCCGTGCGGAAGGCGATCTTCATGGCGCGGTGGGAGACGGTCGTCAGGTCCACCGCGGGCTCGCCGGAGGCAGGCGTGGCGGCGCGGGCCGCCGCGGCGACCCGCACGTTGCTGCGCACCGCCAGCCACATGCCCAGGTAGCCGGTGGCCGCCGAGAAGCAGGCGCCCACCAGGAAGAACACCGACCGGCCGATGCGCTGCGTCCAGTTGTCGGCCGGCAGCAGCATCAGCAGGAAGAAGACGATGACGGCGAAGATGCTCAGCGTCCTCAACTGCCGCTTGAGGTAGGCGTTCGCCCCCTCCTGCACCGCGGCGGCGATGCGCTTCATGCTGTCGGTGCCCTCGCTCGCGGCCAGCACCTGGCGCACCAGGGCGAAGGCCACCAGCAGCGCCAGGACGGCGACGGCCGCGATGACCAGCACCAGGTTGCGATTGCCGCCGGTCAGGACCGGGGCGGCCGCGAGTGACTGGTGTTGAAGGTGGGAAAGATGTGGCAGCTGGGGAATTCGGGAAAGGTCCAGCGCTTGAGGGGTGAGAAGCCCCGCCATTCGTCCTCCTTGACGTTTGGCACGTGGGCGCGCGGCTCCTGCGACTGCAACAGCCGCGGCGCTCAGGGGAACTGAGCAAAGATGCACGGATTGTAAGGAGCCTGAACGGATCAAAACAGAGCGCGGGAACCAGAATTCGCCTCAGACACAGGGGTCAGCCTTTTACCGCGGTCTCCAGAAATCACTGATTACAGTGAACGGCCTGGACCGACGTGGACCGTGAACCTCAGCCCCAGGGGTGACCTGCGCGGTTGCGAAGTTGACCAAGGGGGTGGGGCGGGGGCCGACGCCCGGGCGGAGCGGGAGAGGCGCGGGACGGGCGCCGGATGGGCGCGGGGCAGGCACGGAGGGCGCCGGAGGCAGGGCGGGAGGCGCTGGAGGCGGGGCTGGCAGCGCTGGAGGCGGCGTGAGCGGCTGCTGGGCCGCGCGGGCAGCCGCGCCGGCCGCGCCACCCGGACGGGTGACGCGGTGCGGGCGAAACGGGGGGCTGGGCGGCCCGGCGGGCGTCGAGAGGCCCGGGCCGAGGCGCAGGGGCGGGCAGCGGCGCGGCGGCCGGCCTGGATCAGGACAGCACGATGTCCGGGGTGGGCCAGCTCATCCGGATGATGCCGCCGCCCGCGGTGACGCTCACCTCGACGTCGTCCACCAGGCCGCTGATCACGGCGAGGCCCATGTCGGCCTCGTCCTCGTCGGCGTCGGCCGAGCCCGGGTGGCCGCTCGGCCCGTCCCCGGATCGGACGGACTCGGCACCGGAGCCGCTCGTGGCACCCGGCACCTCATCGCCGACCTCGATGGTGAACTTCTTGTCCTCCTCGGTCAGCAGCACCCGCACCGGCTGCTCGACCTCGTTGCTGCGATGGAGGCTGACGGCGCGGGTGCACGCCTCGCCGACGGCGAGCCTGACCTCGTCGAGGACGGCCTCGTCCACCCCCGCTCGGCGAGCGACCGCCGCCGCCACCAGTCGAGCGGTGCGGACGTGTTCGGGCAGGGCGCTGAATCGCAGTTCAACGGTGGCCATGGCCTCCCCCTCGGTCGTGCGGGCGTGCTTCACAGGGGCGCGGGCGCCTGACCAGGCCCGGCGCCCCCGTACTCGGTCGGACGGGACGAGAACGGCACGGTGTGCCGCGAAACGTCAGTCCGTCGCCGAGACAGCCTCCTCGACCGAGGTGTGGATGGGGAACACCTTGGTCAGACCGGTGATCCGGAAGATCTTCAGAATGCGCTCCTGGTTGCACACCAGTCGCAGGGAGCCCTCATGGGCACGAACGCGCTTGAGCCCACCGACGAGCACACCAAGGCCGGTGGAGTCGAGGAAGTCCACGCCCTCCATGTCCACGACCAAGTGGTAGCTGCCGTCGTTGACGAGCTCGACCAGCTGCTCGCGCAGCTTGGGCGCGGTGTAAACATCAATCTCGCCCCCGACCTCGACGACCGTGCGGTCGCCAACGGTACGGGTCGACAGGGACAGGTCCACGGATCCTCCAGCAGCTTGCATCGAGCGGTCGCCCCCCATGGATCGGCAGCCGCGATGGCATTCAATCACTTACCGGCGGCTGAGCACGACGCCTTGCGGCGATTGTCCGTCACGCCGGTGACACACTGAGTGTCAATGGCCCACGATCTTTCCCCCCAAGCGGCGCGCGGTGGCTCCGCCCCTGCCACGGTCCTGCATCGGCTGACCGCCGGCACGGGCCGCGCCGCGCGCGTCACTCATACGGAGCACTTGCCCCCCAGACTGGGCCGCCATGCCGATTGGCCTGATCAGATCCGCCCCGAGGTGTCCGCGGCGATACAGGCCGCCGGGATCGACCGCCCCTGGGAGCACCAGGCCCGGGCGGCCGGGCTCGCCGCCGCCGGCGAGTCGGTGGTGATCGCCACCGGCACCGCGTCGGGCAAGTCGCTGGCGTACCTCGCCCCGGTCCTCAGCGCGCTGCTCGAGGACGCCGGTGAAGGCGGTGCGCGCGGAGCGACCGCGCTGTACCTGGCCCCCACCAAGGCCCTCGCCGCCGACCAGCGGCGCGCCGTGGCCGCGCTGGCCGCGCCGTTCGGCACCCGCGTCCGGCCCGCCGTCTACGACGGCGACACGCCCTTCGAGGAGCGCGAGTGGGTCCGCCAGTACGCGACCTATGTGCTGACCAATCCCGACATGCTGCACCGCGGGATCCTGCCGTCCCACGCCCGCTGGTCCTCCTTCCTGCGCCGCCTGCGCTATGTCGTCATCGACGAGTGCCACACCTACCGGGGCGTCTTCGGCTCGCATGTCGCGCAGGTGGTGCGGCGGCTGCGCCGGGTCTGCGCCCGCTACGGGTCGGCCCCGGTCTTCCTGCTCGCCTCGGCCACCGTCGCCGAGCCCGCGGCGGCCGCCACCCGGCTGACCGGGGTGCCGGTGACGGAGATCACCGAGGACGCCTCGCCCCGCGGCGAGCTCGTCTTCGCCCTGTGGGAGCCACCGCTGACCGAGCTGAGCGGCGAGCGCGGAGCCCCGGTGCGGCGCACGGCGACCGCCGAGTCGGCCGACCTGCTCACCGATCTGGTCGTCCAGGGCAGCAGGACGGTCGCCTTCGTGCGGTCCCGGCGGGCCGCCGAGCTGATCGCCATGCTCGCCCAGGAGAAGCTGGCCGCCGTGGACCGTTCGCTGCCCGACCGGGTGGCCGCCTATCGCGGTGGTTATCTTCCGGAGGAACGGCGGGCCATCGAGCGGGATCTGCACAGCGGCCGGCTGCTCGGCCTCGCCTCCACCACCGCCCTGGAACTCGGGGTGGACGTCTCCGGGCTCGACGCCGTGCTGATCGCCGGCTATCCGGGGACCCGCGCCTCCCTGTGGCAGCAGGCGGGACGGGCCGGGCGGGCCGGGCAGGGCGCGCTGGCGGTGCTGATCGCCCGCGACGACCCGCTGGACACCTATCTGGTGCACCACCCGGAGGCACTGTTCGACCGCCCCGTGGAATCCACCGTCCTGGACCCGGACAACCCGTATGTCCTCGCCCCCCACCTGTGCGCCGCGGCCGCCGAGCTGCCGCTGGGCGAGGCGGACCTCGACCTGTTCGGCCCGGAGGCGGCGGACCTGCTCCCGCAGCTGGAGAAACGCGGCCTGCTGCGCCGGCGGCCGGGCCAGAAGCACTGGTACTGGACGCGCCGGGAGCGGGCGGCCGACCTCACCGACATCCGCGGCGGGGGCGGCAGGCCCGTACAGGTGGTGGAGGAGTCCACCGGGCGGCTGCTCGGGACCGTCGACGCCTCGGCCGCCCACGCCACCGTCCACGACGGCGCCGTCCACCTCCACCAGGGGCGCACCTATCTGGTGCGGCGGCTGGACCTGGAGGACGCGGTCGCGCTGGTGGAGGAGGCGGATCCGTCGTACTCCACGATGGCCCGCGACACCACCGCCATCTCCCTGCTCGGCACCGACCAGGAGGAGCCGTGGGGCGAGGCCCGGTTGTGTTTCGGCTCCGTGGAGGTCACCCACCAGGTCGTCTCCTATCTGCGCCGCAAGCTGATCACCGGGGAGGTGCTGGGCGAGACCAGGCTCGACCTGCCTCCGCGCACCCTGCGCACCCGGGCGGTGTGGTGGACGCTCACCGACGCGCAGTTGGAAGAGGTCCGCATCCACCCCGAGGAGCTGCCGGGCGCGCTGCACGCCGCGGAACACGCATCGATCGGCATGCTGCCCCTCTTCGCGACGTGCGACCGCTGGGACATCGGCGGCGTCTCCTTTCCTCTGCACCCGGACACCGGGCTGCCCACGGTGTTCGTCTACGACGGCCATCCGGGCGGCGCGGGCTTCGCCGAGCGCGGCTTCCACACGGCGCGGGCCTGGCTGACCGCGACGCGCGAGGCGATCGCCGCGTGCGAGTGCGAGTTCGGCTGCCCCTCGTGCATCCAGTCGCCGAAGTGCGGCAACGGCAACGAACCGCTGGACAAGCTCGCGGCGGTCCGGCTGCTCGACCTGCTGCTCGGCGGCGGTTAGACCCTGCGCCTCCGCCGGATCCAGTGGGGGGCCGGCACGAGCCCTGGCGCGCGCCGGGCCCAGGGCGGCGAGCGGCCCGCCGCCGGCCGCCTCGGTGGTGACGTCGGCGACCTGGCCGTCGAGGACGCAGGAACTCAGCCGGGTCCACTGCGCGGCGGCCACCCGGGCGGCGAGCCCGCAGGCGGCCGTCTGCCCGTCCAGGGCGCGGTCGGCCGCGGCGAGAGCGGCGAGGTCGGCGGCGGACGCCGCACGGTGCCGCAACGCCACCGCCTGCCCCAGCGCCAGAACGGCGGCGAACACCGCGCACAGCGCTCCGGCCGCCACCACCGCCCACACGGTGGCCGAGCCGCGGTCCGCACCGGCCCGCAGCCGCGGGCGGATCCGTGCCGCGCTCATCGGACCGTGTCCTCGGCGAGAGCCGCCGCGTCCGCGCCGACCGTGGCCGACAGCAGCCGGGCCATCCGTCCCGGTCCCAGCGAGCGGGCGGTGACATGGACCCGAACCAGGTCCCCGTCCTGCCGCAGCTCGACCGAAGCCCCCGAGGGGGCCGCGGCCGCCGCGGCGGCCAGCACGGCCGACCGCGGCTCGGACCGCGCCGCCGCCCGCGCTCCGATCCGGGCCGCGTCCACGCAGCGGATCTGCGCGCACGCCGTCATCAGCGCCCACAGCAGCATGGCGGCCACCACGACGAGTACCGGCATCACCACGGCGGCCTCCGCCGTCACGAATCCGGCCTGCGTGTCGCGCCCCGCCGACGGGTGACGCCGCGGCGGGCGGGCCCGTTCAGAAGGCGGCATGGAGAGCCCTCCCGATCAGCCCGTTCAGCGCCGCGCTCACCGGGCCACTGGTGACGATCTTGTAGAGCACCGCCGCGAACGCGCACGCCGCCAGCGTGCCCACCGCGTACTCGGCCGTGCTCATCCCCGCCTCGGCCGCCGTGCCGCGCATCGCGTCCCACCGGCGCCGCATCCATGTCCTCATGTCCCCTCCCGGGTGGTCTTGTCGGTTCTCGTGTGTGTGGTCGTCGGGCATCCGGTCGTTGGTCATTCGGTAGTTGGCCGTCTGGTCGTTGGTCATCTGGCCGTCGGTCATCCGGTCGCTGGTCATCCGGTAGTTGGCCATCCGGTCATTGGCCGTCTGGCCGTCGTCGCGCGCGGAGGTCTCACCTCGCCCGCACCATCTGCTCCGCCAGGCCGATCAGGACCGGGACGACCCCGACGGCCAGGAAGGCGGGCAGGAAGCACAGGCCCAGCGGCGCCGTCGCCAGCACGGCCGCGCGGCGGGCCCGGCCGACCGCCGCCCGGGCGCGTTCCGCGCGGTACTCGGCGGCGAGGCGGGAGATCGCCGCCACGGACGGCACCCCGCTGGTACAGGCGCGGGCCATCCACCGGCCCAGCGGGCGCGCCGGGGCGACGGAACCGAAGCGGTTCCAGCACTCGGCCGGGTCGCCACCGAGCCGGAGTTCGGCGGCGGCCGCCAGCAGGGCGTCGCCCAACGGCCCGCCCAGGGCCCGGCCCACGGCCCCTGCCGCCTCGCCGGGTGACGCGCCGGCGGCCAGGCAGGCGGCCAGCAGTTCGGCGACGAGCGGCAGGCGGGCGACGACGCGCCGGGTCTCCGGCCCGGCGCGTGGCCGTCCGCGCCACCGCCGGGTGCCGTACGCCGCCGCGACCCCGGCCACGACCCCCACCGCGCCGCCGACCAGCAGCACCGCCGCCAGCCCCGCGGCGACCGGCGGGCACCACTCCCGCAGCGCCGTGCTGCCGGGCGCGGCCCACCGCCCGGGCGGTCTGACGGTCCGTCGCGGGCGCGCCACACCCATCAGCAGCTCCCGTCGGCGGCGTGCCGCCCGCGCGCGCCAGGTTCCGGCAGCGGCCCGCACCACCAGCGCCGCGCACCACACCCCGCCGACGGCCGACAGGACTATCCCCAGCCTGTGGACAAACCCGCCGGCCATCAGCCCTCCTCCGCGGCCCGGGCGATCCGGGCCGTCCAGGCGAGGCCCGCGCCCTCCAGTGCCGCGCCGACCAGCAGGCACCCCAGGCCGACCGGCGTCCGCAGCAGGACGCGCAGCGGGTCGGCGCCCATCACCACCCCGAGGACGATGCCGAAGACCGGCAGCAGCGCCAGCATCACCGCCGTCGAGCGAGGGCCCGCCAACTGGGCCCGCAGATCGGCGCGCTGGTCGCGTTCGGCACGCAGGGCGCCCGCCACCCGGTCCAGGCCGTCCGCGAGCCCCGCGCCGTGATCCACCGCGGCCTCCCAGCAGGCCGCCACGCCCGCCAGCCCCCTCAACTCCGGCCCACGGGCGGCCAGCCGCAGCGCCTGGGGCACGTCCCCGCCGAACCGCGCGGCCGCCACCAGTCGCGTCATCGACTCCGCCGCCCCGGAACCGGCGGCCGCCTCCGCCCCGTCCGGCGACCCGGCCCCCCGCAGGCGCCCCGCCGCCTCGGCGAGCGCGGCATGCGCCGGGCGCCCGGCCCGCAACTCCCCCGCGATGTCCGCGCACAGCCCGGCGATGGCCTCCTCCCACCGCTCCGCCCGCAGCCTGCGCCGCCTGGCCCGCGACCAGGCGCCCACCACCGGCACGGCCATCAGACCGGCCAACGCGGGCACCGGCGAGCGGGCAGGCCACGCCAGCACCAGCCCGGCGGGCGCGCACAGCACCTCGGGCCCCCACGGCATCCCGGTACGGGCTTCCACCCGGGCCCTGCAGCGCGACAGAACGGCCCGCACGCGCACTCCGGACGCCCGCCACGGCGGCCCGGCAGGCGGCGGCGCGCATCCGCCGCCGGCGAGCAGCAGCCGGGCCCGCCGACCCGCCTGGTCCCGCGTCCGCGCCCACCAGGCCACGGCCGCCACCAGACACAGCACCCCGCTCCACAGCGCCGCCGTCCGCATGCCGTCCGCTCCGGCGACCGCCGCGCGCAGCGCCTCAGCGCCGTTCACGCCGCGCCCCGCTCGCACAGGGCCGCCAGCCGGGGCCAGCCGCGCTCCCGCGAGTAGTGCCCGTCACCGCCGCGCACCAGCGCGGCGACGGTGCCGACCAGCCCGTCAGGGCCGCGTTCCAGGACGTGGATCTCGGCGAGCTGCCGTCGTCCCGAGCGGTCCCTGGCCAGATGCAGCACGACCGACAGCGCCGCCGCAAGCTGGCTGTGCAGGGCCGCCCGCTCCAGCCCCGCCGTCGAGCCGAGCGCCTCCAGCCTGGCCGGCACATCGCCCGCCGCGTTGGCGTGCACGGTGCCGCAGCCGCCCTCGTGCCCGGTGTTCAACGCGGCCAGCAGGTCGGTGACCTCCGGTCCGCGGACCTCTCCCACCACCAGCCGGTCCGGGCGCATCCGCAGTGCCTGCCGTACGAGGTCCCGCAGGGTGACCAGGCCGACGCCCTCCTGGTTGGCCGGGCGGGCCTCCAGGCGCACCACATGCGGGTGGTCCGGCCGCAGTTCCGCGGAGTCCTCGGCGAGGACGATCCGCTCGCCGGGGCCGACCAGCCCCAGCAGGCTGCTGAGCAACGTGGTCTTTCCCGTGCCCGTCCCGCCGCTGACCAGGAAGCCCAGCCGGGCCGCGATCAGCGCCCGAAGCAGTGCCGCCGCCTCGGCGTCGACGCTGCCCGCGGCCACCAGCTCGTCCAGGGTGAAGGCCTGGCCGCGCACCACCCGCAGGGAAAGGCACGGCGCCCCCACGGCGACCGGCGGCAGCACCGCGTGCAGCCGGGTGCCGTCCGGCAGCCGGGCGTCCACCCAGGGGCGGGCGTCGTCGAGCCGGCGCCCGGCGGTCGTCGCCAGCCGCTGCGCGAGTCTGCGCACCGCCGCGGCGTCGGGAAAGGACACCTCGGCCCGCTCCAGCCCGCTGCCCCGGTCCACCCACACCTCGTCGGGGCCGTTCACCAGCACATCGGTGACGTCGGGCGCGGCGAGCAGCGGCTCGAGCGGTCCCGCGCCGACCATCTCCGAGCGCAGGGCCCGTACGACCCCGAGCACCGCCGTGTCGCCCAGCAGCCGTCCCTGTGAGCGGAGGGCTGCCGCCACCCGTGCCGGCGTCGGCTCGTGCCCCTCCTCGGCGAGCCGGAGGCGTACGGCGTCGAGCAGTGCGCGGCGGTCCCGCGACGGCGTGTCGTCGGCGCTCATGCGGCCACGCTCCCGTCACCGGAGAGCACCCCGGCCAGGAAGGCGTCGCAGAAGCGCGCGAGCGGGCCGCGGGTGTCGGCGCCGGGCGGAGCACCGCGGTGCACGATGGCGGGCAGCGACGGATCGTGCGGCACCGTCCCGGCGAGCGGCAGCCGCAGCAGCCGGGCGATCTCCTCACCGTCCAGGCCCGCTCCGAACGGCCCGCGTCCCACCACCCGCAGGTCCCTGAGCACCATGCCCACCCGCGAGGCGACCCGGTCAGCGGCCGCGATCGCCCGCAGCTCGGCGGGAACGACCAACAGCCCGACATCGGTCTGGGACAGCGCCTCGACCACGCCGTCGTCCAGACGGCGCGGCAGGTCCACGACCACCACCCCGCCGCGCCGCCGGGCCGCCGCCAGCACCGAGCGCATCGCCTGTGGGGTGATGACGACGGAGTCCCCGCGGTCCCAGCTCAGGACGCTCAGGTCGTGCAGCCGGGGCAGGGACTCCTCCAGCGCCCCGCTGCTGACGCGCCCCTGGGACTCCGCCAGGTCCGGCCAGCGCAGGCCGCCGGCGCGTTCGCCGCCGAGGAGCACGTCGATGCCGCCGCCGAGCGGATCGCCGTCGATGAGGACGGTGCGCCGGCCGGCCCGGGCCGCCGCGATGGCCAGCGCGCACGCCAGGGTGCTCGCCCCGGCGCCGCCGCGGCCCCCGAGCACGCCGATGGTCAGCGCGGGATCTCCGACGCCCTCCGCCGCGTCGGCGATCCGGTCCGCCAGCCAGGGCTCCGCGTCCGGGAGCATCAGGACGTGTTCGGCGCCGATGGCCACGGCCCGGCGCCACACGCCCTCGTCGTCCAGGTCGCGGCCGACGAGCAGAACGCCGGAGCGGCGGAGCACCGCCTCCAGGCGGCCGGCGCAGTCGTCCCCGACCAGGACGAGCGGCGCGGACTCCCAACTGCCCGGGCGGACCGCCGCGCCGAAGGCCACCTCGGGCTCCGTCCCGGCGGCGGCGCACAGCCGCAGGAGGTCGTCGAGCAACTCCTCGTCCTCTGTGACGATCAGGACGGGCGGAGCGCACCGGCCCCCGGGCTGCGGACTGTCGGACGCGGCCGGACGGGGAGACCGGCCGGAACCGCCGGACCCGCCGGGCCCCTTGGGGACTCCCGTGTCCCCCTCCGCCGGCCCGGCCGGGCGGGCACGCCCGGAGCCGGTGGGCGGGGAGCCGGCACAACGGCCCGGATTCCCGTTGTGGGCAGGGTTGTTGGGCATACCAGGCGATGTGCCGGATGAGATGGATTCGGTCATGGCCCCTCGCTTCCGCTGATCCCGCGTACCTCGCGGATCTTCACGATGGGGCGAGCCAGAAAATCGTGGGGATCTTGGTGGAAATCCGTGGATAACTCGACCGCTGTGGATAACTTCGCCACCCACATGAGTGAGTTCTGAGGCGATCCCGAAGAGAAGCGCAACGATTACTGACAGTTAGGTGTCTATCAGTTGCACGGCTCGGCACCCGAAGGGAGAGCGATCATGAAAGAGGGAACGGGACGGCCGCTCGGAGCAGCGAAAAGTGCCCGGACATGCGACGACCCCCGCCGGGGGGGAGAGCGGGGGTCGTCCCCACGGCCGACTCGGGGGGGGAGGAGCCGGACCGGGTTAGCACGGTCGCGAACGATCCGTGACTTCCATGGTGTACCCGAGAGCCTTCTCAGGCAAACCCACGCGCCACAGCTTACGCCGAATGGTGGGTGCCTATGCTCATCCTCGTGGAAAACCACTCCTTCCCGCGGACCGCCGCGTTCTTCGATCTCGACAAGACCGTCATCGCGAAGTCGAGCACGCTGGCCTTCAGCAAGTCCTTCTACCAAGGAGGGCTGATCAACCGCCGCGCGGTGCTGCGCACCGCATACGCCCAGTTCGTCTACATGCTCGGCGGAGCGGACCACGACCAGATGGAGCGCATGCGCGAATACCTCTCCGCGCTGTGCCGTGGCTGGAACGCGCAGCAGGTGCGGGAGATCGTCGCCGAGACGCTGCACGACCTCATCGCCCCGCTCATCTACGACGAGGCCGCCTCGCTCATCGAGGAGCACCACGCCGCCGGACGCGACGTCGTCATCGTCAGCACCTCGGGGGCCGAGGTCGTCGAGCCGATCGGCGCGATGATCGGCGCGGACCACGTGGTGGCGACCCGGATGGTGGTCGAGGACGGCCGCTACACCGGCGAGGTGGAGTACTACGCCTACGGCAGGACGAAGGCGGAGGCGATCGCCGCCCTCGCCGAGTCCGAGGGCTACGACCTGAAGCGGTGTTACGCCTACAGCGACTCGGTGACCGACGTCCCCATGCTCGAATCGGTCGGCCACCCCTTCGCGGTCAACCCGGACCGCGCGCTGCGGCGCGAGGCGGTCAACCGCGGATGGCCGGTCCTGACCTTCACCCGCCCGGTGCGGCTGCGGTCGCGTCTGCTGTCCCAGCAGGGCCTGGTCGAGAGGGTGCAGTCGCTGCCGGCGCCCTCCCGCCCGGC
>JBEHXI010000113.1:0-21557 GCA_048498775.1 Actinomycetota bacterium | reverse complement strand
TATCGGCCCGGCGCCCGCCGGCGGCTCCCCGCACCGCTCGCCGGCCAGCTCGGCGAGCATCGCGGCCCGCAGCCGCAGCGTCGCGACGAGCCGCTGGAAGGCTTCCGACCAGTAACCGCCCGCCCCCGGGGAACCGTCCGCCGGTTCCTCGGGCCGGGCGGTGAGGATCTCCAGCCGGCTCGCCTCGGACGGGTCCAGGCACCGCTCGGCCAGGCCCATCACGCCGGCGAAGCTCCACGGGTAACTGCCCGCGTCCCGGGCGATGTCCAGGGCGTCCACCACCGCGCCCCCCAGCGGTTCGCTCCACGGGACCTCGCAGGCCGCGAGCATCTGGAACGCCTCGGACAGCCCGTGACCGGCGACGAAGCCCGCGACCCACCCGGCCCGCTCCGCCGCGGGCAGCACGGACAGCAGCTTCGCCGGATCGCCGACCGCCGTCACGGCCGCGTCCGCCGACGAGCCGTCCGGCACCGGGCCGAGCAGCGCCCGCGCCCAGGACTCGTCCCGCTGCCGCACCGCGGCCCGGCACCAGGCCGCGTGCACATCGGGCTGCCAGTCCTCCGCCAGGGGCAGCGCCAGGATCTCGGCCGGTCCCCGGCCGCCGAACCGCCCGGTCCAGACGCCCAGCGGCGCCGCCTCCACCAACTGGCCCAGCCACCAGGCCCGTTCGCCGCGCCCCGAGGGCGGCACCGCGACCACCCCGTCGCGTTCCATCCCCGGATCGCAGGCCCGCGGCGGGGCCACGGCGATCCCGCCGTCCGGGGTGAGCGACAGGCAGCGCACCGCCCGCTTCGCCATCCGGGCCGACAGGGCCGATCCCGGGAGGGCGGCGAGCAGTTCGGCCGCCGTGGCCCGCACATTGCGGCTGCGGTCCGTCAGCGCCTGCTCCAGGAACGGCTCGTCGTCACCGTTCAGCCCGGTGCGCAGGGAGTCGAGGAACAGCAGCCGGTCCTCGGCCCGTTCCGTGCCCCAGGTGGAGCGCAGGAGTGCCAGACCGGCGGCCGGATCGCGCATCCGCAGGCCGGACAGCAGGGCCACCCGCTCGGCGAACAGCCCCTCCTCCCAGACCGTCCGGGCCGCCCGGGGATCGTCCGCGGCGTCCCCGGCGGCGCTGCGGCTGCCGGTGCGCAGCGCGAACCGCCAGTCCGGGTTGAGCTCCGCGAGCCACAGGGCCCGCGGGCCGGCCAGGGTCAGGGCGTCCTCCCGCAGATCGGTGCGGGCCCGTGCCGCGTCCAGCAGCGCGGGCAGCACCGCGTCGGGCGCCCGGTAGCCGTGCGCGGTGGCCGTCGCCAGCCACTGCGGCAACAGCTCCGCGAGGCTGGGCAGCGCGCTGCGCCGGCCGCCCGCGGAACCGCCCGGCCCGGTGCGGTCGCCGAGCAGCTGGACGAGACGGTCGCGGGCCGCTCTCGGCAGCGGCGGCCGGGTGTCCTCCGGCGCCGGTGCCGGTCTCGGCAGCGCGGCCGCCGGCAGCAGCCCGGCCCGCCGCCCGACCGTGGCGACGGCGGCGGTGTCCAGCAGCGCGGCCGCCGGGTCGCCACCGGCGCGCAGCCCGGGCGGGGTGCGCCGTTCGGTGCCCAGCAGCGCGGCGGAGACCAGCTCCTCCCAGGCCACCGGGGTATCGGTGACGGTCATCGTGCATCTCCCCCTCGTGTTCCCCTTGTTCCCCTTGTTCCCCTCGGGTTCCCTCGCGGTCCCCTGGTTGGTGCGCGGCGCGCCGTTACAGCGGCACCGCCTCGGAACCGGCGGACGACCAGGCCGTCAGCGGTGTGAGGCCGCGGGGCCCCAGCACCCCGAAGACGGTGACCGGGTGGCCGCCGGAGAGCGCGGCCAGCCGCCACAGTCCCGGGCGGCCCAGCCGGCGCGGGTCCACCGGCAGCGCGTCGTCGCCCGCCGCGTCGGCGATCTGCCAGCCGTCCGCCGCCGGTATCGGCACGACGGGCGCCAGCACCACCGGCCACTCCTCAAGCCAGGGGTCGGCCCGCAGCGCCTCCCCGTACCCGTCCAGCGCCTCCCCGGCCCGGACGCCCTCCGGTATGGGGCCGGGCACCGCCGGGCCGTGGCGCGGGCCGAGCACCGCCCGCAGCGGCATCGCCCCCGGGTGCCAGGCCAGTTCGGCGTCGAGCGCGGCCCCGACCGGCAGGGACACCTCCGGGGTGCGGCCCGCCGCCCCGAACGAGAGCACCAGCGCGGTGCGGCCGCTGCCGGTGCCGCGCAGCCAGATGCGCCGCGTGGTGAGCGCCGCGTCCACCGCGTCCTGCTGGGCCAGCACCAGCCAGCTGTCCCGCAGGGCGGGCCCGTCCAGCACCTCGGCGGCGTCCACGGTGAACCCGACCCGGGAACGCACCGTGGCGGCCAGGCCCTCCGGCAGGCGGTCCACGCCGAGATAGCCGCGGGCCAGCAGATGGAGCATCCCGTGCTCCTCCAGCAGCCGGGACGGCCAGTCACCGCCGGACGCCGGTATCGCGGCCAGTTCGCGCACCCGGGCGGCGAGACCGGGGGCCTGCGCGTCCACCATGCGGGCGGCCACCTCGTCCCAGGCCCGCTGGTCCTGCCGGGCGCCGGCCAGCCCGGAGCGCAGGGCGTCCGCGAGCCGCTGCTCCAGTTCGGCGGCGCCCGCGGCCACCCGCTGGGCCCGCAGTTCGGCCCGCCGCCGCGCCGCCCGCGGGTCGGCCCTGCCCGTCCCGGCCCCGGCCGCCCTGGACTCCCGGGCGGCCGCGGCCTGCCGGCGCCGGTCCGTCCACGCCCGCACCCAGTCGGGCCGCTCGCCCGCCGCGACCGGACCGGCCGGCCCCTGCGACCAGAGCAGCAGCAGTGCGAGGACGTGCTTGCACGGCACCTTGCGGCTGGGGCAGGTGCAGGTGAACGCGGGACCGGTGACGTCGACGGCCGTCCGGTACGGCGTGCTGCCGCTGCCCGCGCACAGCCCCCACAACACCGTGCCCCCGCCTGTGTCCGGCACCGGGTCCAGACCGGTGCCGGACCACGGGCCGGGCACGCCCAGCTTCGAGGCGGCCTTCGCTGATGCGGCGTCAGGAGCGAGCGCGAGCACCTGCTCGGCCGTCCACCGCTGTTCGGTGTCCTGCATGTCGCCAAAGCTAGGCGCGCCCACTGACAATCGGCCCTGACCTGGGGGTTCTTGACGTCGGCGGCCGATTGTCAGTGGCGTGGTGCAGGGTGGATCGCGTCGGTTCGGCCGGCGGCTCCGGCCGCCCGCGGGACCGTCCCGTGCCCGTGTCCGTTCGGCTTGTCCGTTCGCTTTGTCGCCGCCGATCGCCTGTAGCCGATCAGCCGTGACCGATCACCTCTGACCGACCATCCGTAGCTGGGGGGACCCATGACCGAGCAGGCCCTGCGGCCGCACGCCGAGGACGCCTTCGCCGCCGAACTGGCCGCGCTGGCGGCCGCCGACGACCGCCCCCGACCGCCCCGCTGGCGGCTGTCCCCCTGGGCCGTCGCCCGGTACCTCCTCGGCGGCGAGCTGCCCGACGGCACCGTCATCACCCCGAAGTACGTCGGTCCCCGGCGCCTCGTCGAGGTCGCGGTGACCACGCTGGCCACCGACCGGGCACTGCTGCTGCTCGGCGTCCCCGGCACCGCCAAGACCTGGGTCTCCGAGCACCTCGCGGCGGCGATCAGCGGCGACTCCACGCTGCTGGTCCAGGGCACCGCCGGCACTCCGGAGGAGGCCATCCGCTACGGCTGGAACTACGCGCACCTGCTGGCGCACGGCCCCAGCCGCGAGGCGCTGGTGCCCGGGCCGGTGATGCGCGCGATGGACACCGGGCGCATCGCCCGGGTCGAGGAGCTGACGCGGATCCCCGCCGACGTCCAGGACACCCTGATCACCATCCTGTCGGAGAAGACCCTGCCGATCCCCGAGCTGGGCGAGGAGGTCATGGCGGTCCGCGGGTTCAACGTGATCGCCACCGCCAACGACCGCGACCGCGGGGTCAACGACCTGTCCAGCGCGCTGCGCCGGCGCTTCAACACCGTGGTCCTGCCGCTGCCCGCCGGGGTGGAGGAGGAGGTCGACATCGTGACCCGCCGGGTCGCGCAGATCGGCCGGTCCCTGGACCTCCCGGAGGTCCCGGACGGCGTGGACGAGATCCGGCGCGTCGTCACCGTCTTCCGGGAACTGCGCGACGGCCTGACCGCGGACGGCCGCACCAGGATCAAGTCGCCCTCCGGGACGCTGTCGACCGCCGAGGCGATCTCCGTGGTGACCAGCGGCCTCGCGCTGGCCGCGCACTTCGGGGACGGAGTGCTGCGCCCCGGCGACGTGGCGGCGGGCATCCTGGGCGCGGTGGTCCGCGACCCCGCCGCCGACCGGGTCATATGGCAGGAGTACCTGGAGTCGGTGGTCCGCGAGCGCGACGGCTGGAAGGACTTCTACCGCGCCTGCCGCGAGGTGGGCGTATGAGCGGCACCGTGCGCCTGCTGGGGGTGCGGCACCACGGGCCGGGCTCGGCGCGCGCGGTGCGCGCCGCGCTCGACCAGTACCGCCCGGCCACGGTGCTGATCGAGGGCCCGCCGGAGGCCGACGCCGTCGCCGCCCTGGCCGCCGATCCGGGGATGCGCCCGCCGGTGGCGCTGCTGGCGCACGCGGTCGACGAACCCGCGCTGGCGGGGTTCTGGCCGCTGGCGGAGTTCTCCCCGGAGTGGGTGGCGCTGCGCTGGGGGCTGGCCCATGACGTTCCGGTCCGGTTCATCGACCTGCCCGCCGCCCACACCCTCGCCCTGCGCGCCTCGGCCGCCGCGGAGGCCGATCGGGAGGAGGCCGGCCGGGAGGAGGCTGACCGGGAGGGCGCCGCGGACGCCGAGACCGCCGCGGACGCCGCGGACGCCGTGCGCGTGGACCCGCTGGCGGTGCTCGCCGAGACCGCCGGATACGACGACCCGGAACGCTGGTGGGAGGACGCGGTCGAGCACCGCACCGCCGCGGCCGGCCGGGACGCCCTCGCGCCGTTCGACGCGCTCGCCGACGCCATGGGCGCGCTGCGCGAGGTCCACGGCGACGGCGGGCACCGCGTCGACCTGCTCCGCGAGGCGCACATGCGGCTGCGGATCCGCGAGGCCGTGCGGACCGCCGAGCGCACGGCGGTGGTCTGCGGTGCCTGGCACGTTCCTGCACTGGCCCGCGGCGTGACCGCCACCGCCGACCGGCAGGCGCTCCGGGGCCTGCCCAAGGTCAAGGCCGAGATCACCTGGGTGCCGTGGAGCCATCGCCGCCTGTCCCGGTACAGCGGTTACGGCGCCGGGATCGACTCGCCCGGCTGGTACCACCATCTGTTCACCGCGCCCGACCGGCCGGTGGCGCGCTGGCTGACCAGGGTCGCCCGGGTGCTGCGGGAGGAGGATCACCCGGTCTCCTCCGCCCATGTGATCGAGGCGGTGCGGCTGGCCGAGACGCTGGCCGCGCTGCGGGGCCGCCCGCTCGCCGGGCTCGGCGAGACCACCGACGCCGTGCGGGCGGTCATGTGCGACGGCTCCGACGTGCCGCTGGCGCTGATCCGCGACCGCCTCGTCGTCGGCGCCGACCTCGGCGAGGTGCCGCCCTCGGCGCCCGCGGTGCCGCTCGCCCGGGACCTCGCGCGCGAGCAGCGGACGGTGCGTCTCAAACCGGAGGCGCTGGAACGCGAACTCGACCTGGACCTGCGCAAGGACACCGACGCCCGGCGCAGCAGACTCCTGCACCGGCTGCGGCTGCTCGGCATACCGTGGGGCCGCCCGGCCCGCTCGCGCACCACCGGCACCGGGACGTTCCGGGAGACCTGGCGGCTGTGCTGGGAGCCGGAGTTGGCGGTGCGGGTGGCGGAGGCCGGCGTGTGGGGCACCACCGTCGCCTCGGCGGCCACCGCGAAGGCCGAGGACACCGCGGCGGCGGCCACCGGGCTCGCGGAGGTCACCGCGCTCGCCGAGCACTGCCTGCTCGCCGGTCTGCCCGGCGCCCTGCCCGCCGTGATGCGGGCGCTCGCCGACCGGGCCGCCCTGGACACCGACGTCGGCCGGCTCGCCGAGGCGCTGCCCGCGCTGGTGCGCTCGGTGCGGTACGGCGATGTGCGCGGCACCGACGCGGCGGCCCTGCGCGAGGTCGCGGAGGGCCTCGCGACGCGGATCTGCGTGGGCCTGCCGCCCGCCTGCACCGGTCTCGACGACGCGGGCGCCGCCGCGATGCGCGGCCATCTGGACGCGGTGCACCCGGCCGTCGGGCTGCTGGACGACGCGGAGCTGACCGGCCGGTGGACGGCGGCGCTGCGCGGGCTGGCCGAACGGGACGGCGTCATACCGGGCCTGATACGCGGTCGGGCCGCCCGGCTGCTGCTCGACGACGGGCGGCTGGAGACCGAGCGGGCCGCCCGGCTGATGGGGCTCGCGCTGTCACCCGGCACCCCGCCGCGGGAGGCCGCCGCGTGGATCGACGGCTTCCTGGCGGGCGGCGGGATGCTGCTGGTCCACGACGAGCGCCTGCTCGGGCTCGTCGACGGCTGGCTGGCGCGGGTGCCGGGGGAGGCGTTCACCGACGTACTGCCGCTGCTGCGGCGGACGTTCGCCGCGTTCGAGCCGGGAGTGCTGCGCTCGGTCGGCGAACTGGTGCGGCGCGACCCGGCGCGTCCGAACCGGGGCCCCGTGGCCGGCGGGTCCGCCGGCTTCGGCGCCGGCCTGCACGCCGAGCGGGTGAAGGCCGTGCTGCCCACGCTGGAGTTGCTGCTGGGAGGCGAACCGGGAAAGACCGGGGAAGAAGGGGGAGGGGAGCAGGGATGACGACGCCGGTGGACGGTGGTGAACGGCTGCGGCGCTGGCGGCTGGTGCTCGGCGGTCAGGCGGCCGAGAGCACCGGGTGCGCCCTGTCCGGGGCGGACGCGGCGATGGACCGCACGCTGGCCGCGCTGTACGGGGAGGGCTCCGGCGAGGGCGCGAGCGGTGCGCGCGGCGCCGGGCTGGGTGGTTCCGCGCCCCGGGTGGCGCGCTGGCTCGGCGACATCCGCAGGTACTTCCCGACGTCCGTGGTCCAGGTGATGCAGCGGGACGCCATCGACCGCCTGGGGCTGGCGTCACTGCTGGTGGAACCGGAGATGCTGGAGGCGGTGGAGGCGGACGTCCATCTGGTGGGCACCCTGCTGTCGCTGCACCGGGCCCTGCCGGAGACGACGCGGGAGACGGCGCGCGCGGTGGTGCGGAAGGTGGTCGCCGAGCTGGAGGCGAGGATCTCCACCCGCACCCGGGCGGCCGTCACCGGCGCCCTGGACCGCTCGGCCCGCACCACCCGTCCGCGCCACCGCGACATCGACTGGGACCGCACCATCCGCGCCAACCTGCGCAGCTACCTGCCCGAGTACCGCACGGTGGTCCCCGAGCGGCTGGTCGGCCACGGTCGCGCGGCGCAGGGTGTGCGCAAGGACGTCGTGCTCTGTGTGGACCAGTCGGGGTCGATGGCCGCGTCCGTCGTCTACTCCTCGGTGTTCGGCGCGGTGCTCGCCTCGATGCGGTCCATCGCGACCCGGCTGGTCGTCTTCGACACCGCGGTGGTGGATCTGACCGACCGGCTCGACGACCCCGTCGACGTGCTGTTCGGCACCCAGCTCGGCGGCGGCACGGACATCAACCGGGCCCTCGCCTACTGCCAGTCGGTGATCACCCGGCCGAGTGAGACCGTCGTCGTCCTCATCAGCGACCTGTACGAGGGCGGGATACGGGACGAGATGCTCAAGCGGGTGGCCGCGATGAAGGCCGCGGGTGTGCAGTTCGTCGCGCTGCTGGCGCTGTCCGACGAGGGCGCCCCGGCGTACGACCGGGAGCACGCGGCGGCGCTCGCCGCACTCGGCGCGCCCGCGTTCGCCTGCACGCCGGACCTCTTCCCCGAGGTGATGGCGGCGGCCATCGAGAAGCGTCCGCTGCCGGTTCCGGACATGACACCGTCTCACTAGCACATTCCACGGGGGCTTCGGTCCACGGCGCCGTCCGCCGCCCGCACACGGACGGTGACGGCGTCCGAACCGGGATCTCCCGGGACACCGGTGGACAATGCGCAGGCCGCTGCGGAGCATGGGAGGGAGCGCGGGGGCTGTGACCGTTCTCACCGCCCGGGTGTGACGTGGAATTTAGACCGGTGCAGCGGGCAGGGATACCCTGCGATGCGGACATGCCGCGGACCTGGCCGACGTGTGCGCCCTCTTGCGATCGCGTCATCACGCTGCCGACAGGCGGCACGCCCACGCTGACATCAACCCGCGATCACCAGACTGCGATCTCAGAGAAGCAAAGGGACGGACGCGCGTGGACCTGTTCGAGTACCAAGCGAGGGACCTCTTCGCCAAGCACGGCGTACCCGTGCTCGGCGGCGAAGTCATCGACAACGCTGACGACGCCCGCGCGGCGGCCGAGCGTCTCGGTGGCCGCGTGGTCGTCAAGGCGCAGGTCAAGACCGGTGGCCGTGGCAAGGCCGGTGGCGTGAAGCTGGCCGAGAACCCGGACGACGCCGTGGCGAAGGCCGGCCAGATCCTGGGCATGGACATCAAGGGCCACACGGTCCACAAGGTGATGCTCGCCCAGACCGCGGACATCGCGGAGGAGTACTACGTCTCCTTCCTCCTGGACCGCGCCAACCGCACCTTCCTGGCCATGGCGTCCGTCGAGGGCGGCATGGAGATCGAGGAGGTGGCGGCCACCAAGCCCGAGGCGCTCGCCAAGGTCCCGGTGGACGCCAACGAGGGTGTCACCGACGCCAAGGCCCGCGAGATCGTCGAGGCCGCCAAGTTCCCGGCCGAGGTCGCCGACCAGGTCGCCGAGGTCCTCAAGAGCCTGTGGACCGTCTTCATCAAGGAAGACGCCCTGCTCGTCGAGGTGAACCCGCTGGCCAAGTCCCCCGAGGGCAAGGTCCTGGCGATCGACGGCAAGGTCTCCCTCGACGAGAACGCCGGCTTCCGTCAGCCGGAGCACGAGGCGCTCGAGGACAAGGCCGCCGCCAACCCGCTGGAGGCCGCCGCCAAGGCCAAGGGGCTGAACTACGTCAAGCTCGACGGCGAGGTCGGCATCATCGGCAACGGCGCGGGCCTGGTCATGAGCACCCTGGACGTCGTCGCCTACGCCGGTGAGAACCACGGTGGCGTCAAGCCCGCCAACTTCCTCGACATCGGCGGCGGCGCCTCCGCCGAGGTGATGGCGAACGGCCTCGAGATCATCCTGGGCGACCCGGACGTCAAGTCCGTCTTCGTCAACGTCTTCGGTGGCATCACCGCGTGCGACGCGGTCGCCAACGGCATCGTGCAGGCCCTGGAGCTGCTGAAGTCCAAGGGCGAGGACGTCAACAAGCCGCTGGTCGTGCGCCTGGACGGCAACAACGCCGAACTGGGCCGCAAGATCCTGACGGACGCGAACCACCCGCTGGTCCAGCAGGTGGACACCATGGACGGCGCGGCCGAGCGTGCCGCCGAGCTGGCTGCGAAGTAAGGGACGAGGACACCACACGCCATGGCTATCTTCCTCACCAAGGAAAGCAAGGTCATCGTCCAGGGGATGACCGGCTCCGAAGGGCAGAAGCACACCCGCCGGATGCTCGCCTCGGGCACCAACATCGTCGGCGGTGTCAACCCGCGCAAGGCCGGCCAGAAGGTCGACTTCGACGGCACCGAGGTACCGGTGTTCGGCTCGGTCAAGGAGGCCATCGAGGCCACCGGCGCCGACGTCACGGTCATCTTCGTCCCGGAGAAGTTCACCAAGGACGCGGTCATCGAGGCGATCGACGCCGAGATCCCGCTCGCCGTGGTGATCACCGAGGGCATCGCGGTCCACGACACCGCCTCCTTCTGGGCCCACGCGGGTGCCAAGGGCAACAAGACCCGCATCATCGGCCCGAACTGCCCCGGCCTGATCACCCCCGGCCAGTCGAACGCGGGCATCATCCCGTCCGACATCACCAAGCCGGGCCGCATCGGCCTGGTGTCGAAGTCCGGCACCCTGACCTACCAGATGATGTACGAGCTGCGGGACATCGGCTTCTCCTCCGCGGTGGGCATCGGCGGTGACCCGATCATCGGGACCACCCACATCGACTGCCTCAAGGCGTTCCAGGAGGACCCCGACACCGACCTGATCGTCATGATCGGTGAGATCGGCGGCGACGCCGAGGAGCGCGCGGCGGCGTACATCAAGGAGAACGTGACCAAGCCGGTCGTCGGCTACGTCGCGGGCTTCACCGCCCCCGAGGGCAAGACGATGGGCCACGCCGGCGCGATCGTCTCCGGCTCCTCCGGCACCGCGCAGGCCAAGAAGGAGGCCCTGGAGGCCGCGGGCGTCAAGGTCGGCAAGACGCCGTCCGAGACCGCGCGTCTGGCCCGGGCCGCCCTCGGCGCCTGACCCCAGGCGGCACCTGACGGCAGGCCGGTCCGGCCGGTGGTCCGCTGAGGGCGCCCGGCTCCTCAGCGGCCCGTGCCCGACCGCTCTGCGCGGTTCCGTCATCGCGGTGAATCCGCGGCTCCGGCAGTACGCCGTGCGGGCCCGTCCCTCCCCAGGGGCGGGCCCGCACGGCGTTCCACCCGGACCCGCGCAGGTCCGGATGCCCACCGCGGCACGGCCTACACCCGTCCGGAGCGCACCGCCGTGCGACGGCGACACGGCGACACCCGCGACTTACCCGGACATAGCGGGAGGTGTTGGCAGCATGGGTGGATATGATCCGACTCACCCTCCGACTGCCGCTCCGACTGCCGCTCCGAGTGCCGTCGCCCTCGTGGCGTGAGCCCGTGCTGCGCCGCGCCCCGGCGGTCGCCACCGCGATGCTCGGCGGGATCGTCGCCGCCGGTGCCGGGCTCGGGGTCATGGCCGCCATCGTGCTGTTCATCTGGACCACCTCCCCGTACGTCGGCAGCTCCCCGCACTCGGCGCTGCACATCGCGACCGCGCTGTGGCTGCTCTCGCACGGCGCGAACGTGCTGCGCACCAGCGCCCTGACCGGCGCGTCGGTGCCGGTGGGCGTCACGCCCCTGCTGCTGTCCGCCGTCCCGGTGTGGCTGGTGCACCGGGCCGCGGTCAACGCCGTCGCGCTGCCCGACGACGGCGACTTCGAGACCGAGGCCGACACCGAGACCGGCATCGAGACCCGCATCGCGACCGGGGACGACCCCGGCGCGCTGGGGGCGCTGGCCACCACCGCGTGGCTGGTCGCCGGATACCTGCTGGTCGCGATGGCCGCGCTGGCGTTCACCGCGCAGGGCGCGCTGCGCGGCGACCCGCTGACCACCCTGCTGTGCGTCCCGCTGGTCGTCGCCCCGGTGGCCCTGGCCGGTGCCTGGACCGGCTGCTGCCGGCCGTCGCTCATCCGCCTGACGGCCGCGCTGCCGCCCGGACTGCGCCGGGCGCTGTCCTTCGTGCCGCTGCCCTACGGCGGCGGGGCGCTGGCGGTGCGGGCGGCGGCGAGCGCGGCCGCGGTCCTCGTCGTCGGGGGCGCGCTGCTGAGCACCGCCGCGCTGGTGTGGCACGGCCAGGCGGCGCGGAACTCCTTCGACCAGCTCACCGGCTCGCTGTCCGGCCGCTTCGCGGTGCTGCTGCTGGCCGCCGCGCTGGTGCCGAACGCCGCCGTGTGGGGCGCGGCCTACGCGCTCGGCCCCGGCTTCGCGGTCGGCACCGGCGGGGCCGTCACGATCCGTGGCGCCTACGGCTATCCGCCGGTGCTGCCGAGGTTCCCGCTGCTCGCCGAGCTGCCCGCGCCGGCCGGCCAGGTGGACGGGGTGACCTGGCGCTGGCTGGCGCTGCTGGTGCCGCTGGCCGCGGCGGCGGTGCTGGCCCGCTGTGTCGCCCGGCAGGCCGTGGCGCACCGCTGGCCGTGGATCCGCACCGGGCTGGTGGCGCTGCTCGCGGCGGTGGCCTGCGCGGTGGTGATGGCGCTGGCGGCGGCGTTCGCCGGTGGGCCGATGGGCGTGGGCGTCCTGTCCCGGTTCGGCCCGGCCGCGCTGGAGACCGGCAAGGCGGCCTTCGCGTGGACGGCGGGCATCGGGGTGCCCGCGGCGGTCGTCGGACGCTGGTGCGGCCTGCACGCGGCCGGGATCGCGGCCCGGCTGCGCCGTACCCGGTCCGACGCCGAGCCCGAGGCGGAGCCGGACTTCGACCTCCCCGAGTGGGTGCGCCCCTACCCGGCCCGGCCGCCCACCCCCGCGCCGCGCCCGTAGAGCTAGCCGCGCACCCCGAGCACCGGCCGCAGCTGCGGCGGGAGCAGGGTGTTGCAGGAGACCCGGGCCGGCTGGGTCAGGGCGTCCTGCACACAGGTGTAGTAGTCCTTGTAGGCGAGCTGGAAGGCGAACGTCATGGCGACCACCGCCAGGGCGACGACCCCGGAGATGATCCCGCTGACCGCGGCGGTGAACTGCGGCCTGGTCTGCCCGGGCCCGTACGGCGGCCCGTCCTGCGGCGCCTCGGCGGCCGGTGCGCCGAAGGCCGCCGCCAGGACCTGCTCCCGGGAGGCCCGCTCGGGCCGGTCCTTGGCCCGCAGCGAGCTGACCCCCCAGTAGACGGCGAGGACGCCCAGCAGCAGCCCCACCTGGGGCATGCTGAACAGCCCGAAGAACAGCCCCCACATCCCGCACAGCAGCGCGTAGCGGGCGTGGCGCTGCGCCGGGTCGGTGGGGTCGAAGCGCGGTCCGTAGCCCTGGCGGGCCGGGCCGCCGCCCGTGCCGCCGAAGCCGCCGCGCTGCGGGTCCGGCTGGTTGCTGCTCCAGCGGTCGCCGGCGGGCGGCCCGGACTCCTCGTGGTCCTCGTGGTTCTCGGGGTCCTTCTGGCCGCCGGCCGGCCGGCCGCCGCCGTGCCGCGGCTGCCACGGCCGTTCCGGGGCGCCCTTGGGCGGCGCGGCGAACGGGTTGCCGTCGTCCTTCCCAGCGCCCTCGGCCGACGGCGCGGACGGCGAGCGGCCCTCGCGCAGCGCGGGGACCGGCCCGCCGATACGGACCCGGTGGCGCGTGTTGGTGTTGCCGCCGCTGCTCATGATCGCTCGCGCCATTCCCTTGCCGTCGACTGCTCGTAACCGGTGTGCCCGCCGGGGCGGTACCCAGACGCTACCCGGCGCCGGCGCCCCCGCACCTGTGGGGGCCGACGGCCGTGCCGGTATCGTTGCTGACGGTCGACGGCTTCGCAGGGTTCCCCGGAGGGTGCGGCCGCCCCGCCCGCGTACGACGATACGAACGTACGGAACCGCCCGGCAGCCGCCGCCCCACACCGCAGCACGTCCACCGTCCCGCCCCGCCGCACGCAGGAAAGAGCCAGCCGTGGCCCCCGCCTCCCAGCCGTCGTCCGCCGCTCCGTCCGGTGGAGGTGCCGGGCAGTACCACCCCACCGAGGGCCCGGCCCGGGTGGTCGTGCTGGTCTCCGGCTCCGGCACCAACCTCCAGGCGCTGCTGGACGCCGTGGCGTCCGACCCCGGGTACGGGGTGCGGATCGTGGCCGTGGGCGCCGACCGGGACGGGATCGCCGGCCTGGAGCGGGCCGAGCGCGCCGGGCTGCCCACGTTCGTCTGCCGGGTCAAGGACCACCCGGACCGGGCCGCCTGGGATCTGGCGCTCGCCGAGGCGGTCGCCGCGTACCGGCCGGACCTGGTGGTGTCGGCGGGCTTCATGAAGATCGTCGGCAAGGAGTTCCTGGCGCGGTTCGGCGGGCGGTTCGTCAACACCCACCCCGCGCTGCTGCCCGGTTTCCCCGGCGCCCACGGCGTGCGGGACGCCCTGGCGTACGGCGCCAAGGTCACCGGCTGCACCGTCCACTTCGTCGACGACGGCGTCGACACCGGCCCGATCATCGCGCAGGGCGTGGTGGAGGTCCGGGACGAGGACGACGAGAACGCGCTGCACGAGCGCATCAAGGAAGTCGAGCGACGGCTGCTCGTCGAGGTCGTGGGCCGCATCGCCCGCGGCGGATACCGCATTGAGGGAAGAAAGGTCATCCTTCCGTGAGCACGGAGAGCGTGAGCACCGACAGCACGCAGCGCCCGATTCGCCGGGCCCTGGTCAGCGTCTACGACAAGACCGGTCTGGAGGAGCTCGCCCGCGGGCTGCACGCCGCCGGCGTCGAACTGGTCTCCACCGGCTCGACGGCGGCGCGGATCGCCGCCGCCGGGGTGCCGGTCACCCCGGTGCAGGACCTCACCGGCTTCCCCGAGTGCCTGGACGGCCGGGTCAAGACCCTCCACCCCAAGGTCCACGCGGGCATCCTCGCCGACCTGCGGCTGGACGCCCACCGCGCACAGCTGGCCGAGCTCGGCGTCGAGCCGTTCGAGCTGGTCGTCGTCAACCTCTACCCGTTCCGCGAGACGGTCGCCTCGGGCGCCACGCCGGACGAGTGCGTCGAGCAGATCGACATCGGCGGCCCGACCATGGTCCGCGCCGCCGCCAAGAACCACCCCTCGGTGGCCGTGGTCGTCAACCCGCAGCGCTACGGCGACGTGCTGAAGGCCGTCGCGGAGGGCGGCTTCGACCTGCCGTCCCGCCGGCGGCTGGCGGCCGAGGCGTTCGCCCACACCGCCGCCTACGACGTGGCGGTGGCCGGCTGGTTCGCCGACAGCGGTTACGTCGGCGGGGCGGCGGACACCGACGGCTTCCCGTACTTCCTCGGCGCGGCCTGGGAGCGCAAGAACGTCCTGCGCTACGGCGAGAACCCGCACCAGGACGCCGCGCTCTACGCCGACGGCCGCCCGGGCCTGGCGGCCGCCGAGCAGCTGCACGGCAAGGAGATGTCGTACAACAACTACGTCGACACCGAGGCCGCGCGCCGGGCCGCCTACGACCACGCCGAGCCGTGCGTGGCGATCATCAAGCACGCCAACCCGTGCGGCATCGCGGTCGGCGCGGACGTGGCCGACGCGCACCGCAAGGCACACGCCTGCGACCCGCTGTCCGCCTACGGCGGCGTCATCGCCGTCAACCGCCCGGTGACGGTGGAGCTGGCCGAGCAGGTCGCCGAGATCTTCACCGAGGTCATCGTCGCCCCCTCCTACGAGGACGGCGCGGTCGAGGTGCTGGCCCGCAAGAAGAACATCCGGGTGCTGCGCTGCCCGCAGGCGCCGGCCGAGACCCGGGAGCTGCGGCCGATCGAGGGCGGGGTGCTGGTCCAGGCCAAGGACCGCTTCCAGGCCGAGGGCGACGACCCGGCGAACTGGCGGCTGGCGGCCGGCGAGGCGCTGGACGAGGCCGAGCTGCGGGACCTGGCGTTCGCCTGGCGGGCCTGCCGCGCGGTGAAGTCCAACGCGATCCTGCTGGCCAAGGACGGCGCCACGGTGGGCGTCGGCATGGGCCAGGTCAACCGGGTGGACTCCGCCCGGCTGGCGGTGCAGCGCGCGGGCGCCGAGCGGGCGGCGGGCTCCTACGCGGCCTCCGACGCGTTCTTCCCGTTCCCGGACGGCTTCGAGGTGCTGGCCGAGGCGGGCGTGCGGGCCGTGGTGCAGCCCGGCGGCTCGGTGCGCGACGAGCAGGTGGTCGAGGCGGCGAAGGCCGCGGGCGTGACGATGTACTTCACCGGGACCCGCCACTTCTTCCACTGAGTCCCGCTGGGTCCCGCACGGCACGAATTCCACTGAGTCCACACGCCACGAAGGCCGCGTCCGGAGATCTCCGGACGCGGCCTTCGTGGCCTTCCCTGGTCCGCGCGCCCTCTGCCGGGACCGGGCGTCCCGGCCCGGTGCGCCGGCCTCAGTACTTGAGCACCAGGGTGTTGGCGGCCTTGTCGTGCCAGCCGCGCAGCCGCCCGGAGTTGTCGAAGAACGGCGAGATGTAGATCAGGATCGCGCCGAGGCCGCAGGTGATCAGGCCCAGGCCGATCGGGAAGCCCCAGCGCACCAGCGCCGCGCCGAAGCTGGGGATGCCGCCGGTGCGGATGTCGGTGACGTGCAGGCCGAGCAGCTTCTTGCCCGGGGTCGCGCCCATCGAGCTGACGAAGATGACCTCGTAGGCGATCATGAAGACGGCCAGCAGCAGGTCGGCGAGGAGCATGGCGCCGATGATGCTGCCGCCGTTCCCGCCGTTGCGGGCCGCCACCATCACGCCGCCGAAGACGAGGAACGAGAAGACCATGTAGATCAGGTAGACGATGATCATGTCGATCAGGCGGGCGCCGAAGCGGGCGCCGTAGCTCGCCACCTGCACCACACCGAGGTTGGGCACGTTGGCGTAGCCCTCGGGCGCCGCGCCGGCCGCGTTCGGGTCCTGCGGGTAGCCGTAGCCGGGCTGGGCAGGCTGCTGCTGCGGGTAGCCGTAACCGGGCTGCTGAGGGGGCTGCTGCGGGTATCCGTACTGGGGCTGGCCGAAGCCGGGCTGCTGCTGCTGGCCGTAGCCGGGCTGCTGCTGTCCGTACGGATTGTTCGGGCCGGGCGGGTAGCTCACTGTGGAGTCCTTACATCTGGAGCGGTACGGACGAATCGGGACCATGACGATCCCGGATACAGACGCGTACTGCCCCCGCCCCCGTGACCCCCGCGGTCCAACCGCCCTATCGTGGTGGGCCGGTGCTGCCGGTGTCCAGACGCTTTGCGTCACAGCATGATGGCTATGGGACGATATCCGGATTTCCCGGGCATGGTCGTGGGATTCCCGGGCGCGGCCGCGGGGCGGGGAGCGGGTCCTGATTGGTTCCCGGCGGCATCCATCCGCGAGACTGGGGGCATGACCGCCCAGATTCTCGATGGCAAGGCCACCGCCGCAGCGATCAAGTCCGAACTCGTCGCGCGCGTGGAGGCGCTCAAGGCCCGGGGGATCACCCCCGGTCTCGGTACCGTACTGGTCGGCGACGACCCCGGCAGCCACATCTACGTGGCCGGAAAGCACCGCGACTGCGCCCAGGTGGGGATCGCGTCCATCCAGCGCGAACTGCCCGCCACCGCCACGCAGGAGGATGTCGAGGCGGTCGTCCGCGAGCTCAACGAGGACCCGGCCTGCACCGGCTACATCGTCCAGCTGCCGCTGCCGAAGGGCATGGACGTCAACCGGGTGCTGGAGCTGATGGACCCGGCCAAGGACGCCGACGGCCTCCACCCGATGAACCTGGGCCGGCTGGTCCTCAATCAGCCCGCGCCGCTGCCCTGCACCCCCAACGGCATCGTCGAACTGCTCCGCCGCCACCAGGTGGAGATCAACGGCGCGCACGTGGTCGTCGTCGGCCGCGGTGTCACCGTGGGCCGCTCCATCCCGCTGCTGCTGACCCGCCGCAGCGAGAACGCCACCGTGACCCAGTGCCACACCGGCACCCGCGACCTGTCCGCCCTGCTCCGCCAGGCCGACATCATCGTCGCCGCGGCCGGTGTGCCGCACCTGGTCAAGCCGGAGGACGTCAAGCCGGGCGCCGCGGTGCTCGACGTCGGCGTCAGCCGGGACGAGAACGGCAAGATCCTCGGCGATGTGCACCCCGGGGTGGGCGAGGTGGCCGGGTGGATCTCCCCCAACCCGGGCGGGGTCGGCCCGATGACCCGCGCCCTGCTGCTGCAGAACGTCGTCGAGGCCGCCGAGCGCGCGGCGGCTGCCGGTCATGGCGGCTGAGCCGGGTGCCGGGCGCGGCGGCGGCCGCTTCCCCGAGGTGACGACCAGCACCGCGCGGCCGGAGGGCGGTGGCCGCGCGGCCGGTCCGGGGCTGCCCGCCCCCGCCCGCCAGTGGCCGCTGCTCACCGTGATCGGCGGGGTGGCGCTGGGGCTGCTGGTGACGTGGGCGGGGGCGTTCCGGGTCGGGCTGATCCTGGTCGGGGTGGCGATGCTGGCCGGCGCGGCGCTGCGCTGGCTGGTGCCCTCGGTGGGCATGCTCGCGGTGCGCAGCAGGTTCACCGATCTGATCACCTACGCGGTCCTGGGGATGGCGATCGTGCTGCTGGCGCTGATGGCCCCGCCCAAGCCGGTGCTGCGGCTGCCCTTCGTGGACGGCATCTTCCGCTTCATCCTGCGGGGCTGACCGATCCGCCGCCCGGGGCGGGAACCCGCCGTTCCCGCCATCTTCACGACGAGTATCTTGATGGCGAGATAAAGCGCATCACGGGAGGGGCCGGGCCGTCCGATAGCCTGACGGCGGAAATCTCTCGGCGTCGAGACAAACGCCGGGCGGCCCCTTCCGGACAACCAAAGCCAGCAGGAGATCGCCATGACCCGCACTCCCGTCAACGTCACCGTCACCGGTGCGGCCGGCCAGATCGGTTACGCACTGCTCTTCCGCATCGCCTCCGGGCACCTCCTGGGCGCCGATGTCCCGGTGAAGCTGCGCCTGCTGGAGATCCCGCAGGCCGTGAAGGCCGCCGAGGGCACCGCGATGGAGCTCGACGACTGTGCCTTCCCGCTGCTGCGGGGCATCGACATCAGCGACGACCCGAACGTGGCCTTCGACGGTGCGAACGTGGCCCTGCTGGTAGGCGCCCGCCCGCGCACCAAGGGCATGGAGCGCGGTGACCTGCTGGAGGCCAACGGCGGCATCTTCAAGCCGCAGGGCAAGGCGATCAACGACAACGCCGCCGACGACATCAAGGTGCTGGTGGTCGGCAACCCCGCCAACACCAACGCCCTCATCGCCCAGGCCGCGGCCCCGGACGTGCCGGCCGAGCGCTTCACCGCGATGACCCGCCTGGACCACAACCGCGCGATCAGCCAGCTGGCCAAGAAGCTCGGCGCCTCCGTCGAGGACGTCAGGAAGCTGACGATCTGGGGCAACCACTCCGCCACCCAGTACCCGGACATCTTCCACGCCGAGGTCGCCGGCCGTAACGCCGCCGAGGCCGTGAACGACGAGAAGTGGCTGGCCGAGGAGTTCATCCCGACCGTCGCCAAGCGCGGCGCCGCCATCATCGAGGCCCGCGGCGCGTCCTCGGCCGCCTCCGCCGCCAACGCCGCCATCGACCACGTGTACACCTGGGTCAACGGCACCAAGGACGGCGACTGGACCTCCATGGGCATCGTCTCCGACGGCTCCTACGGTGTGCCGGCCGGCCTGATCTCCTCCTTCCCGGTCACCACCAAGGACGGCGCCTTCGAGATCGTCCAGGGCCTGGAGATCAACGAGTTCTCGCGCACCCGCATCGACGCCTCCGTCAAGGAGCTCGAGGAGGAGCGCGAGGCGGTGCGGGCGCTCGGCCTGGTCTGACGGCCACCCCGCCCTCGTACTCCGGCACGGCCCGCCGCCGCGCCCCGGTCACCCCGGGCGCCGCGGCGGGCCGTCGGCGCTTTTCACCGGACGGCTCAGCGGTCCGCGAGCACCGCGCACAACCGTTCCACCGCGCCCGCGAAGGCGTGCTCCGGCGGCGTGCCGTAGCCGACCACCAGCGCGGGCCCGCGGTGCGCGCCGGACGCGCCGGACGCGCCGGACGCGCCGGACGCGCCGGACGCGCCGGACGCTCCGGACGCTCCGGATTCCTCGTAGGCGGAGATGCCGGCGAGCGCCAGGCCCGCGCGCTGGGCGCGGGCCAGCAGCTCCGGCTCGCCCGGCCCGTCCGGCGGCAGTTCGAGCACCGCGTGCAGCCCGGCCGCGATGCCCGAGACCCGCACCCGGGGGGCGTGCCGGGCCAGCGCCTCGACCAGCCGGTCCCGGCGCCGCCGGTAACACAGCCGCATCCGGCGCACCTGCCGGTCGTACGCGCCGGAGCCGATCAGCTCGGCGAGCGTCAACTGGTCGAGGACGGGGGAGTGGTGGTCCGCGAGCCGCTTCTCGGCCACCACCGGATCCAGCAGCCGCGGGGGCAGCGCCAGCCAGGCCAGCCGCAGCCCGGGCGCCAGGCTCTTGCTGGCCGTCCCCGCGTACACCACCCGTTCGGGGGCGAGCGCCTGAAGGGCGCCGACCGGCTGCCGGTCGTACCGGAACTCCCCGTCGTAGTCGTCCTCCACGACCACCGCGCCGCGCTCGGCCGCCCACGCCACCACCGCCGTCCGGCGGCCGGGCGACAGGGCCGCGCCCACCGGGAACTGGTGCGACGGGGTGAGCAGCACCGCGTCCTCGTCGCACAGCCGCCCGACCTGGGCGCCCTGGCCGTCCAGCGGGAGCGGGACGGTGCGCAGGCCCGCGGTGCGCAGGATGGTCCGGGTGTCCGGGAAGCCCAGCGCCTCCACCGCGATGCTCCGCGCGCCCAGCCCGTGCAGCGCCCTGGCCAGCAGCCCGCCGGCCTGCACGAACCCCGAGCAGACGACGATCAGCTCCGGTGCGGTGCGCACCCCGCGCACCCGGGCCAGGTATGCGGCCAGCGCCTCGCGCAGTTCGGGCCGCCCGCGCGGATCGGTGTAGCCCAGGGCGTCGCTGGGCGCGGCGGTCAGGGCGCGGCGGGCGGCGGCCAGCCAGGCGTCCCGGGGGAACGCCGACAGGTCGGGGGAGCCGGGCCGCAGGTCGTAGGCGGGAAAGCGGCCGCCGCCGGGCCCCGGCCGGGCCTCGGCCAGCGCGGGGTGGTCCGCCCGTACGGGCACGGCGGCCGGTGCGGCGGCCGCGGCCGGGACGGCGCTCCCGGCGACCCGGGTCCCGGATCCCTGACGGGCCGTCAGCCACCCTTCGGCGACCAGCTGCCCGTAGGCCTCGGCCACCGTGTTCCGGGCGATCCCCAGGTCCCGCGCCAGCGCCCGCGACGACGGCAGCGGGGTGCCCGGCGCCAGCCGCCCGTCGCGTACCGCCCGGCGCAGCGCCTCCTCCAGGCCGGCCCGCACCCTGGGCCCCGGCCCCAGGTCCAGATGCAGGTCCACCCCGGAACCGGCCCAACGCTCCACACCCCAAGTGGACCACGGGTCCGGGCCACTTGGCATCTAGGGTCGGTTCCATGACAGCACCGACGACACCCGCCACCCCTCAGGACGCCCCGGTCCCGGCGCCGCCCGCCCGCATCGCGCTGCGCCGGATCGCCCCGGACTTCTACGAGGCGATGTTCGCCCTCGACAAGGCCGCCTCCACCGGCCTGGACCCGGTGATCCGCGAACTGGTCAAGATCCGCGCCTCGCAGCTCAACGGCTGCGCCTTCTGCCTGGACATGCACGTCCACGACGCCCGCGCGATCGGGGTGTCCGAGCAGAAGGCCACCGGGGTCGCGGTCTGGCGGGAGACCCCGTTCTTCACCGCGCGGGAGCGTGCCGCGCTCGCCCTGGCCGAGGCGGTCACCCGGCTCGGCGACCACGGCGTCCCCGACGACGTCTACGACGAGGCCGCCCGGCTGTTCGACGAGGACGAACTCGCCCGGCTGATCGCCATGTGCGTCACCATCAACGCCTGGAACCGCCTCGGGGTGACCGCACGGCTCTCCCCGGCACACCGCCACGCGTGAGCCGCCGCGCGCCGGTCCGTGCGGCCGGAACGGCGCGCCCATTCCAAATTGCCTTCGAAGTGCTTGCGCAGGCGCACCACCGCGCCATCGGTGAGCTCCATGCGCGCCGCCACCATCTGCCGGTTGTGGCCGACCACGTAGCCGAGCGCGCGCTCCAGAAGCTGGAACTTCGTCGGAAAGTGGTAGAGCAACGCGGTTTGTCCCATGCCGCACTCGTCGGCGATCCGCTGCAACGAAGTCTGGCTGTAGCCCTCTTCCGCGAAGAGGCGCAACGCGGTTTCAAGAATCCGCTCGTGCGACACTCGCGCACGTTTTTTCTTCGCCGATC
>JBEHXI010000112.1:0-21607 GCA_048498775.1 Actinomycetota bacterium | reverse complement strand
TGCATGGGTCAGGTGTCTCCCTTGTCCGCGACTCCCGACGATTCTCACCCGTGCGGTGGTCGTCTGTCGGGTCGTCCTGCTGCTTACGAGCGGTAACCCAGAGTGCCGCGCGCCGCGGCCGGACGCTCCGCCGGCCGCCCGTTCCCGGGCCTGGCGGCCGCTCCCGGCCGCCACGCGCCGGAATGCCCCCTCCCGCGGCTGTCCCGCCGGCCTGCCCGACCGGGGTCCCGGCGCGGCGCGCGCCGGGACCCCGGCAGGTCCGCCCGCGAGCCGAGGGTAGTGTTCCCCTTTGTTGACAACGTTGTCCAGTCCCTAGGCTCTCGGTGCCAAGGAGCCCAATGACAGGATGTCCGCCCGTGACCGACTTTTCCGCCCCCACGCGCCCCAGGCCACCGGCCCGTTACGGAAGCCGTCCCACGATGAAGGACGTCGCGGCCCGTGCCGGGGTGGGCCTGAAGACCGTCTCCCGGGTCGTCAACGGCGAGCCGGGCGTGACGGCGGAGACCGAGGCGCGGGTCCGGGCCGCCATCGAGGCGCTCGGCTTCCGCCGCAACGACAGCGCCCGCATCCTGCGCAAGGGGCGGACGGCGAGCATCGGCCTGGTCCTGGAGGACCTCGCCGACCCCTTCTACTCCCCGCTCAGCCGGGCCGTGGAGGACGTGGCGCGGGCCAACGGCAGCCTGTTGTTCACCGGTTCCAGCGCCGAGGTCCCGGAACGCGAGCAGGAGCTGGCGCTGGCCCTGTGCGCCCGCCGCGTGGACGGTCTGATCATCGTCCCGGCGAGCGACGACCACCGGTACCTCGAGCCGGAGATCGCCGCGGGCATCGCGACCGTCTTCGTCGACCGGCCCGCCGGGCTGATCGACGCCGACGCGGTCCTGACCGACAACGCGGGCGGCGCCCGCGCCGCGGTGGCCCACCTGGTCGCCCAGGGGCACCGCAGGATCGGCTTCGTCGGCGACCGCACCCACATCCACACCGCGGCCGAACGCCTGCGCGGCTACCGGGAGGCGATGGCCTCGGCCGGGCTGCCGGTCAGCGAGGAGTGGGTGTCGATGGGCTGCACCTCGCCGGAACGCGTCCGCCCCGAGCTGGAGCGGATGGTCTCCGGGCCCGAGCCGGTCACCGCCGTCTTCTCCGGCAACAACCGCGTCACCGTCACCGCCGTGCGGGTGCTCTACGGCCGGGCACGCCCGGTGGCCCTGGTCGGCTTCGACGACTTCGAGCTGGCCGACCTGCTCGATCCCGGTGTCACCGTCATAGCCCAGGACCCGGCGCGGCTGGGCCGCACCGCCGCCGAACTCCTCTTCCGGCGGCTGGAGGGCGACAACGAACCGCCGCGCCGCATCGAGCTTCCCGGCCGGCTGCTGGTGCGCGGCTCCGGGGAGATCCCGCCCGCCGACTAGGCCCTTCCCGGGACGTCGGCGGCACGCGTGCCGGGCGCCGGACTCACCGCTCGTCGACGCGGGCGAGCCTGGCCGCGGCGCCGTTCTCCGCGGCGATGCCGTGGGCGAGTTCGGCCGCGCGGCGGCGGTGGGCCCGCTCGGTCAGGCAGGCCGTGATCGCGGAACCGAGGGTCTCCGCGGTGAGGTCCTGGAACGGCAGGGGCCGGGGAGCGACTCCCAGGCGGTGCAGCCGGGCCGCCTCACCGCACGGCCCGCCTCACCGCGCAGCCCGCCCGGCCAGGGCCTCCAGCGCGGGGCGCTCCAGGGAGGTGGCCGCGGTGACCTCGGCGGCGTCCACCGCCCCGCAGTCCAGGCCGCGCAGCAGGTAGCCGCTGAGCGCGCGGGCGGTGGCCGGCTCGTCCAGCACCGCTCCGGGCGTCCGGGCGGTGTACGCGGCGAGCCGGGCGGCCGCCGCCGCCAGCCCCTCCCGGTAGAAGGCGTAGACGGCGGCGTACCGGGTCGGCAGGTGGCCCGGGTGCATGTCCCAGCCCTGGTAGTACGCGCGGGCCAGGGAGCGCCGCACCAGGCCGTAGTGGAGCCGCCAGGCGCCGTGCACCTGCTCCTCGGTGCCGGCCGGCAGCACGTTGGTGGAGCCGTCGCACAGCCGCACGCCGGTGCCGGCGGCCGCGGTCTGCATCACGGCCTTGGCGTGGTCGGCGGCCGGATGGTCCAGGGACTGGTGGGCGGCGCTGACGCCGCAGGCCGCGCTGTAGTCGTAGGTGCCGTAGTGCAGCCCGGTGGCGCGCCCGCCGGCCGCGTCGATGAGCCGGGCGACGGTCGCGGTGCCGTCCGGGCCGAGGATGGCCTGGGTGGTCTCGATCTGGATCTCGAAGCCGAGGCGGCCGGGGGCGAGTGAGCGGGCCTTCTCGAACTCCCCGCAGAGCCGGGCCATGGCCGCGACCTGCTCGGGGAACGTCACCTTCGGCAGGGTCAGCACCAAGCCCACGGGCAGGTCGCCGGCCTGGCACAGGGCCGTCAGGAAGATGTCCAGGGTGCGGATGCCGCGGTCGCGGACCGCCGCCTCCAGGCACTTGACGCGGATGCCCACCCAGGGCGGCGCGGTGCCGTCGGCCACCGCCCGGGCGACCAGGCGGGCGGCCCGCAGCGCGGCGGCGTCCTCCTCGGCGTCGGCGCGCGGCCCGTAGCCGTCCTCGAAGTCGACGCGCAGGTCCTCGACGGGCTCGCGCCGCAGCTTGGCGCGCAGCCGCTCGTGGACCGGCCCGGCGAGGTCGCCGGGCAGCCCGAGGACGCGGGCGAGGTCGGCGGGGCGTGGCGCGTGCCGGTCCAGCAGGGCCAGCGCCTGATCGCCCCAGGAGCGGACGGTGCCGGCGTCGAGGGCGTCGGCGGGCACGTAGACGGTGTGCACCGGCTGGCGTGTCGCGGCGTCGCCCGGGTAGCGGCGGGCGAGTTCGGCGTCCACCGCGGCGAGCGCGGCGGCGACGTCGTCACGGACGGCGGCGGGCAGGCTGGTGGCCGGGGCTGGGGCGCCCGGCACCGGGGACTGCGGTTCCATACGCTCTCCCTCCGGCCGGCGCGGGCCGTGATCGTTGCCGGGAAGTCGCCGGGAAGCCTTCCAGCGGCGGTCGGGGGCCGTCAACGGGGCGTCGGAGCGCCTGACGGAGTGGGCGGTCGATCAGCCCGGGGGGTCTGGCGCCGTGGATCGCGAGGCGGAGGGTCGTCCTCGTACCGGGCGCACTCGGACGATCCCGACGCTCTGCTTCCGCCGTCCCATGACAGAGCAGAGACGGAGCGAAGCGCAGTACGGCGAGGTGCGGTGCCAGCCGTCGCGGGCCGGGCGCTGACTCTGCCAGGAGCTCTCAACCGGCCGGCAGCAGACGGCCGCGCACATGGCCGAATATCAGGCTGGTCTGGGTGTGGAGCACCGCGGGATGGGTGGTCAGGTGGTCCAGGACGAAGTCGCGCAGCGCGTCGGAGTCCCGTACCGCCACCCGCAGCAGGTAGTCGTCCGCGCCGGAGACGTGGAAGAGGTCCACCACCCCGGGCAGCCGGGGTATCTCGCGGACGAACCGGTCCACCTGCTCTCTGGTGTGGGAGCTGAGCCGCACCGAGATCATCGCCTGGATGCCGAGGCCGAGAGCCGCCGGGTCGAGTTCCACGCGGAACCCGCGGATGACCCCGCGCTCGCGCAGCGACCGGATGCGGGCCAGGCAGGTCGAGGGCGCGATGCCGACGGCGGCGGCGATCGCGCTGTTCGGCATCCGGGCGTCCTGGGCGAGCAGCCGCAGGATCGCCCGGTCGACCGGGCCGAGGGGCTCGTGTTGTTTGTTCGGCATGACCTCGACGATGACCGGGCCGACCGCATATCCGCAAGGTCGCCTCGCGACTTTCCGAAGGATCGTCGGCGGGTGTCCCGAAGCGTCGGTGGTTTCTTCACCATGACGGCAGGGGATCGCCGTCCGACGAAAGGGTTGCCATGCCATCCGCCGTTACTCCGCAGCCGGCTCTGCGGCCGGACACCGCCGCGGTGCACGCGGGACGTGAGGACCTGCGTGCGTTGGGGGTGCACGTCCCGCCCGTGGATCTGTCGACGACCAATCCGCTGCCCGGGGTGGAGCCGGGCGGCGAGAGCTATGAGGCGCTGGCCGGCGGCGGGCTGCCCCCGGACGGCGGCAGCCATGTCTACCAGCGGCTGTGGAATCCCACCACGGCGCGTTTCGAGGAGGCCGTCGCCCGTCTGGAGGGCTGTGAGCAGGCGGTGGCGTTCTCCTCCGGCATGGCCGCGATCAGCGCCTGCCTGCTGGCCGCGCGGGCCGGCGGCGCGGGGCATGTGGTGGCGGTGCGGCCGCTGTACGGCGGCACGGACCATCTGCTGGCGACGGGGCTGCTGGGCACCGAGGTGACCTGGGCCGCCGCGGACGAGGTCGCGGACGCGCTGCGCCCGGACACCGGCCTGGTGATCGTGGAGACGCCGGCCAATCCGACGCTGGAACTGGTCGACCTGGACGCGGTGGCGGAGCAGTGCCGCGGCGGGCGCTTCGGGCCGGTGCCGCTGCTGGTGGACAACACCTTCGCCACCCCGGTGCTGCAACGGCCCGCCCTGCACGGCGCCACGCTGGTGGTGCACAGTGCCACCAAGTACCTGGGCGGGCACGGCGACGTGCTGGCCGGGGTGGTGGCGACGACGGCGGAGTGGGCCGGGCGGCTGCGCCCGGTGCGGGCGCTGACCGGCGCGATCCTGCATCCGCTCGCCGGCTACCTGCTGCACCGGGGGCTGCAGACGCTGCCGCTGCGGGTCCGCCACCAGTCGGCGTCCGCGCAGAAGCTGGCGGCGCGGCTCGCGGCGCACCCCGGGGTGGAGCGGGTGTACTACCCGGGGCTGCCGGAGTGCGACCCGGCGCACCTGATAGGCCGTCAGATGACGGCGCCCGGCGCGGTGCTCTCGCTGGCGGTACGGGGCGGCCACGCCGCGGCGGCGCGCACCGCGGCGGCCTGCGAGCTGATCACGCACGCGGTCTCGCTGGGCGGCGTGGACACCCTGATCCAGCACCCGGCCTCGCTCACCCACCGCCCGGTGGCCGCCGAGGCCAGGCCGGACGCGGCGCTGCTGCGGCTCTCGGTCGGGCTGGAGGACGTCGAGGATCTCTACGAGGACCTGGACCGGGCGCTGCGGCAGGCCTGAGCCGCCGGTACGCAGACGAGCGGGCCGGGTGGGAGTGGTCCCACCCGGCCCGCCGCGCGATGCGCCGAGGTTCAGCCCTTGCGGGCCTTGACCTCCTCGGTCAGCTGCGGAACGACCTGGAACAGGTCGCCGACCACGCCGTAGTCGACCAGGTCGAAGATCGGCGCCTCGGGGTCCTTGTTGACCGCGACGATCGTCTTGGAGGTCTGCATGCCGGCGCGGTGCTGGATGGCGCCGGAGATGCCGTTGGCGATGTACAGCTGCGGCGAGACCTGCTTGCCGGTCTGGCCCACCTGGTTGGTGTGCGGGTACCAGCCGGCGTCCACCGCGGCGCGGGAGGCGCCCACGGCCGCGCCCAGCGCGTCCGCCAGCTCCTCGATGATCGAGAAGTTCTCCGCGCCGTTGACGCCACGGCCACCGGAGACCACGATCGCGGCCTCGGTCAGCTCGGGGCGGCCGGTGGACTCCCGCGGGGTGCGGGAGACGACCTTGGTGCCGCGGGCGGCGTCGCCGAACTCCACGCTCAGCTGCTCGACGGTGCCGGCGGCCGGGGCCGACTCGACGGGCGCCGCGTTCGGCTTGACGGTGATGACCGGGGTGCCCTTGGAGACGCGGGACTTGGTGGTGAACGCGGCGGCGAACACCGACTGCGTGGCGACCGGGCCCTCCTCGCCGGCCTCCAGGTCCACCGCGTCGGTGATGATCCCGGAGCCCAGGCGCACCGCGAGGCGGGCGGCGATCTCCTTGCCCTCACCGGAGGACGGCACCAGCACGGCCACCGGGTTGACGGCCTTGGCGGCCTGCTCCAGCGCGTCGACCTTCGGCACCACCAGGTACTCGGCGAACTCCGGCGCGTCCGCGGTCAGCACCCGCACCGCGCCGTGCTCGGCCAGGACCGGGGCGGCGGCGTCCGCCCCCGCGCCCAGGTGCACCGCCACCGGCTCACCGATCCGGCGGGCCAGGGTCAGCAGTTCAAGGGTCGGCTTGCGGACGGCGCCGTCCACATGGTCGACGTAGACGAGGACTTCACCCATCGGTTATGCACTCCTGCGACTTCTGAAGAATAAGGGGGCGTTGACAAGCGGGGCTGTCGCGGAGCAGTCGTTCGCGAAGCCGGGTGCTTCGTCAGATGAACTTCTGCTCCGCGAGGAAGGCCGCGAGCTGCTTGCCGCCCTCGCCCTCGTCCTTGACGATCGTGCCGGCGGTCCGCGGCGGACGCTGCGCCGCCGACTCCACCTTCGTCCAGGCGCCCGCAAGGCCGACCTCGGCCGCGTCGATGCCCAGATCCGACAGGTCGAGGGACTCCACCGGCTTCTTCTTCGCCGCCATGATGCCCTTGAACGACGGGTACCGCGCCTCACCGGACTGGTCGGTCACCGAGATCAGCGCCGGCAGCGACGCCTGGAGCTGCTCGCTGGCCGCGTCACCGTCACGCCGGCCGGAGACCGTGCCGTCCGCCACCTCGACCTGCGACAGCAGCGTCACCTGCGGCACGCCCAGCCGCTCGGCCAGGATCGCCGGCAGGACCGCCATGGTGCCGTCCGTGGAGGCCATGCCGCACACCACCAGGTCGTACCCGATGTGCTCGATCGCCTTCGCCAGCACCAGCGAGGTGCCCATCACGTCCGAGCCGTGCAGGCCGTCGTCCTCGACGTGCACGCCCTTGTCGGCGCCCATCGACAGCGCCTTGCGCAGCGCGTCCTTGGCGTCCTCCGGGCCCACCGTCACCACGGTGACCTCCGCGTCGTCGGCGGCCTCGGAGATCTGCAGGGCCTGCTCGACCGCGTACTCGTCCAGCTCCGACAGCAGGCCGTCCACCGCGTCCCGGTCGGTGGTCAGGTCCTCCGCGAAGTGCCGGTCACCCGTCGCGTCGGGCACGTACTTCACACAGACAACGATCCTCAAACTCACGGCCTGCTCTCCTACTGCGTCGCTCTGGGTCCTGGGGCACCGGCGGTTTCCAGCACTGCCTGGTGATGGCAGCATAGGCGCCTTCGGCGGCGGCTCCCGGCCGGGACGCCTCGGCGCTCCGACTCAAGATTACTCGTCAGTACATCTACCCGGATGCCCACTCGCAAGGCGTGTGAACTGTGACCTTCCCGACGCTTCCGCACGGCGCCGGGCCGCCGTGCGGGGGTCAGTGGCGCAGCTCGTTGTAACGGCCCTGGTGGTACAGGAGCGGGCGGCCCGGCCCGGTGGGGTCGCCGGCCAGCGCCTGGGCGACCACGATGCGGTGGTCCCCGGCGGGCACCCGGGCCACCACCCGGCACACCAGCCACGCGGGCACCTCGTCCAGCAGCGGCACCCCGTACGGGCCCGGGCTCCAGGAGGTGGGCGGGGCGAAGCGGTCGGCACCGCTGCGCGCGAAGGTGACCGCCAGGTCCTGCTGGTGCTCACCGAGCAGGTTGACGCCGATGTGGCCGGTCTCGGAGATCACCGGCCAGCTCGACGAGCGGGTGCTGATCCCGAAGGACAGCAGCGGCGGCTCGGCGGCCACCGAGGTGAGGGAGGTCGCGGTGAATCCCACCGGGCGCGCCCCGGCCGCGGTGATGACCGCGACTCCGGCCGGGTGCCGCCGGAAGACCGAGCGGAAGACGCCGGAGTCGAGGGCCGGGGTCCCGGTGTCCTGGGCGTCGAAGCCGGGGCCGAGGTCGCTTCCGAGGGCATTTCCGAGGTCGGCTGAGGCAGTCATGGAGTTGTCCTTCTGGAACGTTCGGGCCGAAAGGGAGCGGTCGTCAGCGGTGCTCAACGGCCCGGACAGCGCGCGCTCGCGTGCCGGCCGAGGTCGACATCGGCTCGCCGGTGCAGAAGGGGGTCTCGCGACATGACGTCAGGCTGACGATTGTGAACGTGCCGCGTCAAGGCGCGGCGGCCAGGTGGGACCGGAATCACGGAGATCACCGGGGTCATGGTCATGGTCCGATCACCGCCCCGAGCGCGGCGATCACGTCAGCCGTGCGCGGCTGCCCCGCGGCGCGCCGGGCGACCGCTCCGCCGCCGTCGAGCACCAGCACGGTCGGAGTCCGCGCGATGGACAGCCGGCGCATCAGGTCGAGCCGCGACTCGGCGTCGATCTCCACATGGCGGACGCCCGCCACCTGCCCGGCCACCCGGGCCAGGACGCCGCGGGTCGCCCGGCAGGGTGCGCAGAAGGCGCTGGAGAACTGCACCAGCGTGGCGCGCTCGCCCAGCGGGGCACCGATGTCCTCGGCGGTCAGCCGCTCACCGTCCTGGCTCGCCACGCGTCCTCCTCCCGATTCCGGGGCGGTACGGCCCCGGGCAGTGCAGCGTCCGGGGCGGCGGGAAGATTCCCCTGCGGTTCCGGCCCGGGACGGTCCCCCCGGCCGGCCGGTGCGGTGCGCCCGGCGCGAGGGCGTGACCAGGATCTCCTTACCGCACCGTGCGCACGGCTGGCCCTGCGCGGGGCGGGCGGGGGACGATCCTCGGACGACCGGAACCTACGGTCGGGTAACCTACTGAAACCGAGAGGTGAGCCCCAGGTGGCCGAACTCGTCTATCCGCCGGTGATCGCCTTCGCGCGCGGCATGTTCCGGGTGCAGGGCCTGCGCTTCGACATCGCCGGGACCGAACACGTCCCCCAGCGCGGTGGCGCGGTGCTGGTGAGCAACCACATCGGCTACCTGGACTTCGTCTTCTGCGGCCTGGCCGCGCTGCCCGCCGGCCGGCTGGTGCGGTTCATGGCCAAGGAGTCCGTCTTCCGCAACCGGGTCTCCGGGCCGCTGATGCGCGCCATGAAGCACATCCCGGTGGACCGCTCGCAGGGCCTGGCGGCGTACGACAAGGCGCTGGACGCGCTGCGCTCCGGCGAGGTCGTCGGGGTCTTCCCGGAGGCGACGATCTCGCGTTCGTTCACCCTGAAGGGCTTCAAGTCCGGCGCGGCGCGGCTGGCGCAGGAGGCCGGGGTGCCGCTGCTGCCGATGGCGCTGTGGGGCACCCAGCGGCTGTGGACCAAGGGGCAGCCGCGCCGGCTGGGCCGCAACCGCTTCCCGATCACCATCCGGGTGGGCGAGCCGCTGGCCACCGACCCGGCCGAGAACGCCGACACGCTCACCCGGCGGCTGCGGGCCCGGGTCCAGGAGCTGCTGGAGGCCGCGCAGAACGCGTATCCGGCACGGCCCAGCGGGCCGGCCGACAGCTGGTGGCTGCCCCGCCATCTGGGTGGCAGCGCGCCGACTCCGGCCGAGGTCGAGGGATGGGACAAGGAGCGGCCCGGCCGCTGACCGGCCGGACCGCTCCCACGCGGCGTTCGCAGCCCTTCAGCGCGCGGCCATCTCCTCCGCGATGGCCGCGGCGAAGGAGTCCACGTCCTCCTCGGTGGTGTCGAACGAGCACATCCAGCGCACCTCGCCGCGTGCCTCGTTCCAGAAGTAGAAGCGGTACCGCTTCTGCAGCCGCTCGCTGACCTCGCGCGGCAGCACGGCGAAGACCGCGTTGGCCTGCACCGGGTACAGCACTCGCACGCCGTCGACGCCGCGCACCGCCTCGGCGAGCCGGGCCGCCATCGCGTTGGCGTGCCGGGCGCTGCGCAGCCACAGGTCCCCGGCGAGCAGCGCCTCGAACTGCACCGAGATGAAGCGCATCTTGGACGCCAGCTGCATCGACAGCTTGCGCAGGTGCTTCATGGCCCGCACCCGCTCGGGGGCCAGGACCACCACGCACTCGCCCCCCAGCAGGCCGTTCTTGGTGCCGCCGAAGCTGAGGATGTCCACGCCCGCCTCGGTGGTGAACTCGGCGAACGGCACGCCCAGGGTGGCGGCGGCGTTGGCGATGCGCGAGCCGTCCAGGTGCACGGCCATGCCGTGCTCGTGGGCGCGGTCGCAGATCGCGCGGATCTCCTCGGGGGTGTAGCAGGTGCCCAGTTCGGTGGACTGGGTGATCGAGACGGCCTGCGGCTGGGCGCGGTGCTCGTCGTCGAAGCCCCAGGCCTCGCGGTCGAGCAGTTCCGGGGTGAGCTTGCCGTCCTCGGTGGGGACGGCGAGCAGCTTCAGCCCGGCGATCCGCTCGGGCGCCCCGCCCTCGTCGACGTTGATGTGCGCGGAGGCGGCGCAGACCACCGCGCCCCAGCGGTCGGTGACCGCCTGGAGCGCGGTGACGTTGGCGCCCGTTCCGTTGAAGACCGGGTAGACCTCGGCGCGGGGCCCGAAGTGGCGCCGGAAGACCTCCCGCAGGTGCGCGGTGTAGTCGTCCTCGCCGTAGGCCACCTGGTGGCCGCCGTTCGCCAGCGCGAGGGCGGCCAGCACCTCGGGGTGCACGCCCGCGTAGTTGTCGCTGGCGAAGCCGCGCACCCGCGGGTCGTGGTGGCGTACGGCGTCGGTGGCCCGGCCGGGCTGCTGTCCTGGTCCTGTCCCGGTGGGGCCGGTCACGGTTGCGGGGTGAGCCACAGGCGGTTTCCGTTCACTTCGTCGGCGGGGCGGGTCCACATCTCGGCGATGCTGCCGGCCAGTTCGCCGACGTCGGTGAATCCGGCGAACTTCGCGTTCGGCTTCTGGGCCCGCAACTCGTCGTGTACCAGTGCCTTGACGATGATGATCGTAGCCGCGGCGGCCGGGCCCTCGTCGCCTCCCGCCTTGCGGAAGGAGTCGGCCAGCGCCAGCGTCCAGGCCTCGGCGGCCGCCTTGGCGGCGGCGTACGCGGCGTTGCCCGCGGTGGGCTTGGTGGCGCCGGACTGGCTGATCAGCACATAGCGCCCGCAGTTGCTGCGCAGCAGCGCGTCGTGGAAGGCGAGCGAGGTGTGCTGGACGGTGCGCACCAGCAGGTCGTTGAGCACGCCCCAGTCGGCGAGGTCGGTCTCGGGGAAGGTGGCCGAGCCGCGCCAGCCGCCGACGAGGTGGACCAGTCCGTCGATGTGCCCGAACTGCTTCTCCGCGCCGGCCGCCCAGGCCCGGGTCGCGTCGATGTCCAGCAGGTTGACGATGTCGCCGCTGATGTCTCCGCCGTTGGCGGCCCGGGCCTCCTCGACCGCCTCGGCCAGGCGCTCCGGTTGCGCGTCGGCGGCCAGGACGGTCGCCCCCTCCTCGGCCAGCCGGTACAGGGTCGCCTTGCCGGCCGGGCCGCCGGCCCCGGCCACCGCGATCACCCTCCCGGCCAGCCGTCCACCGTTGTTGTCCGTCATCGCCTTCGCCTCCTCGGTCGGCCTGCCGGGAGCGTTCGCCGCCCGCTCCCCCGCGGCACCGGCGCCGCGGCTCACGCCGCCGCCGGCATGGTGTCGGCGGCCGTGATCCCCTTGGTGGAGGCGATCACCTCGCGCAGCTTCTTCGCCAGTGCCTCATAGAACATGCTGAGCGGAAACTCGTCGGGAAGCACCTCGTCGACGAGTTTCCGCGGCGGCTGCGTCAGGTCGAGGGCCTGCGGGCCGCGCGCCCACACCGAGGCGGGGTGCGGCGCCAGGTAGCGGGAGACCAGGTCGTAGGCGGCGAACCAGTGGACGATCTTGGGCCGGTCGATGCCGTCGCGGTAGAGCTTCTCGATCTCGGCGCACAGCTGGTTGGTGACCTTCGCGGCGCGCTCCCAGTCGATGTGCAGGGTGTTGTCGGTCCAGCGCAGCGCGTCGTGCCGGTGGAGGTAGGCGAAGAGCAGCTGCCCGCCCAGACCGTCGTAGTTGCGCACCCGCTCGCCGGTGACCGGGAAGCGGAAGAGGCGGTCGAAGAGGATCGCGTACTGCACGTGGCGGCCCTGCTCGTAGCCGTCGGCCTCCAGCCGGACGGCCTCCTTGAAGGCGGTCAGGTCGCAGCGCAGCTCCTCCAGGCCGTACATCCAGAACGGCTGCCGCTGCTTGATCATGAACGGGTCGAACGGCAGGTCGCCGTGGCTGTGGGTGCGGTCGTGGATCATGTCCCACAGCACGAAGGTCTGCTGGGCGAGGTCCTGGTCGGCCACCAGGCGGGCGGCCTCCTCCGGCAGGTCCAGGCGCAGGGTGGCCACGGCGGCCTCGGTGACGCGGCGGAACCGGGCGGCCTCGCGGTCACAGAAGATCGCACCCCAGCTGAAACGTTCCGGCACCTCGCGGACCGCGACCGTCTCCGGGAAGAGGACGGCGGAGTTGGTGTCGTAGCCGCTGGTGAAGTCCTCGAAGGTGATCGGAACGAACATCGGGTTGTCGTACCGAGTGCGCTCCAGCTCGGCCAGCCACTCGGGCCAGACCACGCGCAGCGCGACCGCCTCCAGGTTGCGGTCCGGGTTGCCGTTCTGGGTGTACATCGGGAAGACGACCAGGTGCTCCAGGCCGTCCCGCCGGTCGGCCGCCGGCTGGAAGGCCAGCAGCGAGTCCAGGAAGTCCGGCACGCCGAAGCCGCCGTCCGCCCACCGGGTCAGGTCCTTGACCAGCGCGTCGAGGTAGGCGCCATCGTGCGGCAGCAGCGGCGCGAGCTCGGTGACCGCGGCCACCACCCGCCCGACGGCCTCCTCCGCCACCGCACGGGCCGGAGCACCCTCGGCGGCCAGATCGATGGAACCGTCCTTGGACTGCCATGGCCGGATGGTCTCGACCGTCTCCCTGAGAACGGCCCACGCCGGGTGGTGCGCTATCCCCGCCGTGCTGCCGGCCGGTGCCACCGACAGAAGATTTTCCCTCACGACCCCTCCTAGACAGAAGAACTTCCCGTGGCGCCACGGTATCCGGACAAGCTTCTTCGCCACAAGCGGAGGAACGGAAAGTTATCCCGCGCATCCCGACTCCGACCGAAGTTTTTCCCGTCAGAACCCCGATCTGAAACATATTCGACTACTCAGCGCTCGCTCCGGCGGTCGTTCAGGGGTCCGCCGCTTGCCGCCACGCCGCCACCCCCCGTTCCGCTCCCGGTCACCACGCGCCGCTAGGGTGTCGCGGCAGAGCGACCACCGGACCGACCAGAAAGCGGCAGTGCCTTGACCTTCCTCACCATCGGCCACCGCGGCGTCATGGGCGTCGAGCCGGAGAACACCCTCCGCTCCTTCACCCGAGCGGTGAGCGAGGGCCTGGACGGCATCGAACTCGACCTGCACCTGAGCAAGGACGGCGAGCTGATCGTCATGCACGACCCGACGGTGGACCGCACCACCGACGGCAGCGGCGCGATCAGCGACCTCACCCTCGCCGAGCTGCGCGAGCTCGACGCCGGTCAGGGCGAGCGGATCCCGGTGTTCACCGAGGTGCTGGACGCGGTCGACGGGCCGGTCCAGGCCGAGATCAAGGACGTGGCCGCCGCGCGGGTGCTCGCCGAGGTCCTGCGGGAGCGCGACCTGCTGGAGCGGGTCTCGGTGCTGTCCTTCCACGACGAGGCGCTGCACGAGGTGCGCGCCTGCCTCCCCGAGGTCCGCACCGTGCTGGTGGCCGGCCGCACCGGCCCGGACTTCGTCTCCCGGGCCCGGGCCGTCGGCGCCGGGCTGGTCAGCCTGGAGCTGCCCAAGCTCAGCCGCGACGTCGTCGAGCGCTGCCAGGCCGTGGACATCGCCGTGATCGCCTGGACCGTCAACACCGACCGCGATCTGGCCCTGGCCCGCGCGCTCGGCCTGAACGGCGCGGTCACCGACTTCCCCCAGATCAAGCGGGCCGTCGAGACCGGGCTGTGAGCGCCGCCCGCCGAGCTACCCGAGCTTCTTGACCAGCAGCTCGAACTCCAGGTCGGCGCGGCGCGGCAGGCCGAAGCGCTCGTCCCCGTACGGGAACGGGCTGAGCTCCCCGGTGCGCCGGTAGCCGCGGCGCTCGTACCAGGCGATCAGGTCCTCGCGGGCGGTGATCACCGTCATGTGCAGCTCGCCGGCGCCCCATTCGTCGCGGACCAGGCGCTCGGCCTCGGCGAGCACCGCCTTGCCCAGGCCGCCGCCCTGCAGCCCCGGGCGCACCGCGAACATCCCGAAGTAGGCGTGCCCCTCGCGCCGTTCGAGCTGGCAGCAGGCGACCAGCTCACCGTCCGCCTCGACGGCCACCATCCGGCTGTTCCCGCCGCGGATCACCTCGGTCACACCCTCGGGATCGGTGCGCTGACCGTCCAGCAGGTCCGCCTCGGTCGTCCAGCCGCCCCGGCTCGCCTCGCCGCGGTAGGCCGATTCGACGAGGGCGACCAGCGCGGGCACGTCGGCCTCGGTGGCGGTGCGGAAGACGGCTCGGGCGATGGCGTCCATGGTCGGGCGGGTCCTTCCTCGCGGGTGGCGCGTCGGCCCGAGACTAACGCGGGCGCGTATCGTCCGGCCCATGGTCAACGTACTGAGCAGCCGCGTCCTGCTGCGGCCCGGCGATCTCGAGCGGTCCCGCGCCTTCTACCGCGACGACCTCGGTCTCGCCATCTACCGGGAGTTCGGCCAGGGCCCGGAGCGCGGCACGGTGTTCTTCCTGGGCGGCGGCTTCCTCGAGGTCTCCGGGCACAGCGACGAGCCGGCCGCCGCGGGGATGCAGCTGTGGCTCCAGGTCCCCGACGTGCTGTCCACCTACGAGCACCTCAAGGCGCGCGGGGTGGAGGTGGTCCGCCCGCCGCAGCAGGAGCCCTGGGGCCTGATCGAGATGTGGATCATGGATCCGGACGGGGTGCGCATCTGCGTGGTGGAGGTGCCGGAGGACCACCCGCTCCGGTACCGCCCGTAGGCCCGCCCCGGGGCACCCCGCCCGGCCCGCGGCGGCCTCACGACAGGGGCGCCCGGGCGCCGTGACCCGCACGTCCCCGCGCCGAGCGCCCACCGTTACGCCTTTGCGCTAGCGTGTGCGCCCTTCGGGGTGGGCATTCTTCCCGCGGACGCTACCAACCGGGGAGGCGCCGTGCATGCGACACCGCTGGTCGGCTGGCTGCTGGTGGTGGTCGGCGCGGCGACCGGACTGTCCTGCCTGCTGCGGACGGCACCGGGGTGCGCCGCCCCGCCCGAGGAGCGGCGCGTGGCCCGCGCCGAGGGGCTGATGGGGCTCGGCATGGCACTGATGGCGGTGCCGGCGAGCGTGCTTGACCCGGGGCGGTGGGAGCCGCTCGCCCTGGCGGCGGTCTTCGGGGTCGCGACGCTCCGCGCCCTGCCGCTGGCCCGGCGCGGCACCCACCATCTGCACCACGCGGTGAGCGCGGCGGCGATGGTCTACATGGCGGTGGTGATGGCGACCGCCCCCGGCGCCGCGGACGGCGCCATGACGGGCATGGACGGTATGGCCATGGGCCGGGGGACATCGGGTGTCGCGCTGCTGACCGGACTACTGATGTGCTACTTCGCCGGATACGTCCTGTGGGGCGGGGTCCGGATGGTGCCCGCCTCGTGCGGCCCGAGGGCCGCCGCGGTGCCGCTGCTGCGCAGCCCGGAGCTGGTCGCGGCGTGCCGGGTCTCGATGGGCATCGGCATGTTCGCCATGCTGGCCCTGATGTGACCCGCCGCGAAGGACGGCCGCGGTCCGCCCGGGCGCGGGCCCCCGGTGCCGTGGCGTGCGTCACCTTCGGAGTGCCGCCGTGTCCATCCGCGCCCGGGAACCCTACTCTGTGGCCATGACAGTCCCGTTCGTGCTGCTGGTCTTCGGCGCACTGGCGGCGGCGACGGCGCCGCGTCTGCTGTCCCGGGCCGAATGGCCGGACCGCGAACCGGTGCTGGCGCTGTGGGTGTGGCAGTGCGTGGTCGCCGCCGTGCTGCTCTCCTGCGTACTGGCCATGGCGCTGTTCGCCTCCGCCGCCTCGGCCGCGGTGCGCTGGCATGTCTTCGCGCTCGCCCCGCCCGGTGTCGTCGACGCCTACGGGCTGACCACCTACGGGCCGTGGGCCGGCGCACTCGCCATCCTCCTGGCCGGCGGTGCCGCCAGGACCGCCACCATGCTCACCCGCGAGGTCCTCGGGGCGCGCGCCCTGCGGCGGCGGCAGCGCGCCGGACTGCTGGAGCGCTCCCCCCTGCTGCCCGGCGAGGACCGCACTCCCCGCGAGCGGCTGGTCCTCGTCGAGGGCGAGCGTCCCGGCGCGTGGTGGGTGCCCGGATCCCGCCCCCAACTGGTGATCACCACCGCGGCCCTGCGCCGCCTCAAGGGGCGCCAGCTCGACGCCGTGCTCGCCCACGAGCGCGGCCACGCCCGCGCCCGGCACCACTGGCTGCTGCACTTCGCCTACGCGCTCGCCGCGGGCTTCCCGCAGGTCCCGGTCTTCGAGGGCTTCTGCCAGGAGGTGCACCGGCTGGTGGAGCTGGCCGCCGACGACGCCGCCTCACGCCGCTTCGGCCGCCTGACGACCGCGCTGGCGCTGGCCGAACTCAACCAGGACCGCGGGGTCTTCGGCCCCTGCCCGACGCCGCTGTCGCACATGCCCGGCCGGGTGGACCGGTTGCTCGCCGCGGCGCCCCGGCTGACCCGCGTCCACCGGATGCGGCTGCACGCCCTGGCGCTGCTGCTGCTGAGCGTGCCGCTGCTGGTCACGTTCGGGCCGGGCCTGAGCGCGCTGTCGTAGCCGCCGCCCGCGCCCGGCCGGGCTGGTGCTGTGACCGGGAAGGTTCACCGGCTCGCGACGCCCGGCACGGCACCTCGCCGTGTTGTCGGAACGCCCGAGTACACCCAGTACGAGGGCGATCCTCCGCCTTGCGATCCTCCCCCTGCCTTCGGCGGGAGGTGCCCCCTGCACCGGACGCCGCGAGCCTCACGGCAGACCCTCCCGGCCACAGCACTAGGCTTCGCTGCCATGCCCGCTGATCGTTCCCGCACGCGGTGCGCGGTGTGGGCGGCGCTGCCGGCCGCCGGGTTCGCCGTCCTCCTGGCCCTGGTCCTCCTCGCGCCCGGCCGGCCGGGGCCGCTGCCGCTCGACGCCCGCGTCGACGACCCGCTGCACGCCTTCGCGGTGGCGCACCCCGGCTGGACGGCGCTGAACCTGGCCCTCACGAACGTGGTGTGGGGCCCGCTGACCATGCGCCTGCTGTCGGTGGCGGTCGCCGCCGCGCTGCTGCTGCGCGGCCTGCGGCGGCTCGCGCTGTGGGTCCTGGCGGCCTGCGCTCTGGGCTGGGCGCTGGAGCAGGCGGTGAAGGCGGCCGTGGGGCGGCCGAGGCCGCACTGGGCGCATCCGGTGGACTCCGCCACGCTGGCCGCGTTCCCGTCCGGTCACGCGGTGGCCGCCTCGGTGGCGTGCGTGACGCTGGTGTGGCTGCTGCGGCTGCGCGGGGTGCGCGGCCCGCGGTGGGCGCTCGCCCTCGCGGTGGGTGCCGTCTCGGTGGCCGGCGTGGGCTTCACCCGGGTGTACCTGGGGGTGCACTGGCCCTCCGATGTGCTCGCCGGGTGGCTGCTGGGGGCCGCGGTGGTGGCCGGCTGCGCCGCCGCGTTCGCCCCCTGGCGGTGTTGCGGGGGCGCTCCCGGGGACGACACGATCTCGGGGTGACAACTGCGTTGAAGGGCTGCATGTTCGACTTCTCGGGGACGCTGTTCCGGGTGGAGTCCACCGAGCGGTGGCTGCGCGGCGCCCTGGCGGAGGCCGGGATCCGCGCGCCGGAGGAGGACGTCGCCCGCTACGCCGGGCTGCTGGAGCGCGCCGGGGCACTGCCCGGGGGCGCCCCGCCGGAGCGCGTGCCGGAGTCCCTGGCCGGGCTGTGGGCCGAGCGGGACCGGGACGCCGAGCGCCACCGGGCGGCGTTCACCGGTATGGCCCGGCTGGCGGCGCTGCCCTGGCCGGAGCTGTACGACCTGCTCTACGACCGCCACACCCATCCGTCGGCCTGGGAGCCGTACCCGGACGCGGACGAGGTGCTGCGGACCCTGCGCGCCCGGGGCGTGCGGGTGGCGGTGGTCAGCAACATCGGCTGGGACCTGCGGCCGGTGCTGCGCGCCCACCGGGTGGATCGATATGTCGACACCGTCGTGCTCAGTTACGAGCACGGCATCCAGAAGCCCGACCCGCGGATCTTCGAGATCGCCTGCGAAGAACTGGCGTTGCCGCCGCAGGAGGTGCTGATGGTGGGCGACGACCGCCGGGCGGACGGCGGCGCGGCGGCGCTCGGCTGCGCCTACCACCCGGTGGACCACCTGCCCGCCGCGCGTCGGCCGGACGGCCTGCGGCCGGTGCTGGATCTGCTGGGCTGAGAGCCCCTGACGGAGCGGGCGGCGGGCACTGGTGAGGCCCCGCGGAGGGGGGGTACCACGGGGCCTCGACCAGGAGAACGGCCCGGTGGCCGGCGAAGTTCCCGCCCCGGCGGGGAATTTCGGCGGGGCGGTCGCCGGGGGCGCCGGCGCGTCGGTGACCATGGAGGAATGGCCGATACATTCCGCACCGAGACTCTGGACGTGACCACCGGCTCCCGTGAGGCGGCCCTCGACATCACCGAGCACTGCCGCTCCTTCCTCTCCCGCGCCGCAGCGGGCCGTGACGGCCTGCTGAACGTCTTCGTCCCGCACGCCACCGCGGGCGTCGCGATCATCGAGACGGGCGCCGGCAGCGACGACGACCTGCTCGCCGCGCTGCGCGACCTGCTGCCGGCCGACGACCGGTGGCGGCACCGGCACGGCAGCCCCGGGCACGGCCGCGACCACGTCCTGCCGGCGCTGGTGCCGCCGCATGCCACCCTGCCGGTGACCGGGGGCTCGCTGGCGCTGGGCACCTGGCAGTCCGTCGTCCTGGTGGACACCAACCGGGACAACCCGCGGCGCACCGTGCGGCTTTCCTTCCTCGGCTGACCACCTGGCGCACGGTCCGGGCGGCGCGCCGGGCGGCCGGCTCACCCGGTCGTCACCGCCACGGCGATGACCGAGCCCGTCGCCGCCAGGTAGCCGGCGCTGGCGATCGCGCCCACGGTGCGGTTGACCCGCAGGGCCCGGGCAGGGCCGCCCGGACCGAGCGAGACCCGCCAGGAGTAGGTGGTGCTCCCCACCCCGACCAGCACGAAGAGCAGCGCGATGGCGTGCACCTGGTCGACCAGCGTCATCCCGGATCCGGTGCCCAGCGACTGGGTGGTCGCCCGCATGTTGACCACGATGGTGAACAGCGCGGCGCCCAGCATGCCCAGGCGCGCGCCGAGCAGGGCCGTCACGTCCCCCAGTTCGATGAAGAAGGTGGTCATCGCGATGAGGAACGAGACGTAGATCGGCCAGGTCTCCTTGATGAAGCCGATCACGTCCGCGCGGCCGAGGGTCAGGCGCACGACGAACTGGCTGTACGTCGAGCCGGCTCCGGGGCGCGCCGCCGGGTCCCCGAAGGTGGTGGTGTAGCGGTTGTTCCGCACCAGCGTCCGGAAGTCGGTGATCTGGAAACCGGCTATCCGGATGGCGTGGTTGTAGGTCGAGTTGACGTGGTCCGGGGTGTAGACGAACTTCGTGATGTCCTTGGTGGCCTCCACCACGAAGTCCAGGGTGTGCCGGTCGAACGGGTAGTGCGCTATGTCGAGGTGCTCGCGGTAGGTCCCCACGAACTTCGCGTACGTCCAGTACTCGTTGCCGACCTGCACGTTGAACCGGTCGGTCTGCCTGCTGGTCGAGGTGTTGACGAACTCGAACCGCTGGATGGGTTCGAGGTCCTTGTTCGGGCACACGCTCCAGAACCAGATGTCGGCGTCCACGCTCTGCCGCCCCGGGTCGAAGGAGTACAGATCGGCCACGTACGCGCCCAGACGGCAGGTCGGCACCGCCGCGTCGGCCCGCGCGGCGCCCGTCAGGGCGGCCAGCGCGCCGAGGCAGAGCAGCAGCGGTCCAAGGACCCGACGGGCCGGCCAGGCGTCCACAGCCGCACGCTAGCGGCCGACCGCAGGCCGGGCGCCCCGGGCGGCGGCGGGGCTGGGCCGCGCGGAGGACGTAACCACCCGTTCGGGGGCACCCGTCGCCGACTCAGCCGGAGAACCCGACGTGCACGTGGTCGTGGTGGGTGTCGTCGGAGAAGAACTGGTTCACCGTCGCGCCGCCGCCCGGCAGCACCGGCCCGCCGACGTTGTACGAGCCGGCCGCCGCCGCGTCCCGCATGAACGCCGCCACCAGGGAGCGCGGGGTGGCCGGATCGACCACCGGCCGCCCGTCGATCTGCCAGACGTCGAAGGCCCGGCCGCGCGGGTGGTCGCTGGGGCGGCTGGTGCCGAAGACGTCCAGCGGATGCCCGGAGCGCACCACGCTGACGTACATCCGGTAGGAACCGGCCAGTTGGAGCAGCGCGCCGAGCACGCTGCCGTGGACGGCGCCGCTGCGGATGTCGGCGGCGGCCGCGGGCGGGAGCTGGATGCGGGGGTCGGCGAGCACGCTGCGCGCCGCCGCGGGCAGGGACGCGGCGGGGCCGCCGGGCTGCCCGGGGTGCAGCGCCGTCACCGCCCAGCGCGGAGCCGCCCGGGTCAGCCGGACATCGACGGTGGTGCCGCCCGCGCGGACCGAACCACCGCCACGCGTCCACTGGCGGCAGACCACCAGCACGCTGGCGGAATCGGCCAGGATGCCGCCGTACTGGGCGTCGATGACCTGGAGCGCCGCTTCGTCGGCGGCCGGCAGCAGCGGCCCGGCCTGCGCGGCCAGGGCGGCGGGCAGGCCCTGTGCGGCGATCCGCCGTGCGGCGGCGGCCGTTCCGCCCTGCCCGGCGGGCCAGGCGCCGATCGCCTCGACCAGTTGCACCGCACGCAGCTTGACCTCCGGGTGGACCTCGGCGGAGGTCGGACGCCAGGGAGTGGTGCGCGGCAGGGCCGCGGCGGACGGCGAGGGGGAACCCGAGCCCGCGCCGGACGATGCCGGTGGACGGGGCGGACCGCTGCTCGCGGCCGGCCGGGGGCCGCCGGAGCAGCCCGCGGCGCCCATCACCAGCCCGGTCGCGCCCAGCAGGAGCGCTCGTCGCCCGATGTCCATCCGGTGGCCTTCCGCGTCACGGCGTCGTGGACTCGTCCAGTGTGCCCGCGGGACGCGGGACGCGCACGACCGGATCGCGACCCCTCACCGGCGCGGCGGAAGGCTAGGCTGGGCGCACCCCGACCGGCTCATCGAGGCCCGGCCCACCGGCCCGGCCCGCGCGATCGCATCGGAACGGCAAGGCCGTTCGCAGCGTGGCACCCGACGATCCCCCGCGTCGCCGGGTACCACGCCGCCCCCCGTAAGACGCCTGGTACGCAGGGGCGGCCAGGCGCTGCGCTGAGTATATTGGCTCGGAGCCAGTCAACGCAGGAGTTACAGGATGTCCCCGCGCAGCGCATCGGTCAATGAAGAATTGCGCCGCCGTTCCCGCGAACGGCTGCTCCAGGCGACCGTCGAACTCGTCGGCCGGCGCGGCTACGAGGCCACGACCTTGGCGGACATAGCCGACCGGGCGGGCGCCGCACGGGGATTGGTGTCCTACTACTTTCCCGGCAAACGGCAGTTGCTGCAGTCCGCGGTCCACCGGCTGATGCATCTGACGCTGGCCGCCGCGCTGGAGGCGGAGCCGCGCACCGACGACGGCCGCGAACGCATGGCCCGGGCGATCGACGCGATCCTCGGACTGACGCGTACCCACACCACCGTGATGCGCATTCACATGGCTCTGATCCTCCAGCAGGAGGGCTTCATCCAGTGCCCCGAGCAGCAGAGGCTGGCCGCGCTGCTGGAGGACACCGTCAAGCGCTACGGTTCCGGGCAACCCGCCGAGGACTACCGGGTGCTGCGCGC
>JBEHXI010000111.1:0-21639 GCA_048498775.1 Actinomycetota bacterium | reverse complement strand
AAAAAAAGGAGTATGCTCGTCCCCCCCCCCCCCCCCCCGCTCGGGGTGCCGTCCTGCTAACCTGCCTGACCTGTGGTTACCGCGGTCACTGCCCGATCGGGCGGGGCCGCTTGGGCGCGGCGGGCGGGGTGGGCCGGCCCGGCTTCGGCGGCAGCGGCTTGCGGTGGTGGCCCGGCTTCGGGGGCAGCGGCTTCTTCGGCCGGGGCTTGGGCAGCGGAGCGGGGTTGAAGCCCATCTCGACAATCCTTTTCTGTGAAACCTGTCAATTACACCGGGAACCCGAGCGGCCCCGGCAGGAATGACAGTAGCGAGATCCGCGACCCATTACGGCGAAAATTCGTGAGACCTCGATGAGCTGTTCCTTGGCTTCTCTCACGGCGTTCCTGGGTTTTCTCATGCGCCCTGGTCGGAGGCTTCCCCCAGGCCGCCCACCAGGTGGCGGGCCGCCGTTCCGGAGCCGCCCGCCGGCCTCGCGCCCGTCTCACATCCCGAACAGACCGTCTCGCCATACGGCATGGACGCGCATAGTTGGCCGCACCACCGACAGCGAGGAGGCACAGCCGATGCGGCGCTGGATGATGCTGGCGCTGGGCACCGCGGCCCAGACCGCGGCCTGTGCGTTCGTCTACGGCATCCCCTACCTGGCCGACGCCCTCAGAACGGCCGGACATCTCACCCTCACCCAGGTGGGCCTGCTGGTCGCCTGCCCGACCCTGGGCCTGGTGCTCGCCCTGGTCGCCTGGGGCGCCGCCGCCGACCGCTGGGGCGAGCGCCTGGTCATCGCCGCCGGGCTCGGCGGCGCCGCGGCGCTGCTCGCCGGGGCGGCGGCCACCCGCGGCCTGCTGCCGCTCGGCACCCTCCTCACCCTCGCGGGGATGTCCGCCGCCTCCGTGTACTCCGCCAGCGGGCGCCTGGTGATGGGCTGGTTCACCGCGGCGGAACGCGGCCTGGCGATGGGCATCCGCCAGACCTCCACCCCGCTCGGCATGGGACTGGCCGCCCTGGCCGTGCCGCCACTGGCCGACGCCCACGGGACGGCCGGCGCGATGGTCTTCATGGCCGCCGCCTGCGCCGTGGTGGGCGCCCTGATCGCGCTGTTCGCCGCCGACCCGGCGCGGCCGGCCGCGACCGCCGCGGCCCGCACCGCCAACCCCTACCGGCACTCGGGCGCCCTGTGGCGCGTCCACGGCTCCGGAGCACTGCTGGTGGTGCCGCAGTTCACGGTGGGCGCGTTCGCGCTCGTCCTGCTCGTCGACGTACGGCACTTCAGCGCGGTGGACGCCGGCCGGCTGGTCGCCTGCGGGCAGGCGCTGGGCGCGCTGTGCCGGATCGCGGCCGGCCGCTGGTCGGACCGGGCCGGCAGCCGGATGCGGCCGATGCGCCAACTCGCCCTGCTCACCGCCGCGGTGGTGGGCGCGACGGCCGCCGGGGCCGCCGTCCCGTCACCGCTGACCGGCGTCGCGCTGGTCCTCGCCGTGGGGATCACCGCCAGCACCAACGGCCTGTCCTTCACCGCCACCGCGGAACTCGCCGGGCCCGCCTGGTCCGGGCGCGCGCTGGGCGTGCACAACACCGGCCAGAACCTGGCCGCCTCCCTCACCCCGCCGCTGCTCGGCGCGCTGATCACCGGCCTCGGCTACTGGCCCGCGTTCCTGCTGGCGGCGGGGATCGCCGCGGTCGCCGCGGCCGTCGTCCCCACGGGCGCCGAGCCCGCCGCGCGGCCCCGCGCGGCCGTCCTCCCACGTAAGCTCGGCGCATGACCGACGCAGGACAGCCGGCGCAGCCCATCCCCCGGCGGATCGAGACCGCGGACGAGCTGCCGCCCGGCACGGCCGACGAGGTACGGGAGCTCATCGCGCGGGCCGCCGCGTACGACGGGCAGTCCCCGGTCTCCGAGCAGGGCCGGCTGAACCTGCGCGGCGGCCCGCGGCCCGGCATCCGGCACCTGCTGCTGTGGTCCGGCGCCGAACTCGCCGGGTACGCGCAAGTGGAGGACGTCGACCCGGTCGAGGCGCCCGCCGCCGAACTCGTCATCGACCCCGCGCACCGGCGGCGCGGCCACGGCCGGGCGCTGGCCCGGGCGGTGCTGGACGCCTCCGGCCGGCGGCTGCGGGTGTGGGCCCACGGCGGCCACCCCGCGGCCCGGCACCTGGCCGCCCAGCTCGGTCTGGCCCTCTTCCGCGAACTGCGGCAGATGCGGCGCCCGTTGCCCGGCGGCCCGCTGCCGGAGCCGGTCCTGCCCGAGGGCGTCACCGTGCGGACGTTCCGGCCCGGCGCGGACGACGGAGCCTGGCTGGCCGCCAACGCCGCCGCCTTCGCGCACCACCCCGAACAGGGCGCCATGACGCAGCGCGACCTCGACGACCGCAAGGCCGAGCCGTGGTTCGACCCGGCCGGCTTCTTCCTCGCGGTGCGCGGCGAGGCGATCGTCGGCTTCCACTGGACCAAGGTCCACGCGGCCGAACGCCTGGGCGAGGTCTACGTCGTCGGGGTGCTCCCCGGCGAGCAGGGCGGCGGCCTCGGCCGGGCCCTGACCACCATCGGGCTGCGCCACCTCGCCGACGACCACGGCCTGCCCACCGCCATGCTCTACGTGGACGCCGACAACACCGCTGCGGTCACGGTCTACGAGCGGCTGGGCTTCACCGTCCACGAGGTGGACCTGATGTACCGGCTGGAGACCTGATCCTTCACAGGTTCCCCGCGATCCGAACAGCCCGCCGACACACCGGCGGTTGCGAATCTTTCCAAGGCTTTGCCATGGTGATTCATTGCTCGACACACAACGGGGAGGAATGGACGTGTCGGATCTCACCGTCCACAGCGCGCTCCTGGACGATCTCAGGAAAACGTTCACCACAATCACCGGACGTATGCACGACGTCCAGCGCACCCTGCGCAACGCGGACGCCACGGCGGTCGGCGAGCCCAAACTCGTGGACGACATCCACGACTTCGCCGACGACTGGAGCTACGGCATCACGCAGATCGGCCAGCACACCGACAACACCGTGAAGCTGATCGACCAGGTCGGCAAGACGTTCGACGACGTCGACATCAAGCTCGCCAACGCGCTGTCCGGACCGGGGGGCAAGTGAGATGACACGCAGCTTCCCCCACCTCGGGTTCGACCCTGCCCCGGGCGACGTCGAGCAGACCCGCGGCCTGGCCCGCCAGATCGGCAACCTGTCCGCCGACCTGAACACCACGGTCATCGAACTCGCCGAGATCGACGTCGCCGACTGGAAGGGCAAGGCCGCGCAGGCCTTCCGCAGCCACGTCGAGCACGACGTCCAGCCGCTGATCGTCAAGGCGTACAACTCCTTCGACCGCGCCTCCAGCGCGCTCAACAGCTGGGCCAACTCCCTCCAGGAGTTCCAGCACGAAGCGGACGGCCTGGAGCGCGAGGCCGCCCAGCACCAGGCCGACCTGGACCACGCCAAGTCCGCCCTGAACACCCCGCCGCCCTCGAACGGCTCCGGCACGCCGAACCCGTCGCCCTCCGGCACCGACCACCAGGACAAGCAGAAGCACCAGGCGGTCACCGACGCCGGCAACGCCCTCGACGGCGTCCGCCGCCGCGCCCACGACCTGCATGACCGTTACACCAGAACGGCCAAGGCCATAGCCTCGCAGCTCGACAAGGCGGGCCACATCGCCCCCGAGAAGCCGGGCCTGTTCCACGAGATCGCCAGCGGCATCGAGCACGCCTGGAACGCCACCACCGACTGGATCAAGGACCACGCGGACCTGATCAAGTTCGTCAGCGACATCCTGGGCGACATCAGCGGTGTGCTCGGCGTCCTGGCCATCATCACCGCGCCGTTCGAGCCGCTGGGCGCCATCTTCGCGGGCGCCGCGCTGGCCACCGGCGCGCTGTCCCTGGTCGGCGACCTCATCGCCAAGGCGGCCGGCGCCAACGTCAGCTGGATGTCCATCGGCCTGGGCGCGCTCGGCGTGATCCCCGGCATCGGCGTCTTCGCCAAGGGCGCCAGGGTCGCCGACGGCGCGGTCGCCGCGGCCCGGGCGGCCGAGCTCGGCGAGGGCTTCCGCGGCGCCAGCACCATCGGCCGGAACATCGTCGGCATCGGCGACAAGGTCGCCGGTGACCTGAGCTTCACGGTCAAGGGCAAGACCATCGGCCTGTGGGGCTACAAGGCCGGCGGCATCATCAAAACCAGCGGCGGCCTCATGAACCGCATGAAGCTGGTCTCCGAAGCCGGCTACAACTACGGCCAGACGGTCGGCGTCAAGGGCCTCAGCCTCCTCACCCGGGGCAAGGTGGCCGTCGACCCGATGTCCGGACTGGGGCGGGCCATCGACTCGACGGTCAAGATCGGGTCCAAGGCCATCGGCATCCCCGGTCAGATCCAGGACGGGCAGAACCTCGGGGACCACTTCCAGCACGCCGCAACCGCACACTGAGGAACGACATGGACTGGTACCCCGAACCGGGTGAGACCCTGCTGATCCGCACCCCGGCCGCGTTCGCGTCGGGGATGGCCGCGCCGGTCGCCGGGCTGCGGTCGTTCCGCGACCCGGCCCGCCGGGACATCCAGGGCGAACTGGCCGGCTGGCCGCCCCGCCCGCCGTTCCAGCCCCGGTCCGGGGGCGACCAGGCCGTCGGGAACGCCGTCGGGGGCATCTTCAAGGCCGTCCCCGCGGTGCTCAACCTCCTCTCGGCGCTGGGCGGCCCGCTCAGCACCCCCTTCGGGGACCGCGGCGCCAAGGGCGAAACGCGGGAGCCGGAGAACGAGGTCGAGGACTTCCCGGTGATCTGGGCGGAACGCGGCACCCTCGCGCGCACCCTGCCCTGGCAGCTCGACCCGGCCCGCTGCCCCAAGGGCCTGCGCACCGACCTGGTCGTCACCGACCAGCGGCTGGTCGTCCTCGGCATCGGCTCCGCCGACCTGGGCGCGCGCGCCGACGTCCTGTGGGAGGCGCCCCGCGCGTCGGTCGCCGCGGTGGAGCGGATGGAGTTCAGCGAGATCAAGGCGGACGTCCGCATCCGCTTCACCGACGGCTCCTGGACGCGCCTGTTCGCCTCCTCGGCGGGCAACGCGGCCAAGGTCGTCCAGCATCTGAGCGGTGCCGCCCGCTTTCTGACGGAGGCGGAGCTGAGTGAGGGTCAGCGCGCCCGGGTGGCCCGCTTCATGGCGGAACTGCCGGCCGAGGCGCAGGCCCCGGCCCTGACCGCGCTGCCCAGCGGCGTGGTCCTGGTGGAGTCGAAGGTCCCGCTCAAGCGGATGCCCGGGAAGTTCGAGACCAACGCGATCTACATGGGAGCGGACGGCGAGCCCGCCGCACCGAAGCCCGGCGACCTGACGTGAGCGGGGCACAGACGATGACCAGCGCAGAGAGCACGGCCGTCACCCTGGAGTCGTCCTCCGGCGTGCCGCCGATGTGGTTCGTCGCGCCCGAGGGCTTCCACGCGCTGCCCGTGGACGCGAGCCCGGAGGAGATGGCCGAGCGGGCCGCCGGGTTCGTCCACGAGCTCTACCCCAACGGCGACGAGGAGTTGTGGACCCCGGCCGCCGAGTACTACGCGGCCATGGCCTCGGCGGTGGCCGAGGCGGGCGTCGCCTACTCGGCGCTGGGCCTGTTCGCCATCGACGAGGGCGTGGCGCACTGCTCCTTCACCGTGGCCGCGGTCGAGTCCGGCCACACCGACCCGGAGATCGTCGCCCACGGCGTGCGGGCCATCCTGGAGAACGACCCGCTCAACGACGTGCGCTGGGTGGACCTGCCGTGCGGGCCCGCCGTCGCGTGCATCTCCGTCCGGGAGATGACGCTCCCGCCGGACCTGACCGCGAGCGGCGAGGAGACCAAGCTGCGCACCGGGCAGATACAGGTCCACGTCCCGTTCCCCACCGGCCCGTACACCGCGATCCTCACCCTCGACACGATGGCCCTGGAGCAGTGGGGCGACTTCTGCGAGATGATGATCACCATCCTGCGGACGATCAGCTTCACCGACTCGCCCGCCGGGCCGGATGACGCCTCCTGACGCCGCCGGGGCCTCCCCGCAGGCGCCGCCCGGCCCGGGTGCGCGCTTCTGGGAGGCCGGGTGGACCGGTTCCCCGACCCGCGCCGCGGCCTGCGTACGCGGCCTGCTGGTGCTCGCCTTCACCCTCGCCGGGCTGCTCGCCGTCGCCGTGCAGCGGGCGCACAGCGGCAGCGCGGGGGCGGCGGCGTTCTGGGAGGTGGCGCCCGCGGGGCTGGTCGCCGCGGTGGCGATGGTGCTGGTGCTGTACTGGCTGCACGGGTCGCCCGGGCAGGTGTTCCTGTTCCTCTTCGCGGCCCTGCTGACCGGGGTGGCCGGCGGCTTCGCCCTGTCCGGCGCGGTGTTCGCGGCGCGCGGGACGGTGTCGGCGGCCACCGTCGGCACGTGCTCCGCGCACACCGACTTCCGGGCGGCCACCTGGTGGAGCTGCCCGGTGACGCTCGCCGACGGCACCGCGCTCGCCGAGCCGATCGGCACCGAGAGCCCCCGCTCCGGCCGGCACGCCACCGTCACCTACGACCCCGCCGGCCTGGCCGCCCCCGCCTTCGGGGACCGCACCCGGCCGGACCTCGCCCTGCTGGTCACCACGGGCGCCGGCCTGCTGCTCACCGCCGGTTCGATCGCCGCGGCCACCTGGCACGGCGAGCGCCGGCGCCTCCGCGGCCGCCCCAGCCTCGCGGAGACCCACAACCCGCACTACTACCCCCGCCGCCGCTCCAGCCCGGACTACGGCAGCCGTGCGTGACGCCGCGGGCACCCCGGGTGATCCCGGGATGCCCGCCGGGCGGCCCGCCGCCCCGCCGGCCCCCGCGTCGCTTTCCCGGCCGCCACCCGGCCGTTACCGCCGATTCAGGGCAGCTTCAACATCCCTTGCGAGCATCGGTGAATGCAGACCGCCGTGCCGACCTGCCGCCCTCGCCGCGAGGATCACTCGCCGAGCGCCGCGCGGCGTGCCCGCGCCGCCTCCGACCTGCCGGTTCTTTTCGGGGAACGGGACAATGGAGGGGACGTGACGGACCGGAGGAGGGCGGCCCCCCGATGACTGCGACGAACCGAACCGGTGCGGTGGATCCCACCACTCTGGGCACGATCGGGGCACACCGGCCGCTGGCGGTGCCCGATCCGGACAACGATGCCGACGACCCCACCCCCGTGATCGCCGAGCCCACGCCGGCCGAGGAGCTGGCGTCCGCCGCGGAGCTGGAGGAGCTGCCCGAGGGCCGCTTCCTGGACCGGGAGCGCAGCTGGCTGGCGTTCAACGAGCGGGTGCTCGAGCTGGCCGAGGACCCCAGGACCCCGCTGCTGGAGCGGGCGAACTTCCTGGCGATCTTCGCCGGGAACCTGGACGAGTTCTTCATGGTCCGGGTGGCGGGCCTCAAGCGCCGCATCGCCACCGGAGTGGCCACCCGCTCGGCCTCCGGACTCCAGCCGCGCGAGGTGCTGGACCTGATCTGGAACCGCTCCCGTGAGCTCATGGCCCGGCACGCGGCGTGCTTCCAGAACGACGTGGCGCCCGAGCTCGCCGCCGAGGGCATCCACCTGATCCGCTGGCACGAGCTGACCGAGAAGGAGCAGGCCCGGCTGTTCACGCTGTTCCGGCAGCGGATCTACCCGGTGCTCACCCCGCTGGCCGTCGACCCGGCGCACCCGTTCCCGTACATCTCGGGCCTGTCGCTGAACCTGGCCGTGGTGGTGCGCAACCCGGTCAGCGGCCACCAGCACTTCGCCCGGGTGAAGGTCCCGCCGCTGCTGCCGCGCTTCCTGGAGGCCGGCCCGCAGCGCTACGTCCCCCTGGAGGACGTCATAGCGGCGCACCTGGAGGAGCTCTTCCCGGGCATGGAGGTACTGGCCCACCACACCTTCCGGGTGACCCGCAACGAGGACCTGGAGGTCGAGGAGGACGACGCCGAGAACCTCCTCCAGGCGCTGGAGAAGGAGCTCATGCGGCGCCGCTTCGGCCCGCCGGTGCGCCTGGAGGTCGAGGAGTCCATCGACCCGTACGTCCTGGACCTGCTGGTGCGGGAGCTGAAGGTCTCCGACGCGGAGGTCTACCCGCTGCCCGGGCCGCTGGACCTGACCGGGCTGTTCGACATCGCCGGCCTGGACCGGCCGGAGCTGAAGTACCCGAAGTTCGTCGCGGGCACCCACCGGGACCTCGCCGAGGTGGAGTCCGCCTCCCCGCCGGACATCTTCGCGGCGCTGCGCGAGCACGACGTACTGCTCCACCACCCCTACGACAGCTTCTCGACCTCGGTGCAGGCGTTCCTGGAGCAGGCCGCGGCCGACCCGGACGTCCTGGCGATCAAGCAGACGCTGTACCGCACCTCGGGCAGCACCTCCGGGGACTCCCCGATCGTCGACGCCCTGATCGACGCGGCCGAGTCCGGCAAGCAGGTGCTGGTCCTGGTGGAGATCAAGGCGCGCTTCGACGAGCAGGCCAACATCAAGTGGGCCCGCAAGCTGGAGGAGGCCGGCTGCCACGTGGTGTACGGCCTTGTGGGCCTCAAGACGCACTGCAAGCTGTCGCTGGTGGTCCGGCAGGAGGGCGACCAGCTGCGCCGCTACAGCCATGTCGGCACCGGCAACTACCACCCCAAGACCGCCCGGGTCTACGAGGACCTGGGGCTGCTGACCTCCGACCCGCAGGTCGGGGCGGACCTGTCGGACCTGTTCAACCGGCTGTCCGGCTACTCGCGCCGGGAGTCCTACCGCCGGCTGCTGGTCGCGCCGCGCTCGCTGCGCGACGGGCTGATCTCCCGCATCCAGCGCGAGGTCGCCCACCACCAGGCGGGCCGTCCGGCCTGCATCCGCTTCAAGTGCAACGCCATGGTCGACGAGGCCGTGATCGACGCGCTGTACCGGGCGTCGCAGGCGGGGGTGCCGGTGGACATCTGGGTGCGCGGCATCTGCGCGATCCGCCCGGGTGTCCCGGGGCTGTCGGAGAGCATCCGGGTACGCAGCGTGCTCGGCCGGTTCCTCGAGCACTCCCGGGTCTTCGTCTTCGGCAACGGCGGCGAGCCGGAAGTGTGGCTCGGCAGCGCCGATATGATGCACCGTAACCTGGACCGGCGCATCGAGACCCTGGTCCGGGTGACCGACCCCGCGCACCGTGCCGCGCTCAGCCGGCTGCTGGAGACCGGGGTATCGGACGAGACGGAGTCCTGGCATCTCGGCCCCGACGGCAACTGGACCCGGCACAGCACGGACGCCGAGGGCCGTCCGCTGCGCAACGTACAGGAAATGCTCATCGATGCGCGGAGGCGCCGGCGTGGCCCAGCGACACCCTGACAGTCCGGCGCTCGCTCCCCCCACCGGCCTCGGGCTGACCGCGGGCGACGCGCTGACCGGGTATCTCGGCGAGCAGGCGGCCGAGTTCCTGCGGGCCCTGCGGCTGCGCGGCGAGGACGAGGCGGCCGGCGACCGGCTGCTGCGGGCCTCCGCGCGGCGCATCAGCGCGGCCCTGCACACCTACGAGCCGCTGGTCGACCCGGTGTGGGCGGAGTCGCTGCGCACCGAGCTGGGCTGGCTGGCCGGCACGGTCAACCGCGAGTACCGGTACGCGGCCCACCTGGTGCGGCTGCGTTCCGCCCTGCACCGGCTGGCGGCCGGGGAGGGCGGCGGCCCGTGCGGGGTCCCCGTCCCCGCCGACGCCGCCCCGGTGCCCGCGGCGCGCACCGGCCGGCCCGCCCCCGCGGCACCGGTCGCCCCGCCCGCCGGGCGCGGCCCGCTCGCGGTGGGGGCGGCGCGCGCCGGGGCGCTCCTGGAGCGGCAGCTGACGCTGGCGCGGACCCGGGCGCACTCCGCGACGCTCCAGGCGTTCGGGTCGTCCCGCTTCCACGCGGTGGCCGACGCGGTGGCGCTGCTCGCCTCCGAGCTGCCGCTGACCGCGGCCGCCGCGGGCGGCGCCCGCCAGGTGATGACGCCGCTGGTGGAGCGGGCCCGGCGGCAGCTGGGCGAGGCGGCCGACGCGCTGCCGCTGCCGGCGGCCGGCCACCCGTACAACGGCCTGGCGCTGCGGTCCGCGCTGTGCGACACCCCGCCCGACGAGGGCCAGGACGTCGCCTGGCACCGCGCCCGCAGCCTGCTGCGCCTGACCCGCTACGCGCTGGAGGTCGCCGCCACCGCGGGCACCGCCCCGGAGCCGGACGCCGCCCGGCTGTACGGGGCCGAGCGCGCCCTGGACCGCCACCGGGAGGCCGCCGACGCGGCGGCGGCCGCCGCCGGTGCCGCCCGCACCCCGCGGATCACCCCGGCCACCGCCTACGCGCTCGGGCTGCTCCACGCCGACCAGCGCGCCGAGGCGGAGTCGGCCCGCCACGCGTTCAGCCGGCTGTGGCAGGGGGCGGTGGCGGTCCCGTGACACCGGCCAGGACGGCGAAGGCCGTCAAGTCCGCCAAACCCGCCAAGGCCGCGAAGTCCGCCAAGACCGCCAGGACCGCGAAGGACGCCCCCGGGCCGGTGCTCGCCGCGGGCGCGGTGCTGTGGCGGCACTCCCCGCACGGCGGCGGTCTCCAGATCGCGCTGATCCACCGGCCGCGTTACGACGACTGGTCGCACCCCAAGGGCAAGGTGAAGTCCGGGGAGTCGGTGAAGCGGGCCGCGCTGCGCGAGGTGAAGGAGGAGACCGGCATGGACTGCGTCCTGGGCGCGCCCCTGCCGTCCTGCCGCTACCTCGCCGGGGGCCGCCCCAAGGAGGTGCGGTACTGGGCCGCCGAGGCCGGCGAGGGCACCTTCACGCCGGGCCGGGAGGTGGACCGGCTGGTCTGGCTGTCCCCGGGCATGGCCCGGCTGCGGCTGACCCACGACCGCGACCGCCCGCTGATCGACGCCCTGCTGCGCACCCTGGGCAAGGCCGCGTAACGCTCAGGACACCGATGCATAACGGTGTCCCGGGGCGCAAGCCCGTATGCCGCCCCGACGGTCGAGGTTCACCTTCAGTTCACTCTTCCCCGTCGGCGGCTTCACTTGGTCTGCCTAATTTCGGCCTTACTGGTGAACGAAAGCTCCCCAGTGACAACAGAACTCCATCTGTGGTCAACCCTCAGCTTCGCCGTCCGCCGGCGGGCTCCAGGAAGGAAACACTCGAAGGTGAAGCTCTCTCGCTCCCTGGCCGTCGGCGCCGTCGCGGTCTCCAGCGCACTGCTTCTGACGGCCTGTGGTTCGGACAACAACTCCGGTTCCGGCAGCTCCACCGGTGGTGCCTCGAGCACCGCGGCCGCCGGCAACATCAAGTGTGACGGCAAGGGCAACCTGCTGGCCTCCGGTTCCACCGCTCAGGGCAACGCCATGAACATGTGGACCAAGAACTACATGCAGGCCTGCCAGGGCGTCCAGATCAACTACAAGGGCACCGGTTCCGGCGCCGGCGTCACCGAGTTCCTCCAGGGCAGCACCGCCTTCGCCGGCTCGGACTCCGCGCTGAAGCCGGAGGAGATCGCCAAGTCCAAGTCGGTGTGCACCGGCGGCGGCCAGGGCATCGACCTGCCGATGGTCGGCGGCCCGATCGCGATCGGCTACAACCTGCCGGGCGTGAGCAACCTGGTCCTGGACGCCTCCACCATCGCGAAGATCTTCAACTCCCAGATCAAGACCTGGAACGACCCGGCGATCGCCAAGCTGAACCCGGGCGTGAAGCTCCCCTCCACCTCCATCCAGGCGTTCCACCGCTCGGACGCGTCCGGCACCACGGACAACTTCACCAAGTACCTCAAGGCCGCGGCCCCCAGCGACTGGAACTACAGCGGCGGCAAGACCTGGCAGGCCCAGGGCGGCCAGTCCGCTCCGCAGTCCTCCGGTGTCGCCGCCCAGGTCAAGCAGACCGCCGGCGCGATCGGCTACTTCGAGCTGTCCTACGCGACCGCCTCCAGCATCCCCACCGTCAAGGTGAACACCGGCGCCTCCGCCCCGGTCGAGGCCACCGCCGACAACGCCTCCAAGGCGATCGCGGACGCCAAGATCGTCGGCACCGGCAACGACCTGGCCCTGAAGCTGAACTACGCCACCAAGGCCGAGGGCGCCTACCCGATCACCCTGGTGACCTACGAGATCGTCTGCGACAAGGGCAACAAGGCCGCGACCCTGCCGGCCACCAAGTCCTTCCTCAACTACATCGCCAGCGACGCCGGCCAGTCCATGCTCACCAGCATGAGCTACGCGCCGCTGCCGGCCGACATCGCCACCAAGGTCCGCTCGGCGATCGCCGCCCTGTCCTGACCTGACCGCCACCGGTGCGCGGCCGGCCCTGTGGGCCACGACAGGGCCGGCCGCGACACCCCCACCATCCGGTGCACCGCCGCAGGGGCCACCGCCCCACCAGACCGGAGCAGACACATGGACACAACCCCCATATCCCCAGAGCTCTCGCAGCCCAGGCAGCAGACCGCCGTCACCCGGCCGGGTGACCGGATCTTCCTGGGCCTTTCGCGTGGGTCCGGAATCCTCCTCCTGGTGATCATGGCCGCGATCGCGGTCTTCCTCACCGTCCGGGCCGTCATCGCGATCTCCCAGGACCACGGCAACTTCCTGACGACGTTCGAGTGGAACGCCGACGCCACCCCGCCGGTCTTCGGCATCGCGGTCCTGGCCTACGGCACCGTCGTCAGCTCGATCATCGCGATGGTCATCGCCGTGCCGATCGCGGTCGGCATCGCGCTGTTCATCTCCCACTACGCGCCGCGCCGCATGGCCACCCCGCTGGCGTACGTGATCGACCTGCTCGCCGCGGTGCCCAGCATCGTCTACGGCCTGTGGGGCGGCCTGTACCTGGTACCGCACATGCAGGGCCTGAACCTGTGGCTCAACCAGTACCTGGGCTGGACGCAGATCTTCCACAAGTCCGACCCGGCCAGCAGCCCCCGCTCGCTGTTCACCGTCGGCGTCCTGCTGGCGATCATGATCCTGCCGATCATCACCAACGTCAGCCGCGAGGTGTTCCGGCAGGTCCCCAAGGCCCACGAGGAGGCCGCGCTGGCGCTCGGCGCGACCCGGTGGGAGGTCATCCGGATGGCCGTCCTGCCGTTCGCCCGCTCCGGCATCATCAGCGCCTCCATGCTCGGCCTCGGCCGCGCGCTGGGCGAGACGATGGCGGTCGCCACCGTGCTGTCCGCCTCCCCGGTGCTCACCCTGCACCTGCTGGACCCGGCCGGCGGCACCTTCGCCCAGAACATCGCCGCCAAGTTCGGCGAGGCCAGCGACTTCGGCCGGGACGCGCTGATCGCCTCCGGCCTGGTGCTGTTCGTGATCACCCTGCTCGTCAACGGTGCCGCCCGGCTGATCATCGCGCGGCGCAAGGAATACTCGGGGGCCGCCGCGTGACCACCATGACCCAGGACGCACCCGCGGCCACCACGCCGCTGCTCGCCCAGCGCCGCCTGCCGCGCTGGGCGCCGGCCGGCATCGCCGTACTCGCCGTGGCGCTCGGCGTCGGGATCGGCGAGGTGGCGGGCCTGTCCAGCCGTGTGCAGTGGGGCCTGATCGCGCTCGCGCTGTTCGTGCTCGGCACCTACGTGCTCACCGCGGCCGTCGAGGGCCGCCGCCAGGCCCGGGACCGGGTCGCCACCAGCATGGTGTGGGCCTGCTTCGTCGTCGCCGTCGTCCCGCTGTACTCGCTGCTGCAGACCACCATCGCCAAGGGCGTCAAGGTCCTGGACGGCAACTTCCTGACCCACTCCATGGGCGGCGTGATCACCATGCTGCCCGGCGGCGGTGTCTACCACGCCATCATCGGCACCCTGGAGCAGGTCGCGCTGGCCTCGGTCATCGCCGTCCCCATCGGCCTGCTGACCGCCATCTACCTGGTCGAGTACGGGCGCGGCAAGCTCGCCGCGGCCGTGACCTTCTTCGTCGACGTGATGACGGGCGTGCCGTCGATCGTGGCGGGCCTGTTCGTCCTGGCCTTCTGGATCATCATCCTGGGCTTCGGCTACTCCGGGTTCGCCGGGTCGCTGGCCCTGGCGATCCTGATGATGCCGGTCGTCGTCCGCTCCACCGAGGAGATGCTCAAGCTCGTCCCGAACGAGCTGCGCGAGGCGTCGCTGGCACTCGGCGTGCCGAAGTGGCGCACCATCCTCAAGGTCGTCCTGCCCACCGCGATCGGCGGCATCCTGACCGGCGTGATGCTGGCGGTGGCCCGGATCGCGGGCGAGACCGCGCCGGTGCTGCTGCTGGTCTTCGGCAACCAGCTGATCAACAACAACCCGTTCAGCGGCGCCCAGTCCTCGCTGCCGTACTACGTGTTCGAGCAGTACTCCAACGGCAACGACGCCTCCTACGACCGGGCCTGGGCCGCCGCCCTGGTGCTGATCGCGTTCGTCATGGTCCTGAACCTGGTCGCCCGGGGGATCGCCCGCTGGAAGGCGCCGCGCGGTGGCCGGGGCTGAGCCGGCCGCGGCGCGCGCCGCGGGCATCCACGCGAACCGATCCTCCGAAGAAGTCCGGCCGCTGATGGCCACCGTCGAAGAGAAGAAGTGATTTCCATGGCCAAGCGCATCGACGTCAGCGGCCTGTCCGCCTTCTACGGCAACCACAAGGCCATCGACGACATCTCGATGACCGTCGAACCGCGGTCCGTGACGGCCTTCATCGGCCCGTCCGGCTGCGGCAAGTCCACCTTCCTGCGCACCCTGAACCGGATGCACGAGGTCACCCCCGGCGGCCGCGTCGAGGGCAAGGTGATGCTGGACGACGAGAACCTCTACGGCACCTCCGTGGACCCGGTCGCCGTGCGCCGCACCGTCGGCATGGTCTTCCAGCGGCCCAACCCGTTCCCCACCATGTCGATCTACGACAACGTGGCGGCCGGCCTGCGCCTGAACGGGCTGGTCAAGAAGGGCGACATGGACTCCGTGGTGGAGAAGTCGCTGCGGGGCGCCAACCTGTGGAACGAGGTCAAGGACCGCCTGAACAAGCCGGGTGCCGGCCTGTCCGGTGGTCAGCAGCAGCGGCTGTGCATCGCCCGGGCGATCGCCGTCGAGCCGCAGGTGCTGCTGATGGACGAGCCCTGCTCGGCCCTCGACCCGATCTCCACGCTCGCCATCGAGGACCTGATCTCGGAGCTGAAGGAGCGGTTCACGATCGTCATCGTGACCCACAACATGCAGCAGGCCGCCCGCGTCTCCGACCGCACCGCCTTCTTCAACCTGGCGGGCGTGGGCCAGCCCGGCAAGCTGATCGAGATCGACGAGACCGAGCGGATCTTCTCCAACCCGTCGGTCCAGGCCACCGAGGACTACATCTCCGGCCGTTTCGGCTGAGGTGCCAGACCGCCTGGCGGTGCTGCATGGCGGTGCCACCGGCCAGGCGACCGAAGGCCCGCCCCCGTCACCGGGGGCGGGCCTTCTCCGTTCTCGGGCCGGTCGTCGGGGTCAGCCGGCGACCAGGTGCACGATCGCGTAGGCGATGGCGGCGACCGCCCCCGCCGCGGGCATGGTGATGAACCAGCCCAGCACGATGTTCTTCGCCACGCCCCAGCGCACCGCCTTGGCCCGCTTGGTCGCGCCGACGCCCATGATCGCGGAGGTGATGACATGGGTGGTGGAGATGGGCGCCTTGAACAGGTACGCGGTGATGTAGAGGATCGACGCGGAGGTCGCCTCGGCGGCGAAGCCCTGCGGCGGGTCCAGCTCGATGATCTTCCGGCCGAGGGTGCGCATGATGCGCCAGCCGCCCGCGTAGGTGCCCAGCGACATCATCAGCGCGGTGGTGACCTTGACCCACACCGGGATGCCGCTGCCGTGCGCCACGCCCGCGATGGTCAGCGCCATGACCACCACACCCATGGTCTTCTGGGCGTCCTGGAGGCCGTGGCCGAGCGCCATGCCGGCCGCCGAGACGGTCTGCGCGATGCGGAAGCCGCGCTTGGTCTTGTGCGGGCTGGAGCGGCGGAAGATCCACAGGATGGCGACCATCACCAGGTAGCCGACGATCAGGCCGACGACCGGCGAGAGCACCATCGGAATGATGATCTTGTCCACCACGCCGTTCCAGTGGACCGCGGTCGAACCGGCCAGCGCGGCGCCGACCAGGCCGCCGAACAGGGCGTGGCTGGAGGACGACGGCAGACCGAAGTACCAGGTGGTGAGGTTCCAGCCGATCGCGCCGAGCAGGGCGGCGAACAGCACCACCATCCCGTCCTTGCCGGCCGGGGTGGCGATCAGGCCCTTGCTGACGGTCTGGGCCACCCCGCTGCCCAGGAACGCGCCGGCCAGGTTCATCACCGCCGACATCAGCAGCGCCGCCCGGGGGGTCAGGGCCCGGGTGGAGATGGAGGTGGCGATGGCGTTGGCGGAGTCGTGGAAGCCGTTGGTATACGCGAAGGAGAGGGCGACGCCGATGACGACGACGAGGGAGAGCGTTGCCACCGGGGTCAGGACTCCTTGACGGCGATGGTCTCTACCGTGTTCGCCACGTGCTCGAACGCGTCCGCGGCCTCTTCGAGGACGTCCACGATCTGCTTGAGCTTGAGCACGTCCATGGCCTCGTACTTGCCGTTGAACAGGTGCGCGAGCAGCTTGCGGTGGATCTGGTCGGCCTGGTTCTCCAGCCGGTTGACCTCGATCCAGTACTCGGTGAGGTTCTGCATGGTGCGCAGGTTGGGCATCGCCTCGGCGGTCAGCTCGGCCGCCCGCGCGAGCACCTCGATCTGCTGCTCCACGCCCTTCGGCAGTTCCTCGATCTGGTAGAGGACGACCAGGTCAACGGCCTCCTCCATGTAGTCCATGATGTCGTCGAGGGAGCCGGCGAGGCTGTAGATGTCCTCGCGGTCGAACGGGGTGATGAAGGAGGAGTTCAGCTGGTGGAAGATGGCGTGCGTCGCGTCGTCCCCGGCGTGCTCGGCGGCGCGCATCCGGTCGGCGATCTCGGAGCGTGCGGCGCTGTCCGCCCCGAGCAGTTCCATCAGCAGCTTCGAACCGGTGACGATGTTGTCCGCGGACGCGGCGAACATGTCGTAGAAGCTCGTCTCCCTGGGGGTCAGACGAAGGCGCACGGGAAGATCCTCGGATGCTCGGGTATCGGACGGTTTGATGCTAGGCGCATCATCCGGCCACGGCGGACCGGCGTTCCCCAGTGTCGCTCATGGGGCAGAGTGCTCCATACAGGTGGGTCGCAGGTGGAACCGATTCGGTATCCTCATACCCACAGGGGGTATAAGGGGACATGGAGGGTGGCGAGAACGCGATGACGGCCGACGAAGCGGTGGCGCAACCGGCGCACGGGCCGGACGCGGCGGCCGGCGCCGCCCCCGGGCCCGCGACGGCGCACGCCGGCCCGCACGGCTACAGCGAGCGCAAGGACCAGCACCTCAAGCGCCTGCGCCGGATCGAGGGGCAGATCCGCGGCCTGCAGCGCATGGTCGAGGAGGACGTCTACTGCATCGACATCCTCACGCAGGTCTCCGCCGGCACCAAGGCGCTCCAGTCCTTCGCCCTGCAACTGCTGGAGGAGCACCTGCGCCACTGCGTCGCCGACGCGGCCATACAGGGCGGCCCGGAGGCCGACATCAAGGTCGCCGAGGCCACCGCGGCCATCGCGCGGATGCTGCGCACCTGAACCCGGTGGCGCCTCGCGGCAACGGCCGGAAATCGCCCCCGGCCGCCCGACCGCGCGATCGCCCGGACAGGGCCTAGTTGGCGGAGCGGTCGACCTTCAGCACCTCGTCGATGCGGTCCGGGCTGAGCCGTTCCACGTCGACGGCCGCCGACGCGGCGATCATCAGCTCTCCGCACAAGTCGATCTCGGCGAGAGCGACGCGCTCCTGGTAGTCCGCCATCACCACGTGCTCCACCACCTCGTCCACGGAACGGTCGGCAACCGGAGTCCAGACTAGGATCGCGCCACCGGCGGGCGCATGACACGTACGGACCATTTCGCGCGGGGGTGCGCCGGTCCGCCTCAGTCCTGGGGAGAAACGATCTTCCCCTGGAACACCTCGCCGGGCCCCGGCAGCGCCACCCGCACCGGCGTCCCGAACCCGGACAACTCCGTCGTCGCCGTGACCACCCGGTCCAGCCCCTGCGTCGTGCGGAAGGTGAAGACCTCCCGCACCTGCCGAAGCCGGCCCTGCTGGTCCAGGTACGCGTCGAACGGCACCGAACGCGAGGCCAGGCCGTCGGCCGCCGCCCGCAGCGACGCCCGGTCCCGCGGGGACAGCCGCGCCGCCCGCGCGATGTCGGCCGTGCCGCGGTAGTGCCGCACCGGCACCCCGTCCAGCGTCCGCTCCTCCACGAACGACACCGAGCGGGCGCCGCGCAGCAGTTCGGCGGCCGTCATCGGGTCGGTGGCGCCGCCGGTCACCAGGTTCCCGTCGGGCAGCCGGGTGGTGTCCACCCGCACCCAGGTGCCGGCCGGGACGCCCTGGCCGCGGTTGCGCATGTAGAGCAGACCGGGGGTGAGCACCTCGGTGATCGGGCCGGGCGCCGCCGTGCCCGCCGGGACCGGGCCCGGCGCCACCACGGTCAGCCGGCCCAGACGTCTGCGGTAGTCGAACGCGCCGCTGCCGGTGATCGTCACCGGGACCGGGCCGCCGGTCATCCGCGTCGTCGTGCGCGCCAGTGAACTGCCGGACCGCGCCAGCACATCGGCCGCCCGGTACACCGGATCGGCCGGAATTCGATCCTCCGCCCCCGCCGACTGGTCCGAGCACCCCGTCACGCCCGCGGCCAGGACCGCCAGCACCGCCGCCAGGCCGGAAGCCGCGGCCACACCCCTCCGCTGCTGCACCATCGCCCGCCTACCCCCAGGGGACATCCGAAGTGTGTCATTCTTCACGGACGATTTCGTTAACGACCGCGCGGGCGGCGCCGTCACGGGCGGGCGGTACGGTAATTGCGTGTTCAACGGGCAAGTCGAGCCTCCCCCGGACGCCCCGCCGGCCCATCGCACGGCCGTGGCCGAAAGGGGATCCTTCGCCTTCGCCCGGTGCTCGTGCGGCTGGACCGGCCCCGCCCGCAGGGCCCGCGACCGCGCCCGGCAGGACGCCCAGGAACACCCGGGGGACTGACCCCGGCGAACGCCTGAGCGCCCACGAGGAGCACGCATGATCGTCGTAGCAGGCGAGGCGCTGATCGACCTGGTGCCCGGCGGCACCGGCGCGCTGGCGCCCCTGGACCCGCGCCGCGGCGGCGGCCCGTACAACACCGCGGTCGCCCTGGGCCGCCTGGGCACTCCGGCCGCCTTCCTGTCCAGGATCTCCCGCGACCCGTTCGGCGAGGCGCTGCTGGCCGGACTGCGCGACGCCGGGGTGTCCACCGCCCTCGTCCAGCGCGGCCCGGAACCGACCCCGCTGGCCGCCGCCGCGATAGGCCCGGACGGCTCGGCCCGCTACACCTTCTACGTCCAGGGCACCGCGGACCGGCTGTTCAGCGCCCCCGGCGCGCTGCCGCCCGACACCTCCGCCGTCCTGCTGGGCGCCTGCTCCCTGGTGCTGGAACCGGGCGCGAGCGGCTACGAGGCGGTGCTGCGGCAGGCGCACGCCGCCGGGATCACGACCGCCCTCGACCCCAACATCCGCACCCCGCTGATCGACGATCCGGCCGCCTACCGGGCCCGGTTCGCCTCCTGGCTGCCCCATGTCGCCCTGCTGAAGCTGTCGGTGGAGGACGCCGCCTGGCTCGCCGACGCCGACGGCCCGTCACCAGCCATCAATACGTGGCTGGAAAGCGGCCCCGCCGCGGTCGTCCTGACCGACGGCCCGCACGGCCTGACGGCCTTCTCGCCGCGCGCCGGACGCGTCCATGTCCCCGCGGTGCCGGGCACCGTCGCCGACACCATCGGCGCGGGCGACACCGTCAACGCGGCCCTGCTGCACTGGCTGTCCGCCAAGGGCGCCCTGGACGCCCTCGCGGAGCTGGACGCCGCCGACTGGCGCGCCGCGCTGTCCTTCGCCGCCCGCGCCGCCGCCGTCACCTGCTCGCGTCCCGGCGCCGACCCGCCGTACGCCCACGAGGTCGGCTGAGCCGGACGGCTCGCGGAACCGCAGGGGCATCCGCGCGCATCTCCTGACGCATACTCCTTCACCGGAAGACCAGGGGGATGGCGGGGATGACGGGAATGACGCGGATGCCCGATCGGCGAGCGCTGCTGCGCGGTGGCACGGCGGTGGCACTGGCCGCCGCCCTGCCCGGCTGCACCCCGGCCACCGCCCCCTCGGGGGCCGCGTCCCAGCGGATGTCCGCGGCCCCGCCGACCCGTTCCGCGTCCCCGGCGTCCCCGGCGAGCGCGGCGGACTGGAGCGCGCTGGGCCGCGGGCTGGCCGGCACCCTGGTCCGCCCGGGCGACGCGGACTACGCCACCGCCGCCCGCCTGTACAACACCCGCTTCGACGCCCTGCGTCCGGCCGCCGTCGCCTATGTGGCGGGCACCGCGGACATCGCCGAGTGCCTGGCCTTCGCCCGCCGCACCGGCACGCCCGTCCGCATCCGCAGCGGCGGCCACTCCTACGCCGGCTGGTCCAGCGGCACCGGCCGCCTGATCGTCGACGTCTCCCGGCTGGCCGCGATACGGACGGGCGCCGGGACCGCCACGGTCGGCGCCGGCGCCCGGCTGATCGACGTCTACACCGCACTCGGCGAGCGCGGCGTGACCGTGCCCGCCGGGTCCTGCCCGACCGTGGCCGTCTCCGGGCTGACCCTCGGCGGCGGCCACGGCGTGACCTCCCGCGCCTACGGCCTGACCTGCGACAACCTCACCGGCGCCACCCTGGTGACGGCCGACGGCCGCACCGTGCTCGCCGACGCGGACACCAACCCGGGCCTGTTCTGGGCGCTGCGCGGCGGCGGCAACGGCGGGCTGGGCGTCGTCACCGAACTGCGCTTCCGCACCCACCCGGCGCCCGAGTGCGTCACCGCCTATCTGACCTTCCCCTGGTCGCGGGCGGCCGCCGTCCTGCGGTCCTGGCAGGGGTGGGGGCCGGACCAGCCGGACGAGATCTGGTCGGCGCTGCACCTGGACGCGGCCGCCGGCGGCTCCCCCGCCGTCACCGTCGCCGCCTTCTCGCTGGGCGGCCGCACCGAACTGGAGAACGCGGTGGACCGGCTGGTCTCCGGCTCGGGCGGGCCGGCCGGCTCGGTGACGGTGCGCCGCCACGGCTATCTCCAGGCGATGGACGCGTACGCCGGGTGCACCGACCGCACACCGGCGCAGTGCCATCTGCCCGGGCGCACGCCGGGGCGCACCGCCTCGGGAACGCTCGGCCGCGAGACCTACACCGGCCGCTCCGACTTCTACGACCGCCCGCTGCCGGACGCCGGGATCGCCGCCCTGCTGGCCCAGATGGAGGCGCTGCGGTCGCGGCGCGGCGGCGGGTCCGGGAGCGTGGCGCTCACCGCGCTCGGCGGGGCCGTCAACCGGGTGGGCACGCTGGCCACCGCCTTCGTCCACCGCACCTCGCGCTTCCTCGCCCAGTACATCGCCTCCGACGCGCTGAGCACCACCGGCTGGCTGGACGGCCTGCACTCCGCGATGCGCCCCTACGCCTCCGGCGCCGCGTACCAGAACTACGCCGATCCGACGCTGACTTCCTGGCGGCAGGCGTACTACGGGCCCGCCAGCGGCCGTCTGGCGGTGCTGCGGCACCAGTGGGACCCCGACCGGGTGTTCGACGCCCCTCAGGCGCCGTAGGGCGGCCTGGCGGTTCTCAG
>JBEHXI010000110.1:0-21888 GCA_048498775.1 Actinomycetota bacterium | reverse complement strand
CGTCGTACAGGTGCAGGTCGGATCCGCAGATCGCGGTGGAGGTGACGCGGATGATGGCGTCGCGGGCGTTGAGTATCGCCGGGTCGGGGACCTCCTCGACCTGAACGGTGTTCCTGCCCATCCAGCAGTTGGCCTTCACGGGGGCGTCCTCTCCGCGGCCGGCGGCCGGCCGCTCGCTCGTCGGTCGTCGTCGGTCGTCGTCGGTCTTGTTGGCCGTCGTCGGTCGTCGTCGGTCTCGTCGGGCGGTCACTTCAGGGGCTGCGCCGGGCGCTGGTGGAGCCGGCGGCCCGCGCTCACGCCCTCGGGGCTGCCCTCGGAGCGCACCACCTCTCCGGTCTCCAGGTACTGCTTGAAGCGGCGCAGGTCGTCGCGGACCTGCTGCTCGGGGTGCTCGCCGAACAGCTTGGCGACGGCCGCGCCGGCCTTGCCGCCGGGAGCGGAGTACTCCAGGTCGACGCGGACCTCGGTGCCGCGTCCGCCGTAGGCGTCGGTGAACGAGACGCTGCCGGCACCGGCGACGCCGCCGCCGTCCGGGGACTGCCAGGCGATGACCTCGTCGGTGCGGTCCCGGGAGATCTCGGCCTCCCACTCCACCGTCCGGTGCAGTGGTGCCTTCGCCCTCCAGAGGGAGCGCCCGTCGCCGGTGGTGCGCACCGACTCCAGGTGCGCCATGAAGCGCGGCAGTTCCTCCAGCGCGCGCCAGGAGCGGTAGACCTCGGTACGCGGGCGGTTGACGGTGATGGCGGCGTGCAGGCGGGTGGTGCGCCTGCCGCGCGGGCCCCGGAGCGCGGAGCGTCCGGCGGTGAACACGTCGAGGGCGGTGACGCAGGCGACGACCGCGATGGCCGTCCGCACCCGGTCGCGCCCGCGGCCCTTCCGGGAGCGCAGTGCCGCGCCCAGCAGGGTCAGGTCGGCGGCGTCGCCGGCGACCCGGGCCCAGGTCCAGGGCGCGGGCCGGGGGGACGCCAGCAGGGGCCCGGCGGACGCCAGTTCGCGTACGCCGACGATCGGCAGCACGGTGCGGGCGGTGGCCGAACCGTCCAGACCGGTGGCCCTGGCGAGCACGCCGGGTGCGGTGAGCTGCGCCAGGCCCAGTCCCAGACTCGTCCAGCCCAGCGCGCGGGCCAGGCGTTCGGTGATCGGGTCGTGTTCGTGGTTCATCTCGTCCTCACGGGGTGCGGCGGTTGTCGGTGGCGGTGCGCCGGCGGCGCCAGGGGCCGCCGGCCGTGGTGGCGTGTTCACGGGCCACCACGACCCGCTCTCCGGGCAGGCAGGGCTGCACCCGGTCCGCCAGTCCGGCCCGGTCCGCCTCCCACAGGAAGTCCGACAGCGGTGAGGTCATCACCGTGTAGTCGTCGTGGTGGACCGGCAGGATCCGGCGCGGGGCGAGCATCCGGGCCAGGCGGGCGCCCTGCGAGCCGTCCATGGTGAGCGGCAGCCCGGCGATCCGGGTGCCGCCCAGGTGGAGTACGGCGAGGTCGATGTCCTGGTGGCGGCGGGCGATCTGCTGGAGTTCGGGGACGAGGAGGGTGTCCCCGGACAGGTACAGCCGCAGCACCGGTTCGCCGGTGACGGTTCCGAACTCCAGCAGGCTGCCCATCACCGGCGGCAGCAGCGCCTGGGCGAGGCGGTTGGTGGAATGGCGTGCGGGCAGCGCGGTGACGGTGACCCGCAGGCCGTCGCGGATCAGCGTGTGGTGCTGCCAGGTGCGCAGCCCGGTGGCGCGGTGGAAGCCGTGCAGTCCCTGCAGGCGGCGTGCGGCGTGCGGGGTGGTGATGATCGGCGCGCTGCGGGGCAGGGCGGCGCGGGCGCGGCGGTCGAAGTGGTCGCCGTGCAGGTGGGACAGGATGACGCCGTCCAGGTCGGAGGGCAGGGCCGCGGCGTTCAGCGCCGGCTCGGTGCGGCGGCGGGAGAGCAGTCCGTGCCCGAGGTAGGCGTACTCGCCGCGGTGCAGGAAGTTGGGGTCGGTCAGCAGGGTCAGCGGGCCGTACCGGATGATCAGGGTGGCGTTGCCCACGAAGAACAGCTCCACGTGGTCCTCGGGTGGACGCTCGCCCATTGCTGCCGCCTCCCAGGGTCGCGGTCTCGTCCTCGGACGTGGGCGGGTACCCGCCGACCGCCGGTCGAATCGTCCGGCTCGTACGGTTTCGCCCCCTGGTGGCGTCGGATCCGGCCTACAGTCGGGCCATGACCGGAACCGGGCAGCGCGGCGATCTGCGGCCGCCGGAGGTGCACGCCGAGGAGAAGACCACGCTTCGGGTCTTCCTGGACTATCTGCGCGAGGCGGTGGCCGCCAAGCTCGCCGGGGTGGACGACGCGCAGGCCCGGCTGCCGGGCGTGTCGTCGGGCACCAGCCTGCTGGGGCTGGTCAAGCACCTGACGGCGGTCGAGCTGAACTGGTTCGTCTGGGCCTACGCGGGTGCGGCGGAGGCCCGCTGGGACGACGCGGCGCCGCCCGCGGCGGACGAGACGGCCGAGAGCCTGCTCGCCGCCTACCGGGCCGCGGTGCGGCGCTCGAACGCGGTCGTGGCCGCCTGTGCGGACCTCCACCGGCCGGGGGCCCGGTCGCTGCGGGAGACGGCCCCGCCGTCGATGCGCTGGATCCTGATCCACATGATCGAGGAGACGGCCCGCCACGCCGGGCACGCCGACATCCTGCGGGAGTGGATCGACGGCGCGACGGGGCGGTGAGCGTCGTCGGCGGTCACGACGGTTCGGGTGCGGGCTCCCCCGGCGTCGCGCCGCCGCTGTCGCCGCTCCTCGCGGGCCTGGTGTGGATGTACAGCCGACGGCGGTCGCCGATCTCGTGCCGCTGCGGCAGCGGAAGCTCGTAGCGGACCGGGCGGCGGTGGTCGGCGAGTTGCCGGTCGGCGTTGTAGACGCGGTTGAACCGCCACAGCATGCGGGCGAAGTTGGTCTGCCCGCGCGCGAGGTTGCCGCCCAGCACCCGGAAGGCGCCGAGCGCGGTCCGCAGTCCCAGGTGCTTGCGGTTGATGACGGCCTGGGTGCGCACCAGTTCGCGGTAGAAGTCGGCCAGCGGCAGGGCGGTGGGCACCACGGCGTGCTGGATGTCGAACAGCCGGTAGTCGCGGGTGGTCAGCCGGCGTGACTCGGTGTGCCAGACTTCCGTCCCCGGGTACGGCGTCATGACGGTGAGGTGCACGATCTCCCGCATCGACTGGGCGAACTCGCGGACCACGCGGAAGCGCTCCTCGTCCCACGCCGGGTCGACGATCAGGTTGATGGCGACCGTGATGCCCATGCGGCGGGCGGCCTCCAGGGCGTGGAAGTTCTCGTCGGGGCTGACGCGCTTGCGGTACAGGTCGAGCCCTTCCGCGTCGATGGCCTCCATCCCCAGGAACATGTACTTCAGGCCCAGCCTCGACCACCGTTCGAAGACGTCCTGGTTGCGCAGCAGCACGTCGCTGCGGGTCTCCAGGTAGTAGCGCTTGCGGATGCGGCGGCGCTCGACCTCGGCGGCGATGGCGTGCCCGTGCTCGGGGCGGATGAACGCCACGTCGTCGACGATGAAGACGTTGGGTTCCCGGATGCTCTCCAGTTCCTCCCCCGTGGTCTGCGGGGACGCCTTGCGGTAGCTGCGCCCGTAGAAGGTCCACGCCGAGCAGAACGAGCAGTCCCACGGGCAGCCGCGGGTGAACTCGATGGACGCGCAGGGGTCCAGTTCCCCGATGAAGTAGCGGCGGCGATGGCGCATCAGGTCCCGGGCGGGGAGCGGCGCGTCGATGGTGTGGAGCATCTTCGGGGGTGCGCCGCGGCCCTCGGTGGTCACGATGCCCGGCACCCCCTCCATCCCGCCGCCGTCGCGCAGCGCCTCGAGCAGCGGGACGATCGTCGGCTCGCCCTCTCCCCTGACGACGGCGTCCACCGCGCCCTCGGACTGCTCCAGGACGTCCTCGGCGACGAAGGAGACGCTGTGCCCGCCGAAGAACACATACAGGCCGGGCAGCAGGTTCTTGGCGCGCCGGGCCAGGTCGATGGCCTCGGGGATGTTGGCGAGGTAGTTGAGCGAGAAGCCCACGGCGTGCGGCGCGAAGCCCTTCAGCTCCCGCTCCAGCGCGGCGTGTGAGAGGACCTGGAGGTCCACGGCGCGCACCTCGTGCCCCGCGTCCCGCGCGGCGGCGGCCACGCGTTCCAGGCCGAGCGGCTCCAGGCGCAGGAAGATCTCCGAGTACATCAGGGCGCTCGGGTGCACGAGCAGCAAGCGCATCGCGGGACCTCCGGGGTGACCGAGTCACCCCAGCGTGTCCGGTATGGCGCCGTTCCAAACGGCACGCGGGAGGCGCCGCGGCCATCCGGGGGGCCTGTTCCCCACCAACGGCGGTGCCGGCTCAGTCGCCGAAGCGGGTGCCGCAGCGGTGGCAGACGGTGGGCGGCGCGGTGTCGGAGAACGCGCCGCACTCGGGGCAGACCCGGTGCAGCCAGCACACCGGGTCGCCGCCCTGGGGGCCGGGGGCCGTCTCGCCGCGTTCCGCCTCGCCGGCCGGATGCCGGGCCGCTCGCTCGTCCATACGGCGATTATCGCGCCCGGCAGCCGGTCAGGGGAGCCCCTGGGTCACTGCGGGCAGCCGGAGTCGGCGATCACGTAGTAGCCGGCCGAGGTCTCCTCCAGGGTGTGGGTGACGTACACGTTGTACAGGCCCATGTTCTGGCCGGATCCGTCGGCGTAGGTGTAGCCGCCGCTGGTGGTGGCGCGTCCGGCCGCGACCTGGTCGTAGTTGGTGGCGGTGAAGCACTGCGGGGTGTAGCCGGTGGTGGTGGCGGTGACCGGCGACGACGCCGTGCCGACCGCGCCGGAGGAGTCCGCGGCGGCGACCGTGTAGGTGTAGGAGGTGCCGGAGGACAGCCCGCTGTCGGTGTAGGTGGTCTGGGTCGTCGATCCGGCCTGGGCGCCGTTGCGGTAGACGCGGTAGGAGGCGGCGCCGGAGACCGCGTTCCACGACAGCGAGGCGGTGGTGCCGGTGGTGCCGGTGACCGTCACACCGGTGGGCGCGGGCAGTGAGCCGGTCCCGCCGCCGGAGGACGAGCCGTCCAGCCCCCAGAAGACGCCGGTGTAGTAGCTGGAGCAGATGTAGTCGAGGAAGTAGGCGCCGGTGCTGCCGCACTGGTCGGTGCCCGAGCCGGGGTGGACGGCCAGGCCGTGGCCCATCCCGGAGATCGAGTACGTCTCCACCGCCGGCTTGCCGGTGCTGTCGTTGTAGATGCTCTCGGTGGTGCCGCCGGTCAGGCTCTGCGTGCCGGAGGCGGTCTGGCTGATGCCCCACACGTTGGTCCACTGGTCGCGCAGTTCGGTGGCGTTGACCGGGTAGACGGTGTAGTCGGAGGTGCCCTGCCAGATGGCCACCCGCGGCCAGGGCCCGCTGTAGCCCGGGTCGGAGTTGCGGACCTTGTCGCCCCACTGGGCCGGGGTGAGGTTCTGGTTGCTGGTCTGGCAGCCGGAGGCGGCCGACTGGGTGGTGGCGCACTGGGCCGGGATCCCGGAGTCGATGGAGCCACCCGCGAAGACGTCGGGGTAGTCCGCCAGCAGGTCGGCGGCCATGCCGGCGCCCGCGGACAGCCCGGTGACGAAGACCCGGTGGGTGTCGGACCCGTACTGCGCCTCGGCGTGGTCCACCATCTGGATCACCGAGGCGGCCTCGCCGTTGCCACGGGTGTCCTTGGTGGAGTCGAACCAGCTGAAGCAGGACAGCGAGTTGTTGGCCGAGCTGGTCTGCGGGAAGACGAGGGCGAAGCCCCACAGGTCCGCGTACTTCTGCCAGCCGGAGTCGGCGTAGTAGTCGTTCGCGGTCTGGGTGCAGCCGTGCATCGCGACGACCAGCGGCGCCCCGGACGGCAGGTTCGCCGGCGCGTACTCGTACATCGCCAGGTTGCCCGGGTTCGAACCGAAGCTGGTGACCTGCGTTAACGTGCCGCTCGCGGCCGCGGCCGGCGGGGCGGCGGCGACGGTGCCGGCGACGCCCGTGCCGGCGGCCAGCAGGCCCAGCGCGGCGGTCATCGCCAGGCGCCGCAGGAGCCTGCGTGTTCTGGACAATCGCATGGGAACTCCCGGAGGGGGGTGGGCCGCGCCGCCGGGGGCCGCCGTGGTGCGGTGGTGGCGGCCCGGGCCCCGCGTCACGGCTCGGGCTGTTGGCCGCCGAGGGTAGGACCGGCCGGGCGGCCCGGACATGTGGTGGGCGCCCACCCCGCGGGAGCCGGGCGTGGTGGCCGGTGCCATGGACGGCCGGCGGGCCCGGGGCGGCGGACGGCATCGCCCGGCGGCGGCCGCCCGTATGGCCCGGGGCGCCATCCGCCGCCGGGGAAATGTGTGCGGTGGTCACATGTGCCGTCCGCCGTGCCGTTCCTACCGTGGCCGCCATGGAAAACACCCAGAGCCCAGGTCAGGGCACTCCCGAGGCATTCCGCGTCCCGGACGCGGCGGCCGGCGCGGCCTTCCTGCGCGGGCGCACCGCCCTGGTGACCGGGGCCGCGAGCGGGATCGGCCGGGCCTGCGCGGTGGCGCTGGCGTCCGCGGGCGCCGCCGTGTACGTGGTGGACCGTGCCGCCGAGGCCGCCAAGGAGGTGGCCGCCGCGATCGGCGGGACCGCCGTGGTGGCGGACCTGTCCGACGCCGAGGCGGTGGACGCCCTGCCGGACGACGCGGACATCGTGGTCAACAACGCCGGGCTCCAGCACGTCGCCCCGGTCCACGAGTTCCCGCCGGAACGGTTCGCGCTGATCCAGCGGGTGATGGTGGAGGCGCCGTTCCGGATCCTGCGCCGCACCCTGCCCCATATGTACGCCGGCGGCTGGGGCCGGGTGGTCAACATCTCCTCCGTCCACGGCCTGCGGGCCAGCCCGTACAAGTCCGCCTACGTCGCCGCCAAGCACGCCCTGGAGGGGCTGAGCAAGGTGGTGGCGCTGGAGGGCGCCGCGCACGGCGTGACCAGCAACTGCGTCAACCCCGGCTATGTCCGCACCCCCCTGGTCGAGCAGCAGATCGCCGACCAGGCGGCCGCCCACGGCATCCCGGCGGACGAGGTCGTCGAGAAGGTGATGCTCGACCGGACGGCCGTCAAGCGGCTGATCGAGCCGGAGGAGGTCGCGGCGGCGGCCCTGTGGCTGTGCTCCCCGCACACCTCCTACCTGACCGGCGCCTCGCTCCCCCTCGACGGCGGCTGGACCGCCCACTAGCCCCCCCACACCCACACCCCCGCACTCCCGTACCCCTTCGCACCCCCGAGAACGGTGACACCATGGCCAGCGCTCACACCGCCGTGAACGGCCCCCAACCCTCCGCCAGACCCCGCGACCTGCGCCGGGTGGTCGCGGCCAGCCTCGTCGGCACCACGATCGAGTGGTACGACTACTTCCTGTACGGCTCGGCCGCCGCCCTGGTCTTCGGCCATGTCTTCTTCCCCGAGTCCGACCCGCTGACCGGCACCCTGCTGTCGTTCCTGACCTACGCCATCGGGTTCGCCGCCCGGCCGCTGGGCGCGCTCGTCTTCGGGCACTTCGGCGACCGCGTGGGACGCAAGAAGCTGCTGGTGATCAGCCTGCTGATGATGGGCGGCGCGACCGCGCTGATCGGCTGCGTGCCCGGCTACTCCAGCATCGGGACCGCGGCGCCGGTGCTGCTCACCACGCTGCGCCTGGTGCAGGGCTTCGCCCTCGGCGGCGAGTGGGGCGGTGCGGTGCTGCTGGTCTCCGAGCACGGCGACGCCCGGCGGCGCGGCTTCTGGGCATCCTGGCCGCAGGGCGGCGCGCCCGCCGGGAACCTGGTCGCGGTCGGTGTGCTGTCGGTGATGACCTCCGTCCAGAGCGACGCCCAGTTCATCGCCTGGGGCTGGCGCATCCCGTTCCTGCTGTCCGCGGTGCTGGTCGGCGTCGGGCTGTGGATCCGGCTGTCCGTGGACGAGTCGCCGGTGTTCAAGGCGGCGCTGGAGAAGGCCGAGCGCCGCAAGGCGGAGGAGCGCGCCGAGCGGCCCCCGCTGCTGGCCGTGGTGCGCGACCACTGGCGGGACATCCTGGTGGCCATGGGCGCCCGGATGGCCGAGAACATCTCGTACTACGTCCTGACCACCTTTGTGCTCGCCTACAGCGTGGAGCACCTGGGTGTGGCCAAGCAGACCGCGCTCAACGCCGTGCTGATCGCCTCGGCGGTGCAGTTCTGCCTGATCCCGGTGTTCGGGGCGCTGTCGGACAAGGTGGGCCGCAAGCCGGTCTACCTGGTCGGGGCGGTCGGCGTCGGCGTGTGGTCGTGGGCCTTCTTCGCGCTGGCCGACATGAAGTCCTTCCCCGCGCTGCTGCTGGCGATCACCGTCGGGCTGGTCTTCCACAGCGCGATGTACGCGCCGCAGGCGGCGTTCTTCTCGGAGCTGTTCGCCACCCGGGTGCGGTACTCCGGCGCCTCGATCGGGGCGCAGTTCGCCTCGGTGGCCGCCGGTGCGCCGGCCCCGCTGATCGCCACCGCGCTGCTGCAGTCCTACGGCAGCTCCAGCCCCATCTCGATCTACGTCGGCCTGGCCGCGCTGCTCACCGTGGTCTCGCTGCTCGCGGCCCGGGAGACCAGGGGACGCGACCTGGCGGACATCACCGCGGGCGAGCGGTCCGCGGCGGTGCCGGTGGCCGCCGGTGAGGGCCCCGCGGCGTAGGCGGGGCCACGACCGCAGGACCCGCCGAACCGGGGAGGGGATCGGCCGATACCGGCCGGTCCCCTCGCCGCCGTACCTGTGACACCATGGGACCGCAGATGACCCAGCATGCCCAGTCCCCCACGCCCTATCTGCGCCGACTCCTGGACCTGCTCGCCGAGGACGCCCCGGCGGAGCGCTTCGGCGCCGTCGCGGCGCAGGCGCGTGACAGCGGCGTCACGGCGCCGGACCTCTCCGAGATCGAGCAGGCGACGGCCACCGCGCTGCGGGTACGCGGCGTGCTGCACCAGCGCCGCCGCCGCGAGATGGAGCTGTCCGCGCTGTTCGACACCGCCGGCGACCTGGCCGCGCTGCGCGACCTGGACGCGGTGCTGCAGTCGATCGTGCGGCGGGCGAGGAAGCTGCTGAACACCGACACCGCCTACCTCACCCTGCCGGACGAGGAGGCGGGCGACACGTACATGCGGGTCACGGACGGCTCGGTCTCGCCGGTCTTCCAGACCCTGCGGCTGGAGCTCGGCGAGGGCCTGGGCGGGCTGGTCGCGCAGACCGCGCGGCCCTACGCGACCGCCGACTACCGCACCGACGAACGCTTCCACCACACCACCACCATCGACGCCGGGGTCCTCGACGAGGGCCTGGTCGGCATCCTGGGCGTGCCGCTGCTGCTCGGCTCCAGCAGCGGCGGCAAGGTCATCGGGGTGCTGTTCGCGGCCGACCGCGCGCCGCGGGCGTTCTCCCCGGACGAGGTGGCCCTGCTGTGCTCGCTGGCCGCGCACGCCGCCATCGCCATCGACACCGCGAAGGCCATCGCCGACACCCGCACCGCGCTGGAGGAGCTGGCCGAGGCCAACGCCGTCATCCGGGAGCACTCCGCGGCCATGCAGCGGGCCGAGGAGGCCCACGACCGCCTCACCGACCTGGTGCTCCGCGGCGGTGACGTGGCGGACGTGGCGGCCGCCGTGGGCAAGCTGCTGGGTGGCCGCATCACCATCCACGATCCGGCGGGCCGGCCGCTGACCGCCGCCGGCCCACCGCCCGAGGACCCGGAGGGCGCCGCCCGGCTGGCGCAGGCCGCGGACGCCTCCCGTTCCTCGGCCCGGTCGGTGTTCCGCGACGGACGCTGGGTGTGCTCGGTGCTGGCCGGGCAGGAGCTGCTGGGCAGTCTGGTCCTGCACGACCGCCCGCAGCTGGACGACCCCGACCGCAGGCTGTTCGAACGGGCCAGCGTGGTGACCGCGCTCCTGCTGCTGCTGCGGCGTTCCGTCGCCGAGGCGGAGAACCGGATCCGCGGCGAGCTGGTCGCCGACCTGCTGGCGGCGCCGGACCGTGACCCGGCGGGGCTGGCCGAGCGCGGCCGCCGGCTGGGCGTCGACCTGGAGCGGCCGCATCTGCTGCTGGTCGCCGAGACCGACCGGGCCTGCCGCGGCAAGCTCGCCGCCGCGGCGGCCCAGTACCTGTTCGGCACGCAGGACAGCATCAGCGCGGAGCACGCGGGCGCGGCCGTGCTGCTGCTCCCCGCCGACGGCACCGCGCCGGGCGAGGCGGCCCGGGCGGCGTCCGCGCAGCTCGCCCATCTGGTCGGCGCGCCGGTGACGCTCGCCGCCGCGGGGCCGGCCGCCGGACCGCGTGGTCTGGCCGCCGCGCACGCCGAGGCGGTGCGCTGCCTGCGGGCCCTGCAGGTGCTCGGCAGGACGGGTGAGGGCGCGTGCGCGGCCGAACTCGGCTTCCTGGGCGTGCTGTTGGGCGGCGGGCACGACGTGGACGGGTTCGTCACCGCAACGCTGGGGCCCCTGCTGGACTACGACGCGCGGCGCGGCACCGAGCTCGTCCGCACCCTGACGGCGTACTTCGGCTGCGGCGGCAGCCTGACCCGGGCCAAGGACGAACTGCACGTCCACGTCAACACCGTGGTGCAGCGGCTGGACCGCATCCAGGCGCTGCTGGGGCCGGACTGGAACAGCCCGGAACGCGCGCTGGAGCTGCAGCTCGCGCTGCGTCTGCATCTGCTGGCGGGCACGGCCTGACCTGCGGCGGAGTGTGGGTCCGGACGCCGTGACCGGCCCCGGCGCCGTGTGGCCGGCACACATACCCAACCCGCGCCGCCTCGGAAAGGGTGAGGGGGTCCGGCACCCGGCCGGGGCCCGTGGCGGCCCCGCCGCGCCGTGCCGGACGTCTTCGTGACGCGACCCGTGGAAGGCAGGGGCATGGACAAGGTGGTGGACTCGGCTGCGCGTGCCGTCGGGGACATTCCCGGCGGCGCGACGCTGGCGGTGGGCGGATTCGGGCTGTGCGGCATCCCGTCGACCCTGATCGGCGCGCTGGTCGAGACGGGGACCTCCGGACTGCGGGTGGTCTCCAACAACTGCGGTGTGGACGACTACGGGCTCGGCCTGCTGCTGCGTGCCGGGCGCATCGCCCGGATGACCTCCTCCTACGTCGGGGAGAACAAGGAGTTCGCCCGCCAGTACCTGGCCGGTGAGCTGGAGGTCGAACTCACCCCGCAGGGGACGCTGGCGGAGCGGCTGCGGGCCGGCGGCTCGGGCATCCCGGCGTTCTTCACCCCGGCGGGCGTGGGCACCCAGGTCGAGGAGGGCGGGCTGCCCTGGCGGTACGCCGCGGACGGCTCGGTCGCGGTGGCCTCCCCGCCCAAGGAGGTGCGGGAGTTCGGCGGCCGGCGCTACCTGCTGGAGGAGGCCATCACCGCGGACTTCGCCCTGGTGCGGGCGGCGGTCGCCGACCGGCACGGCAACTGCGCGTTCCACGCGGCCGCCCGCAACTTCAACCCGCTGTGCGCCATGGCGGGCCGGGTGACGCTGGTGGAGGCCGAGCGGATCGTGGAGCCGGGCGAACTGCCGCCGGACGCGGTGCACCTGCCGGGTGTCTACGTCGACCGGGTGGTCGCCGCGGACCCGTCCGACAAGCGCATCGAGCGCCGCACCGTCCGTCCCGCCGCCACCGAGGAGCACTGACCATGGCACTGACCCGCGAGGAGATGGCCGCCCGCGCCGCCCGTGAACTGCCCGACGGCGGTTACGTGAACCTGGGCATCGGACTGCCCACCCTGATCCCCAACTTCCTGCCGCCGGGCGTCCATGTGGTCCTGCACTCCGAGAACGGCATCCTGGGCGTGGGCCCCTTCCCGTACGAGGGCGACGAGCACCCCGATCTGATCAACGCGGGCAAGGAGACGGTGACCACCCTGCCCGGCACCGCGTACTTCGACTCGGCGCTGTCCTTCGGGATGATCCGGGCCGGGCGGATCGACGTCTCCGTCCTGGGCGCGATGCAGGTCTCGGTCCACGGCGACCTGGCGAACTGGATGATCCCGGGGAAGATGGTCAAGGGCATGGGCGGGGCGATGGACCTGGTCCACGGCGCCCGCCGGCTGGTGGTGGTCATGGAGCACACCGCCCGGGACGGCTCCCCGAAGATCGTCGAGGAGCTGACGCTGCCCGCCACCGGCCGCCGGGTGGTGAACCGGATCATCACCGACCTGGCCGTCGTCGACGTCACGCCGGAGGGCCTGGAGCTGGCCGAACTCGCCCCGGGCGTCACGCTGGAGCAGGTGCGGGCCGCCACCGGTGCGGAACTGCGCGTGGCGGCGGGCGCGGCCGCCTGACGGCCCGTCAGGCGGCGGCCAGCCGGTCATGGGCGTAGGCGTGCAGCTCCCCCACCTCGGGGACGTCCTGGTGTGCGGCCAGGGCGGCGAGCAGGGCGCGCACCAGGTCCAGGCAGCGGGGGGCGCCGGTGTCCAGGGCCGCGTCCAGCGCGGTGCGGGCGTCGGCCGCCGCCGCCGTCAGGTCCCGGCCCCGCAGGTGCCCTTCGGCGCGGTAGGTCAGGAAGACCGCGCGGGTGCGGGTGCGGGCCGGGTCGAGCCGCTGCAGGCCCTCGCCGATGGCGGACGCGGCCCGGTCGAGGTGGCCGAGGTCGAGCCAGCAGCGTCCGGCGTCGGCGGCGAGGTCGGCGGGCGACATCCACGACACCCAGGCGGGGGCCTCCTGCGGCATGGACCGCTCCAGCTCCCGCTCGGCGGAGGCCAGGGCGCGGGCCACCCCGCACCCGTCCTGCAGGACGGCCAGCGCCCGGGCCCGCCGCAGGTCCAGCAGGGAGCGGGCGGCCGGGGAGCGGGTACGGGCGCGGGCGTGCGCGAGGATCTGCACGGCGGCCTCCGGGCGGGCCAGCCAGGTGGACTGGTAGGCCAGATCCGACAGGACGCCGGCGCCCAGGTCGCGGTCGCCGGCCTGGTGGGCGGCGTGCAGGGCGGCCTGCCAGTGGCGCTGGGCGGCGCCGTGGCGGCCGGCGTCGAAGCGCAGCCAGGCCGCGGACTGGGCCAGCGCGGCGGCCGCGGTGTGCAGGCGGCGGCCGGTCTCCTCGGTGCAGCGCGCCTGGTCGATCAGGCGGACGACGGTGTGCAGATGGGCGTCGACGAGATCGGTGACGAACGGGCCGCCGCCGTTGGCCAGCAGGCGTAACTCGCCGGTCCGCTCCTCCAGCCAGGCCAGCAGCGCCGTGTCCACCGGGCGCCCGTCCAGGGCTCCGCGAAGGCGTTCCGGCTCGGTACGGGCCCAGTTCTCGGCGGCGCCGATCAGGGCGCCACCGCCCAGGACGAGGAACGCGCGTCGGTCCAGATGAGCCACCAGGACCTCCAGGAGTGCGGCGCGGCTGCCGGCCGGGTCGAAGGCGTACGGACGGGTGTAGGCGGGCAGCCACTGCGGCCAGCCGAGCGCGTCGACCTCGCGGTGGGGGACGCCGAGCACATCGGCGAGCAGGTACTGGGTGGACCGGTCGGGGGTGACCCGGCCGCTCTCCCATTTCCAGATCCGGTTGCGGTCCGCTCCCGAACGCCGGTCGGCCCGGCGTGCGGCCCGGCGGATCTCGGCCGCCAGGTCGTCCATCGACCAGTTGTGTTCCGCGCGGACGAACGCCAGCGGGTGAAAAGCCAGTTCGGGCAATCGTTCACCCCCCGGTGTCGCCGTGTGCTGTGCGGGTTCACCATGCCGCACCGCGCCGAGGACCGGCAACCGGCTTGCACACGGCTGCCCCGGAAGCACACACCGGGCACACAACCATCCCCTGGCTCGGCCCGCCGGCACCGTGCTGTGCTGGTGCCCGTCCGAGACTTCCCCAGCGCCGGACCTGATGGAGGGACCACCGTGCCGCTGTGTTCGCCGAGGTCCCGCCGCGCTGCGTGGGACGGCCGGCGGTGACCGCTCCGGCGCCGGGCTGGCTGCGGCGCGGCATCCGGGTGTGGGACGCCGCCAGCGGCCGTGAGGGCCTGGTCAACGGCATCGGCGAGCCGTATCTGCGCGAGGACCGGCCGTCGTGCGTCTGGCTGCTCCCGCCGGGCGGCGGGCACGAGTGGCGGACCCCCATCGAGGCGGTACGGCCGCTGCACAACGAGCCGGGCCCCGGCTGAGCGGCGGCGGCCGGGCGGCGCTCAGCCCGTGCCGCGGTCGCGCACCGCGGTCAGGAAGCCGCCGGAGGAGCGCCGTCCGAGCGGACGCCCGTAGGAGGCGGCGACCCGGGCCCGCTCGGCGATCTCCACCCGCCAGCCACGGGCCGCCAGCCAGTCGGCGGCCCCCGCGCCCAGACCGCCCTTCCACATGCGGGTCAGCCGGTCGAGCCCGGGGACGTCCCGGGCCTGCTCCAGCAGTCCCCCGGAGCCGGAGGCGGCCCGGTGCTCGAACGACAGCCGCGATCCGTCCGCGGCCAGGTCACCCACGGCGCCGAGCAACGCGGCGGCCTCCTCGGCCGTCAGGTAGATCAGCAACCCCTCGACGAGCCATGCGGCGGGCTCCCCGGTCGCGAAGCCGGCCGCCGTCAGCCGCGCCGTCCAGTCGGCCCGCAGGTCCGCCGCGACCACCGTGCGGGCGCAGCGCGGCTCGGCCCGCGACTCCTCCAGCACGCGCCGCTTGAAGTCCAGCACCTCGGGCAGGTCCACCTCGTACAGCCGCACCCCGGGCGGCCACCGAAGCCGGAAGGCACGGGTGTCCAGACCGGCCGCGAGCAGCACGACCTGGCGGCAGCCCGCCGCGCAGGCGGCACGCAGGAAGTCGTCGTAGAAGCGGGTGCGCAGCGCCACGTGCGCGGTCATCGCGGTCCGCCAGGCGGCCAGGGCGGGATCCTGCCGGGGTTCCCGCCCGGACGGTGCGAACCCGGCGGCGGCCACGAACGCCTCCGCGTACGGGTCCGTGAACAGCCGGTCGGGGCGCCGGTGTTCGTCCGCGCGCATCCCCGCAACACCGATCGCCGTGCGGCCCACGCCCTCGGGTGCCAATGGGTCCGTCATGGCGCCACAGTACGTCGATCGGCCCGGCGCGGTGCCGGCTTCCGGCGCACGGGGCACACGTTCCCGGAGGATACGGTCCATCGGACGGCAGAAGGCGAGCCGGCATGGCTGCTGAGGTGGAGGCGGTGTACGCCCGCATCGGGCAGGAGGTGTCCGCGGCGGCCTCCCGGCTGTGGGACGTGGCGCCGGCGCTGCACCGCGATCCCGAACTCGCCTTCGCCGAGCACCGGGCGGCGGCGCTGCTCACCGGGGAGCTGGAGGAACACGGCTTCGCGGTGGAGCGCGGGGTGGCCGGCCTGCCCACGGCCTTCACCGCCACCGCGGGGGACGGCAACGGCCCTCGGGTGGCGCTGCTGCTGGAGTACGACGCGCTGCCGGAGCTGGGGCACGCCTGCGGCCACAACCTGATCGCCGCGGCGGGGCTGGGGGCGGCGCTGGCGCTGCGGCGCGCGCTGCCGCGGACCGACGGCACCGTGCTGGTCGTGGGCACCCCGGCCGAGGAGGGCGGCGGCAAGGTGATCGAGGCGGAGGCCGGTGTCTTCGACGGCGTGGACGCGGCCCTGATGTTCCACCCCGGCGTCCACAGCTGGTCCTGGGCGCCGTTGACCGCGCAGGTGCAGGAGCGGGTGGTCTTCCACGGCCGCGCGGCGCACCCGACGGGCAGTCCCACCGAGGGCGTCGACGCGCTCGCGGCGCTCATCCAACTGTTCAACACCCTTGCGGTGGTGGGCCGGCGCCTGCCGCCCGGCTCGCACATCCAGGGCATCATCACCGACGGCGGCCGGGCCACCGACATCGTGCCGGAGCGTGCCTGGGAGTGCCTGCGCCGCGAGGCCGCGGCGGGGCTGTGAGAGCTCCAGGACGCGACCGAGCGCCGGTCAGTCCTCGATGACCACCCGCACGCTCTTGACCTCGCTGTCCGCGGTGTCGGGGATGACCATCCCGGCGTCCACCCCGGAGCGCAGGTAGTCCAGGACCTCGCCGGTCAGGCGCTCGCCCGGCAGGACCGCGGGGATGCCCGGCGGATACGGGGTGATCATCTCCGCGGAGAGCCGGCCGGCCGCCTTCTGCCAGGGCACCTGCTCGACGCGGCCGAAGAACGCGTCACGGGGCAGCATGACCTGTTCCAGCCGCAGTTGCGCGGGGTCGGGAACCTGCACACGCGGCGCGGGGCGCAGCGACCCGGCCCGCGCGCTCAGGTCGCGCAGTGCCGCGAGCAGCGTGTCGGCGGTCGACTCGTCGTCCGCGTGGGTCAGCTGCGCGCTGACGCGGCGGTGGTCGACCAGGTGCATGTTGACGTGGTGGGTCCGGCGCAGCCAGTCGGCGGCGCGGTAGCCGGTCGTCTCCAGCGCGGAGATGTCGATGATGACCTGCAGGGGGTCCATGTCGGCCGCCCGGCCGGGCCGGCAGAAGTCGGACCGGTCGTGGACGTGCAGCCCGTCGATGGCCTCGATGCGGGCCCGCAGCCGCTCGGCGAGCGCCAGCGCGTCGTCGTACAGGGCGCGGCCGTGCTGGACCATCTGGCGCCGCCAGCCGTCGAGGGCCGCGTAGACCAGCACCGAGGCGCTGGTGGTGCCCAGCAGGTCTACCCGGGCCTGGAGCACCTCCGGCTCGATGAGGTCGCCCCGCAGGTGGAACACCGAGCTCTGCTCCAGGCCTGAGCCCATCTTGTGCACCGAGGTGACGCACACGTCGGCGCCCGCGGTCATCGCCCACTTGGGCAGATCGGGGTGGAACGGCAGGTGGGCGCCCCACGCCTCGTCCACGATGACGGGCTTGCCGCGGCGGTGGCAGACCTCGGCGATGGCGGTGAGGTCCGCGCAGGTGCCGTACGGGGTGGGGCTGGTGACCAGTGCGCCGCGGGCGTCGGGGTGTTCGTCGAAGGCGGCCGCGAACGCCTCGGCGGACGGCGGGTGGGCCAGGCGCAGGTCCGGGTCCCACTGGGGCTCCACCCAGATCGGCGTCACCCCGGACAGGATCAGCCCGGACACCACGGACTTGTGGGCGTCCCGGCCCACCACCAGCTTCTCGTGCGGGCCGGCCGCCGACAGCATGGCCGCCTTGACCGACAGCGAACTGCCGCAGGTGGAGAAGAACGTGTGCTGGGCGCCGACCGCGTCGGCCATCAGCTCCTGGGCCTTCTGCAGGATCCCGCCGGACGACATCCGGTCGTCCAGGCCGCTGGTGGCCAGCACGTCGGACTGGAAGACCCCGTCCCCCAGGACGGCGCGGACCCGCGGGTCGGCGCCGCGGCCCTGTTTGTGCCCGGGGGGCGTGAACGGGGTCTGACCGTTTTCGCGGTAGGCGGACAGTGCCTCGAGTACCGGCGCCTGCGAATGATCCATGTCCGCCGCCTGCCCCGCGGCGTCCCGGGAAAACCCGGCCGTCACCCGCCCGGGGGAGCGCAGATCTCGCGCTCACCGGACCGGCTCGCGCGCGGTGCGGCCGTCCCGGCGACCGCCTCGCCGTCGGGCGATTCCGCACTGTGGCAGCCGTGGGCCGCGAGCAGGCCGAGCAGCGCGTCGACGCCTCCCTCGCGCAGGGCGCGCCGCTGGCGGACCGCTCCGGTGCCGCCGCGCAGCAGCCGCCGCACGGAGGCCTCCACCAGCGGCAGGTCACCCGTCGCCTCCAGGGCCCCGCCGATGTGGTCCACCAGCGCGACGACCACGTCGCCGGCCGGCCGGCGCTGTCCGTCCCGCGGGTCCAGCAGCGCGCCGCCCAGGCCGTGCCGTGCCGCCTGCCAGTTCGCGGCGGCCACCAGCTCCGGCGGCCCGCCGGGCGGCGGGGCGCCGTCCCGCACCTCGCGCAGCGCGGTGGCGACCAGCCCGCGCACCACGCCGGCCAGCAGGACCGCGTCCTCGACCCGCAACTGCACGTCCAGGGCGCGTACTTCCAGGGTGGGGAAGCGTTCGGAGAGCCGGGCCTGCCAGTACAGCTGGCCGCGGTCGCGGATCACCCCGGAATCCACCAGGAGTTCGGCACGCCGGTCGTAGTCGGCGGCGTCCGCGAAGACCGGTGGCGGGCCGCTGACCGGCCAGCGGCCGAAGACGATGGTGCGCCAGCTGGCGAACCCGGTGTCGCGGCCGTCCCACAGCGGCGAGTTGGCCCCCATGGCGACCAGCACCGGCAGCCAGGGGCGGAGGCGGGCCAGCGCCGCGGTGCCGGACTCCCGGTCCGGGATCGCCACATGGACGTGCATCCCGCTGATCAGCTGCTCGTCGACCAGTTGGGGGGCGTCGCGCAGCATCGCGCGGTAGCGCGGCTTGTCGGTCACCGGGACCGGGATCGGCCCGCTGAACGGTGCCGTGCCGGACGCGGACAGGCGGCAGCCCACCCTGTCCGCCGCGGCCCCCACCGCTCCGCGCAGCCGGGTCAGGTGCCCGCCGACGTCGGCGAGGCTCTCGCAGATCGGGGTCGCCACCTCCACCTGCGCCTGCAGCAGTTCCGGCTCGACCTCGTCGCCGTCCAGCACCGGCTGCAGATCGGCCGCGGCCCGCACCCTCTCGCCCTGCGCCACGGGAAGCCCGCTGCGCGGATCCAGGAGCAGGTACTCCTCCTCAACACCAACAGTGATCACGCAACCCGCCTACCCCGCCGACGCGGATCCATCTACGCGCGCCGACCTATGCGCGCCGACCGCCCTCGGTGCCCTCCTGGGGCGCGCCGTCGGACCGCGGGGCGCCGTTGGGCTGCTCGGGAGGCCGGCGCATCGGGCCCCAGGGGCCGCGCTGCCGCCCGACCTCCTCCTCGGCCTCCACGATCACCTGGTTGTCGATCCACGCGATGGGGCGTGCGTCGCACACCAGGGGCTCGTTGTCGGGTCCGCGCCCGGCCTCCTTGCCCTGCAGCACCCAGGGGCATACCCCGGGGCCCTTCTCGTGACGCAGGTGGCAGTAGTCGTACAGCCGGCGGGCGACCCACAGCCGGATCGGGCGGCCGGCCCACCACGCCTCGACGTCCAGCGGGTTGGCGGACAGCCCGGGCAGCCGCACACCGGTGAGCGTGTCGACGCTCTCGGTGGTGCGCAGGTCGGCGTCCGGATCACGAGACCAGCGCACATAGAGGTGGTCGTCGCGTTCGACGAGCGCGGCGAGTTCGTCGAGAGACGCGAGCACTGCCAGATCAGGCGGCATCCCGGTAGGCGTTCCTTCGAAAGGCGGGTCCTGGGCCCGCCCGGTGGTCCCGGACGGGCGACCGTACGATGATCCCCACGGTCGATCTCCCGGCAGACGGATTCCCCTCGCCAGGGCAGACAAACCAGGCCAGCCGGTCATAACCACCACCTCCCCCACTGGTCCCACCCCCATCACACCGCCCGGCCGCGGAATCCCGGGGAACCCCCGGGAAGGGCGATCGTCTGGCCTGTCCGCGGTGCGGTGGGCGTGCTCCGGGGCGCGTGAGACCAGCGGTGGCGAGGCCCCGCGCCGCGGACCCCCTCGCGCCGTCCGCGGACCCCCTCGCGCCGTATGCGTACCGGTCACGGTCCGTACCGGTGGCTGCCCAAGGGAGACCCATGACGGAGCACCGCCCGGAAGAACCCGAGAGCGGCCTCGGCCTGCCCGAGGACGCCGCCGCGCCCAGCGGCGCCACTCCGCCCGCCGAGTCCGGCGTCTCCGGGCTCGCGGCGCCGGAGAAGCGGCAGCTGCGACGGGGCTGGGGACCGGTGCCGCTGGTCCTGATCTTCGTGATCGTCGCACTGGTCGCGGTCGGCCTGATCGCGATGGCCATCGCACTGATCGCCTGAGCCCGGCGCGAGGGCACCGGCGCCCTCAGGTGCGCCCCTCGCGTTCCTGGACGCGCTCCAGGAGCGGGGAGGCCTGCGCCCACCGGGCCCGTACCACCCGGAAGCCCGCGGCCTCATAGGCGTCGCAGACCTGGTGGTCGTCGTCGACCACCAGCGCGACGGACCGCCCGCGGGACAGCCCGCGCAGCAGCTCCGGTTTGGTCACCCGGGCCGGGCGGCGATCCCCGTCCGACCGCATCAGCAGGCGCCCGCCCGGCAGGCCGTGGCGCGACAGCCACTCCACGGTGTCCCGGCGGCACCGCTCCGGGCGTCCGGTCAGATACACGACCTCGTGGTCCGCGGCGCTGTCCAGGGCCAGGGCGATCCCCTCCGCGAGCGGCGGGTCCGCGACCGCGGCGCGGAAGAAGGCGTCCCAGTCCCGTGGCCTGCGCCTCAGGAAGCGCAGCCGGTGCCGGACGTCGGCGAGCGTTCCGTCCAGGTCGAACACGGCCAGCGGACGGGGCGACATCGACGACCTCCCTCGTGGACGGGATCACGGACCGGCCGGCCCATGGTGGCACGCCCGTGCGGCCGGCCGGGAGGCCCGTCGAGGACCCCGCCGCCGGCGATGGCGATTGCGCGGTGCGCCGTTCAGTCGACGATTCGTTCCCTTTATGGCGGTAAGACGTTCAGGTGAGGCCCCGCCGCGGTAACGAGCACGGCAGACCGGCCGGCAGCGACCGCGGGCACCGCCGCCCGCGCCGAGCAGGAAAGGAAGGGCAGCGCGCCATGGACGTCATCGAGCCGAACACCCGCCCGGCCAGTGAGACGAGGACCGACCGGAACGACGGCGTACTGTCGGCTCACACCAGCCCGGTGGCGGACCACTCCCGCCTCCTTCCGGACGAGTGGGACACGGAGTGGAACATCGTGCGGGGCGAGGACTGACGATCCCCTCCCGGTGGGCGGTCGCGGATCACCGCGGCCGGCCGGGCGGGGTGCGCTGCCGCCCCGGGGCATCGGCCACCGGACACCCCGGGGCCGATTTTCGCGTGCCGCCCAGTGGTCCAGACCGTTTCCGGTAATGGTCTAGTCCAGACTCTTGACCCGCCACTCCGGCGGGGCGACGCTGTCATGCACGGCGCTCACACGGCCACGACGTTGTCATGTACTGCACACGTCGTCGGCTCCCTCCTGCACCGAACGCTCCACCCACCAGCGCACCAGGAGGAACCCGTGCAACCACCCCCCACACCCACGGCCAGACACCTGGCCCTCAGCGTGCTCGCCGTCCTCGGCCTGCTCGCCGGCACCCTCACCGCCCTGCTGGCCGGACCCGGCGCCCAGGCCGCGCCCCGCACCGCCACCGCGGCCACCAGCGGCGGCCGGAAGGTCGCCTACTACGACCAGTGGAGCATCTACCAGAACGCCTTCTACCCGAAGAACCTCGACACCGAGGGAATCGCCGGGAAACTGGACTACCTGGTCTACGACTTCGAGAACATCGACCCGACGAACCTGACGTGCTTCGAAGCGACGAAGGCCACCGACCCCGACCCGGGCGGCGAGTCCGACCCCAACGCGGGCGACGGCGCCGCGGACCAGTTCGCCGACTACCAGAAGACGTTCGACGGATCCATCAGCGTCGACGGCAGCAGCGACACCTGGAACCAGCCGATCGCCGGCGTCTTCCACCAGTTCCAGGAGCTGAAGAAGAAGTACCCGAACCTGAAGATCCTGCTGTCACTGGGCGGCTGGACCTACTCCAAGTACTTCTCCGACGTCGCCGCGACCGACGCCGCCCGGCAGAAGTTCGTCTCCTCCTGCATCGACATGTTCATCAAGGGGAACATCCCGGCGTCCGGCGGCTACGGCGGCCCCGGCACCGCGGCCGGGATCTTCGACGGCTTCGACATCGACTGGGAGTACCCGGCGTCGTCCGCCGGGCACCTCGGCAACCACTACAGCGCCGCCGACACCGCCGACTACACCGCGCTGCTCGCCGAGTTCCGCAAGGAGCTCGACGCCCAGGGCGTGAGCGACGGCCGGCACTACGCGCTCAGCGCCGCGCTGCCCGGCGGCCAGGACAAGATCGCGAAGATCCAGACCGACCGGATCGGCCCGTACCTGGACTTCGGCGACGTGATGACCTACGACATGCACGGCGCCTGGGACTCCAGCGGTCCCACGAACCTCCAGGACCCGCTCTACCCCTCCCCCGACGA
>JBEHXI010000109.1:0-21957 GCA_048498775.1 Actinomycetota bacterium | reverse complement strand
CCCGCGTAGCGGGCGCCGGCCGTCTCGTACAGCAGCTGCGCGGTGACGGTGCCGACGGTCACCGCGCCGCCGGTGCCGGGGTGCTTGGTGATGACGCTGGAGCCGTCCGCCTCGATCTCCGCGACGGGGAAGCCGGGGTGCCGCACGTCGTGCTCGGTGAAGAAGGCGTAGTTGCCGCCGGTGGCCTGGGCGCCGCACTCCAGCACATGCCCGGCCACCACCGCGCCGGCCAGCGCGTCCAGGTCACCGGCGCTCCAGCCGTAGTGCGCGGCGGCCGGGCCGCTGACCAGGGCCGCGTCGCTCACCCGGCCGGTGACCACGACATCGGCGCCGGCGTCGAGGCAGGCGGCGATCCCGGCACCGCCCAGGTAGGCGTTGGCCGTCAGGACACCGTCGCCCCAGCCGCCGCGGGCGAGCAGGTCGTCGCCCTCCACGTGCGCGACCCGGACGGGCACCCCGACCTTCTCGGCCACCTCGCGCAGCGCGCCCGCCAGCCCCGCCGGGTTGAGCCCACCGGCGTTGGCGACGATCCGCACCCCGCGCTCCCGGGCGAGCCCCAGGCACTGCTCCATCTGGCGCAGGAACGTCTTGGCGTAGCCGAGGTCCGGGTTCTTCAGGCGGTCCCGGCCGAGGATGAGCATGGTCAGCTCGGCGAGGTAGTCCCCGGTGAGGACGTCGAGTTCGCCGCCGGTGAGCATCTCGCGCACCGCGTCGAAGCGGTCGCCGTAGAAGCCGGACGCGTTGCCGATGCGGAAGGTCACCGCGCCTGCTCCTTCGGCTCGCGGCCCGTTCCGGACGGTCCGGCGAAGGCCTGGGCGATCGTCAGCCAGCGCTCGGCGTCGTCCCCTTCGGCGGACAGCGCCGTGTCGTCGCGGTGGACCCGCTGGGTGACCAGGAGGCAGAAGTCGTGGGCCGGCCCGGTCACGCGCTGTGCGGCGTCCGGCGGCCCGAACGTCCACAGGGCGCCGTCCGGTGCGGTCAGCTCGACGCGGAACTCCTGCGGCGGCGGGGTGAGCCCGCGCGAGAGGAAGGCGAAGTCCCGGGTGCGGACGCCGATCCACGCCACGTGCCGCAGCCGCGCGGTCGGGGCGCGCCGCACACCCAGCGCGTCGGCCACGTCCTGCCCGTGCGCCCAGGTCTCCATCAGCCGCGCCGACGCCATCGCCGGTACGCCCATCGGCGGGCCGAACCAGGGCAGCCGCGCACCCTCCGGGACCGCGCGCAGTGCCCGCCGCAGGGCCTCGCGGCCGTCCCGCCAGCGGGCGAGCAGCGCGTCGGGCGGAGCGGCGGCGCCGCGATCCGCCTCCTCGTCGACGGCGGTGAGCAGGCGCGGCAGCGCCTCCTGCATCGCGCGCCGGAATCCCTCCGGATCGGTGCAGGCGTGCAGGGCCTGCGCGTCGGTCCAGGCCAGATGGGCGATCTGGTGCGCGATCGTCCACCGCGGCGCGGGGGTGGGCAGCGCCCACTGCTCGGGGCCGAGGCCGGCCACGAGCGCGTCCAACTCGGCGCTCTCCGCGCTCAGGTCGTCGAGCACCGCGCTGGGATCCACCATGGAGTTCTCCGATGCCGGGATATGCCGGGATATGCCGGGGAAGGGCAGGGGCTGGGGGATGCGGGGGTCCGCTGGGGAAGTGGACGCCAGCATCACAGTGCCCGGCAAAACAATCAAGCCTGCTTGCATGATTTTCTCGGCCGATGTGGAGCCGTGCCGGTCGGCGGCCCGATCGCCGCTGCGCGGACGGCTGTTCACGCGGTGCGGCGGCCGCGCTCAGCGTGGATGTCGTCTGCCGGTCTGACCATCATGTGAATCACACGTATGGGGCATATCTGTCGTGTCTGTGCATTCATGACACCCGGATGGCGGATGTACTCCATGCAGGGATTCGGATAGAGCTGCCGATCCCACGTCGGCGTCCGGGCTCTGCGCAGCGAAAGGGACGCCATGCACAAGTCAGCAGTGTCGGCGGCTGCCCTGGTGGGCGCGGCGCTGGCCGCCCTTGCCCAGCCCGCGGCCCTCGCCGCGGCCGACCAGCCGCCCGTCGACCGCGCGGTCATCATCAGCAACGCGGCGACCGGCTTCTACCTCCAGACCGACGCCCAGAACGAGAACCGCCCGCAACGCGTCCAGGTCTGGTATCCCTGGCCGTTGGCCAACGGCGGATCCGGAGCGGTCTGGCGCCTCCACGAGACGGTGATCGGGCAGTACACCATCGAGACCGAGCCCATCCAGAACCCCGCGCCCGCCTGCCTCACCGTCCCGGACAACGCCAAGTCCGACGTCCCGCTGGAGGTCCGGGACTGCGACGGCGGACCGGCCCAGTCCTGGCGCGTCCGCCAGTACGGCACGTCCGACACCTACACGGTGACGCCGGCCGGCCCGAACTTCCGCTCCTGGGCGATCACCACACGGTCCCAGGTCTACGCCTCCGGTGACGCGTACGTCGCGCTGAAGCACTTCACCGGCGCCGACGCGCCGACCCTGATGCGCTGGAAGATCGACCCGACCAGGGTCCCCCCGGGGTGACGGAAACCCCGCTGTGACGCATCGCGGCCCGGACGGCCGGCCCGCGCCGGTCGTCCGGGCCGCCGGTCAGCGCGGCCGGCGCAGTCCCGCGACGAGGAGCTCGACGAGCCGGCGGGCGTCGTAGCCGGGGTTGTCCTCCGCGCCGATGCACAGGTTCCCGACGCCGCGCATGAGCTGGTAGGCGTCGATGTCGGAGCGGACCTCGCCGGCGGCGGCCGCGGCCTCCAGCAGCGTGGCGCACACCGGCACGAGCCGGTCGATGAAGGAGGCGTGCAGGGCCTCGAAGCCGGCGTCGTCGGACTGCAGCACCGCGGCCAGGCCGTGCTTGGTGACCAGGAAGTCCACGAAAAGGCTGATCCAGCGCCCCAGTGCGGCGTACGGCGTCGGGCCGGCCGTCAGCAGCTCGGGGCCGGCCGCCGCGCAGGCGTCGATCTGGTGCCGGTAGACGGCGATGATCAGATCCGCGCGCGTCGGGAAGTGGCGGTAGATCGTGGCCGTGCCGACGCCCGCCTTCGCCGCGATGTCGCGTACCGGCGCCTCCACCCCGGACGCGACGAAGACCTCGGCGGCCGCGTCGAGCAGCGTCTCCTTGTTGCGCCGGGCGTCCGCCCGCCTGGGCCGGGCGGACTGCCCCGGGCCCTCGTGGCCGTCGTTCATCGCGCCGCTCCCTCCGCCGCCGGGCTTGCTAAACGGGACAGCGTTCCGTATCGTCAAACGGGACGTTGTTCCGTTTATTCATGATGCCAGAGCGGGGGCCCGGCGACCACGCCGCCCCGCGCATCACGCCCACCCTCGATCGAGGAGACACGGTCATGCAGTACCGCACCCTGGGCCGCACCGGTGTACAGGTCGGCTCGCTCGCGCTCGGCGCGATGAACTTCGGTGCGATCGGACGCACCACCCAGGACGAGGCCACCGCCCTCGTCGACGCCGCCCTGGAGGCGGGAATCAACCTCATCGACACCGCCGACGTCTACAGCGGCGGCCAGTCGGAGGAGATGGTCGGCAAGGCCATCGCCGGCCGACGCGACGACATCGTGCTGGCCACGAAGGCCGGCATGCCGATGGACGGCGAACGCAACCACCGGGGCGGCGCGCGCCGTTGGCTGGTCACCGCGCTCGACGCGAGCCTGCGCCGGCTCGGCGTCGACCACGTCGACCTCTACCAGATCCACCGGTGGGACCCGAGCGCGAGCGACGAGGAGACGCTGTCGGCGCTGACCGACCTCCAACGCGCCGGGAAAATACGCTACTTCGGCTCCTCGACATTCCCCGCCCACCGCATCGTGCAGGCCCAGTGGGCCGCCCGCGAACACCACCTGAGCCGCTACGTCACCGAACAGCCCAGCTACTCGGTCCTCCAGCGCGGAGTCGAGACCCATGTGCTGCCCGTCACCGAGGAGTACGGGATGGGGGTGCTGGTGTGGAGCCCGCTGGCCTCGGGCTGGCTCACGGGCGCGATCCGGGCGGGCCGGGACGTCACCACCAGCCGCTCGGCGTTCATGCCGGAACGCTTCGACACCGCCCTCCCCGCCAACCGGGCCAGGCTCGACGCCGTCGAGCGGCTGGCGGACCTCGCCGACGAGGCCGGGCTGACCATGATCCAGCTCGCGCTGGGCTTCGTGACCGCGCATCCCGCCGTGACCAGCGCGCTCATCGGCCCCCGCACGCTGGACCACCTGCACACCCACCTCGCCGCCGCCGACACCGTGCTCCCCGCCGACGTCCTCGACGCGATCGACGCCATCGTCGCCCCCGGTACCGACCTGGCCCCCCACGAGAAGCACGACACTCCGCCCGCGCTGCTCGACCCGGCCCTGCGGCGCCGCTGATCAGCGCCTTCGGCGGCGTCCCGGCCCGGAAGACCTCACGGGGTGCCGCACAGCTCGGTGACGGCGGCCAGCAGCCGGTCGATGTGCTCCTCGGGGGTGCCGGCGCCGAAACTCGCGCGCACCGCGCCGCCCGGATCATCCCCGCACCCGCCGGACCCGGCCTGCCCGCCCGTCAGGGCGCGGACCAGCGGATGGGCGCAGAACAGCCCGTCGCGCACCCCGATGCCGTACCCGGCCGACAGCGCCGCCGCGAGACGGGAACTGCTCCAGCCCTCCACCACGAAGGACACCACGCCCACGCGTGGCGCGTCCTCGCCGAACAGGGACAGCACCCGCACCCGCGGCAGGCGGGCAAGCCCTTCGCGCAGCCGGGCGAGGAGCGCCTGTTCGCGTTCCACCAGGGCGTCGAAGCCCGCCGCGGTCAGCGCCCGGCAGGCCGAGGCGAGGGCGTGGACACCGATGACGTTGGGGGAGCCGGCCTCGTGCCGCGCGGCGCCGGTGTGCCACTCGACGTCCACCTCGCCCGCCGCGGAGCCGGACCGGCCGGTGACACCGCGGGTGGCCCCACCGCCGGCGAGGTACGGGGGAGCGGCGTCCAGCCAGTCGCTCCGCCCGGCCAGGACGCCCGAACCGAACGGCGCGTACAGCTTGTGCCCGGACAGCGCGACCCAGTCCACGCCCAGCCCGGAGATGTCCACCGGGCGGTGCGGGGCCAGTTGCGCGGCGTCGAGCACGATCCGCGCGCCGTGCGCGTGGGCGACGGCGGCGAGTCGACGGACCGGCCACACCTCGCCGGTGACGTTGGAGGCGCCCGTGACGCACACCAGCGCGGGCCGCCCGCGGTCACGTCCGGCAGCCGCCAGAGCGCGGTCCAGGGTCTCGACGGCCTGTGCCGGGCTGTGCGGGGCGGGCAGATACGTCACGCTGCCGCCGCTGCCGCGGGCCGCCCGCCAGGGCAGCAGCGCGGCGTGGTGCTCGGTCTCGAAGACGTGGACCGCGGTGCCCGGGGGCAGGGCGGCGGCCAGGAGGTTCAGTGAGTCCGTGGTGGACCGGGTGAAGACGACCTGGTCGCCGGGGCGGCAGCCGAGGAAGCGGGCGACCGTGTCCCGGGCGCCTTCGAACAGGTCGGTGGACAGCCGCGAGAGGTGGCCGGCGCCGCGGTGCACGCTGCCGTAGTACGGCGCGTACGCCGCGACGTCCTCCCACACCTGCCGCAGCACCGGGGCGCTCGCGGCGTAGTCGAGCGCCGCGTAGGCGATCTCGCCACCGGTGGCGAGCGGCACCCGGACCTCCGATCCGAGGACCGGCAAAGGCGGGCAAAGCGGACGAGTGGCGGCAGCGGTGAGGACGGACATGACGGTCTCCCGTGAAAGAGGCATGCGAAACCGGCCCGCGGGACCGGAGAGGTGAAGGGGGCGAGGAGGGGCGTGCCGCCCTAACGCATTCGCCGGCTCATGAGGTGTTCTCCCGAATCCGCGCTTGCCGCAGCCCTGTCGCCTGCGGCCTGGTCCTCACCCGGGGCACCCCGCCAACGGACGGAGGGTTGCCGGACAGCGGGCCGGGGCCTGTGTCGCTGTCACTCGTGACCTGTCCGGCAGTATGCCACAACCGCGGTGCCGGGCCCCTCCGATGCCGCGGGGCGCGTCCGGCCGGCGCGGTGCCGCGGCGCCCCGCCGGCGGGCTCAGGACGCGGAGGGCTCCGTGATGGAGTGCTGCACCAGCCAGCTGACGGCTTCGAGTGCCTGCGGAACGGTCCAGGTGGTGCCCGGTTCGGGGTTCTTGAGGTTCTTCAGCCCGTCGGCGTCGAGATAGGCGCGCATCGCCGGGGGCAGCGGAGTGCCCGGCGCCACGTATCCCGCGCCGTCCAGGAGGAAGCGCTCGTGGCCGCGGCCGTCCAGGAAGAAGACGCCGTCGGTGTGGTCCAGGTCGTAGGTGAGCGGCTGCCCGGTGCGCCAGTTCCTGGCCGGCGGGGAGCCCTCGGGCACCTTCTTGGTGTAGACGCCGAAGTACTTCCACAGCGCGGCGATGTCGGCCGGACTGCCGGTCAGCGCCTGCCAGTTGGACGGGGTCGGCGCGTACTGGCGCCGGTAGGCCGCGAGCTGCGCCGGGGTGTCGCGCTCCGGATCGATGCTGATCGTCAGGAACTCCACGCCCGAGCCCTGGTGGGCGTTGTCCACCACCCGCGCGGTCTGCACCAGGTCGGCGGTGTCGAGCGGGCAGGTCTCCTGGCACAGGGTCATGGTGTCGGAGATCACCAGGACCTTGCCCTGGAAGGCGGCGAGGTCGGTGCGGTGGCCGTCCTGGTCCACCAGCGGCAGGTGCATGATGCGTGCCGGGACCGCCGCGTCGAGCCGGGTGCCGACGTCCTGCGAGGGTGCCGCGACCGTGGGGGCGGACGAGCCGCATCCGGCGGCGAGCAGCAGCGTGGCGAGCGCGGTGCCGGCGGCCCCGAGGGCCCGGAGGACCCGGCGGCGCCTCCCGGTGCCGGGCGGTGGTGTCGCGGTGCGGTCGCCTTCCGCGGTGTGTGCCCGTGTCATCGGCCGTTCGTCCCTCAACCCCATGGCGTACCGGATCTCCCGCCGTCCCGCCGCCTCGGCGGGCGGGTGCGCTGGTCCGACCACAGTAGGCGACCGGCGGAGACGGCCGGCACCTGCCCCCGCCGGAAGGGGACCACCCGCCCTCCGTTACCCCCGGGCGTATCATCGCGGCGAAGTGGCCTGAGAGCGGCCGTTGTCGGCGACGGGGAAGGATGAGCGCGGTGGCAACCAGCGAGGACCGGGTGCGCGTGGTGGTCGGAGCCTCCGCCACCGGCCGTGCCCACCAGGCCGTCCGCAATCTGCTGCGCGCCGCGGACCTGCCCGTGCTGGTGGAGGTCGTCTGCTCCGCGGACGGGATCGGCCTGGTGCTCGACGGCCCGGCCGCGCAGGCCACGACCGCACTGCAGGCGGCCGGGGTGCGGTTCCTGGCCTGCGCCAACACCCTGGACGGCCGGGGCCTGTCCGCCGAGGCGCTGCTGCCCGGGGTGGAGGTCGTCCCGGCGGCGGTCTGGCACCTGGCCCGCCGCCAGCACGAGGGATGGTCCTACCTGCCGATGTGACGGTTGCCGGCGGTGTCCCGGTTCGAGCCGGGCGCGTCGCCGTCACCGTGCACGGACTCCCGGCGGGCCGGGCGCAGCAGCCGTACCGCGAACACGATCAGGGCCACGCCCGCGACCGCCAGTGCGACGGTGGTGGTGGGCAGCGCCCCGGTGATGTCCTCCAGGTGCCGCTCCAGGGCGTACTGCCGGCCGGTGCTGATCGGTGAGGGCAGGGCGGACGCGCCGTCGAACAGCAGGAACATCACTCCGAGCCCCATGAAGAAGGCGCCGGAGATCAGCGTGCCGGTGTGCAACCTGAGCCTGCCCAGCCGCAGTTCACGTCCCCTGAGCCAGCGCCGGCTGCCCAGCGAGAAGCGGTCCCAGAGCACGGCCAGCACGAACAGCGGCACCGCCATGCCCAGGGCGTAGACGGCCAGGAGCGCGCCCCCGGTGAACGGGTGGCCGCTGAGGGCCGCCACGGTGAGGATCGACCCCAGGATCGGCCCCGCGCAGAACCCGGCGAGCCCGTAGACCATGCCGAGCAGGTAGACCGACACCGCGGAGAACGGCCGCAGCCGGCCCGCCGCGCGCTGGGCGAGACGACTGCCGAAACCCAGCCCGAGGATCTGGGCCGCGCCGAGGGCGATGAGGGTCCAGCCTCCGGCGGTGACCAGCAGGCCGCGGTGGCCGTAGAACAGCCGGCTGGCGAACGAGCCGGCGACCCCGAGCGGTACCAGGGTGGTGGCCAGGCCGAGGTAGAACACCGCGGTGCGGGCGACCAGCCGGGTCGGGGTGGTGAAGGAGTAGGCGAAGAACGAGGGCAGCAGCATGGCGCTGCACGGGCTGAGCAGCGCCAGCAGCCCGCCCGCGAACGCCCCCAGGTATCCGACGCCGTTCACCTGCCCGCCCCGGAGGCACTGGCCGGAGCGGTCTTCAGCGCCTGGTCGATGGCCTGCCGGAACTGGTCCAGAGGCTGGGCGCCGAGGATCGGGACACCGTTGACCAGGAACGCCGGAGTGCTCGGGATGCCGAGGGCCTGGCCCTCCTGGCTGTCGCGCTCGACGGCCTGGCGCGCCGCGTCGGAGCCGTAGTCGGCCCGGAACTTCGTCAGGTTGGCGATGCCCGCGGCGCGGGCCATGGCCACCAGGTTGTCCTCCGAGAACGCACCGGAGTTCCGGCGTTCCGACGCGTGCTCGAACAGCGTCCGGTAGTACGGCCAGAAGCGGCCCTGCCGGCCGGCGGCCCAGGCGGCGCGCGCCGCCTGCTCGGACTCCGGCCCGAAGATGGGGAAGTCGCGCCATTCGATCCGCAGCCGGCCGGTGTCGACGTACTGGCGCACCAGTTGCTTCTCGGTGGTGAGGGCGAACTGGCGGCAGAAGGGGCACTGGAAGTCGGCGTACTCGATGAGCACGACCGGCGCGTCGGCCGGCCCCTGGGCGAACGGATCACCCGGCCGCCGCCGCGCGAGGGCGGCCCGCTCGGCGGTTCCCGGATCGGTGGACGCGCTCGGGGCGGACGGTGACCCGGCGGCCGCGGGACGGCTGCCCGGGCCGCTGCCTCCGGCCGTGAGGATCGCGGTGGTCAGCAGGGCACCGGCCACGACGAGGAGGACGGCGGCGGCGAGGGCGCGGCCGGGCCCGGTGGAGGGGACAAGGGGACGAGGGGACATGGCAGGCGACGCTCCGTTGCGGAATCGGCGGGCAGGTGAGTGCGGCACGCGGCGACCCGGGCATGCCGGGAGCCGCGGGCCCGCCTATACGCGCAGCAGCGACGTCAGATGGGGGGAGGCGGCGAGGTGATCGGGGCCGCGGGGCAGCGCGGGCTCCCGGCCGATGTCCGACGGGCGCGGTATCGATGCCCGGCCCGCGAGGTCGGCGCCGTCCTGGCCGGGCGGACAGGGGGCGGCCGGGCAGCGGGCCCGCTGCCCGGTGGCGGCCGGCTCCGCCGCGACCGGACCGGAACAGGGGCGACCGGCGGCCGGTGCCGTCCGCACCGCGGCCGGGACCGAACGGGCCGCCACGGTGGACGCGGCCCCGGCGGGATGCGGGGCACTGCCGGCCAGCGTGCGCATCAGCGGGCATCCGCCCAGCGCGCCCACCAGCACCAATGCGGCGACCAGCAGGGACACCGCACGGCGCGCCGCTCCCAGCGCCACGACGGAGGAACCCCCTTCCCGGCTCGCCTCGGCAGGCGTCCCGCCGTCCCGCGGCGGGCGCCACCGACGGCGATCTTACCCCCCTGGGTATGTCGAGCCGGCTGCGTGGCACCGCGTGGGCGTGTCGGGCGGTCCCCTCCGGAGGTCTCGACGGGTGTTACAGGAGCTTCCTGCGGGTGAGGTAGGTGAAGGCCGCCCAGCCCGGCAGCATCGGGAGCCAGAAGGTCAGCAGGCGGTAGAGCACCACCGCGGAGAACGCGACCGCGGAGGGCAGCCCCGCCAGGGTCAGCGCCGCGGCCAGCGCCGCCTCGATCGCGCCGATCCCGCCCGGGGTGGGGATGGCCGAACCGGCGGCGGTGCCCACCAGATAGACGGTGGCGACGGTCGCGAAACCGAGCGGGTGGCCGAAGGCCCGCGTCGAGGTGTCCAGGCAGGCGATGAAGAACAGGTTGAGCAGCAGGATGCCGCCGAACCCGGTGACCAGCTTGGTGGGACGCTGCAGCAGGTCGAGCATGCGCGGGACCACGCCCGCGAACAGCGCCCGTATCCGGGTGCCCGCGAACCGGCGCAGCTGCGGGACGGCGGCGACCACCAGCACCAGCACCGCGGCCGTCAGCAGGCCGCCGATCACCGCCCGCGAACCGGACGGCGACAGGCTCTCGGTGTGCTGGGTGCCCGTCACATAGCCGAACGCCAGCAGGAGCAGGACGTGACTGGCTCCGGTGGCCAGCTGGGACGCGCCCACGCTCGCCATGGCCAGCCCCGGCCGGACCCGGTTGCGTTGCAGGAAGCGGGCATTGAGCGCGACGCCGCCGACCGCCGCCGGGGCCACCACGAACGACGACGCCAGCTGCGCCACGATCGTCCGGCCGAAGGGCACCTTCTCGGGGACGAAGCCGAGCAGGCTCATGGCCGCCGCCACATAGGTCAGGGCGGAGAACGCGAGCGTGACGAGGACCCAGATCCAGTTCGCGTGCGCGATGACGGTGCCGAAGTCGAGCCGGATCATCTGGGAGATCAGGTAGTAGGCGGCGATGACGGCGGTGAGCAGGGCGACGAGGGTGCGCGGCCGGATGCGTTCCAGGCGGACCGGGGCGATGGGCGCCTGCGGACGGATGAGCAGGACCTGCTGCCTGATCCGGGCGAGCAGGTCCTCCTCCTGGACATGCTCCAGGGCCGCCTCCGCCGCCCGCTTCTCGGTCGCCTTCCCGGCCCGGCCCGCACGCCGGCCGCCCGCGTCGCCGTTCCGGGCCGCGTGCGCGGCGGCCAGCACCGCCGCCCGCTCCCGCTCCGCCCGCTCCTTGGCCAGCCGGCGCAGCGTGGCCCGGGTGGAGCGGCTGAGCGCGATCGGCTGGAGCATCGGGAGGCTGTCGGCGGCGGCGTCCGGGCCGAGCACCCGCAGCGCCGAGGCGACCGAGCGCTCCGGCCCGGCCCGCAGCGCGAGCGTGGTCAGCAGCTGGGCGAAGTCCATGCGCAGCAGGATGTCCCCGGCGGCGATCTCACCGGCGCGCAGGTCGGTGAGGTAGACCCGGCCGGAGCGGTCCAGCAGCAGCGATTCGCCGGTCAGCCGCCGGTGGGCGATCCGCCGGGACTGCAGTGCCCGCACCTGCTCCCAGGCGCCGTCCAGCACCTCGTCGGTGATCTCCCGGTCGTCGAGCGAGTCCAGCGGGCGGCCGTCGATGTGCTCGTAGACGAGCATGACGGCGTCCGGGCCCAGCTCGGAGGTGGCGATCAGCCGGGGCACCCGCGCCCCGGCCGCGATCGCCGCGTACGCCAGCAGCGCCTCCTGCTCCAGCGCCTGACGCAGCGAGACGAGGCTGCGGCGCTCGGTGACGCCGCGCAGCAGCAGACGGCGCCAGGCCCGGTAGAAGAAGCCCTGCGCCTGCTGTTCGCGGTCCACCACCGTGACGTCGATGGGCGGCCCGTCCTCCAGGGTGACCAGGAAGCGGTGCCCGCGCCCCGGGTCGGCGGCGCCCTCGCCGAGGTCGTCGAGGCGCTGTGCGGTGACCGGCGCGAAGCCGAACCGGCGCAGCCCGGCGAGCAGGGTGCGGCCGGTGGTGCGGACGTTGGGCGATCCGACGGCGTAGAGGGTGCCCCGGGCGACCGTCCAGCCGAGGAGCAGGGTGAGGAGGATCGAGAACGGGGTGCTGTAGCCGCCGACCAGGGCGGCGAGCGCGTCGAGGAGCAGCACGGTCCACAGCGCGGCCCGCCAGCGCGGGCGCCGGGCCATTCCCGCGGCGGTCATGAAGGCGATGACGGGTGCGAGGTAGCCGTGCACCGGGTCGGTGATCCCGCCGCTGGGGGCCGCGCGCAGCAGCGCGTCGCGGATCGCCAGGGGCGCGGAGGTGGTGACCCACAGGTCGCCCAGCAGCGACACCCCGTTGGCGAGGACGGCCGCGAGCACCCCGTCGGCGACCCGCAGCCCGTCCCGTTGGATCAGCCGTTCCGCCGCGAACGCGACCGGGACGATCAGCACGGCCACGCTCGCCGTGAATCCGGCGAAGCTGACCAGGAAGCCGGGTGCGTGGGTCGCGCCGCGTGAGATGTCCTGTGCGACGCCGGAGGTGGTGGCGTGCGCGACCCAGGCGATGCCGAGCACGGCGGCGATCCCGAGCACGCCCATCAGGAAGCGCAGCAGGTCCACCGGGCGGCGCACCCGGGCGGCGAGCAGCGGCTCGTCCCCGGAGAGCTGGTCGATGTGGGCGAGCACCGGTGGCTCGGCCCCCGGTCCGGACCGGGGCGCCCCGGCGGAGTCGCGGAGATGTGCCTCCTGGGGCTCCGCGCCCCCGCTTTTCGGGCTCACTGGTTCGGCGCCTTCCTGCTGTGTACGGCGTCGGCCTGGCCGGGCCTCCTCGTCTGCCTCCCCGCGCACGAGGCGGCCCGGAGCCGGTGGCAGTGGCTCCGGACCGCCCTGGGCCGTCCGGGGCACGTTACCTGTCCATGCTGCCGCACGGCCCGCCGCTGTGCGGCGGGCAGCGGCGGGCACCGGCCTGGGGGCGGGGGCGGCGGACCGCGGTGCGGCGCCGCGGGTGCCACCCACCCGGGACGGGCATAACACTGGAAAACGGGAAAACCATTCCCTTGCGTGGTCCACCGCGGAGCCGGGCGCGTCCGGGGGCCGCCGCCGTCCGGCCGCGGCCGGGAAAGAGGTGATCGGCGATGCCACCGCACTGCGACTCCATGGACGGGCCCGTCGTCCTGGCGGCGCGCGAGGCCCTGGAGACCGGGGACGTGGAACGCGTCCTCGCCTACGTTCCCGCATCGGGGGAGCCGGAGGTCCGCGAGGCATTCGGCAGGACGCGGACGGTCCGCGCGCTCGGGGCGGAGGCGCGCGAGGTGGCCGACCGCTGGTTCTTCGAGACCGCGGTCCGGGTGCACCGGGCCGGGGAGGGCGCCCCCTACACGGGCCTCAAGCCTGCCGGAGGCGGTTTCGGCCCGGTGATCCCCGTCGCCGAGCGCGCCCTGGAGACCGGCGGCGCGGACGAGCTCGCCGGTGTGCTGTGCGGAATCGTCCGTGAGCAGGTGGAACGGCGCCTCGCCCGCGCCATGGCGCTCAGGGAGCGGGCCGGCGACGGGCTGGCCGCGGCCCGGGAGTCCGTCGAGGCCGGACTGGGTCTGCAGGTGTGGGCCCACGGCCTGTACCGGAAGGCGGTCGGCGAGCCCCACGGGCACCGGTCGGCGGAGGGCTGAGGCCCGCCTCGGCGCTTCCGGGGCGGGGCGATCCCGCGGAGCCGGTCGTGACCGTTTCCGCGGGACGCCCGGCCGGGTGGCCCGGTGTGGTGCGCGTCAGGCCGGAGTACCGCCCGAGTAGTCGCTGTCGAAGGCGTTCTCGACGACCGACTCCACCCCGGTGTCGGTGAGGATGATGCCCAGCTCCCGGTTGTTGTCGAAGGAGTTGGTGCTGACGTTGACCGAGCCCAGCTCGACCTTCGCCGTGGACAGGCCGTAGTCGGCCACGATGGCCTTGGCGTGGATGTAGAAGCCGGTGCTGGAGGAGTACCCCACCACCGTCCCGCCGGCGTTCTGGATCTGCGACACCTCCGAGCTGTAGCTCGACGGCTTCTCGAGCACGACGCGAACCGTCACCCCGGCCTGCGCCTTGGCGGCTATCGCGTCGACGACCGCGCTGTCACCGAGCTCCTCCTCCTCGACGTCGAGCGTGGAGGTCGCGCCGTTGATGACCGACAGCACCCGGTCGCGGGAGTCGGTGGGGGACCACAGCAGGTTGTCGCCGTCGCTGGGCGTGATGGACGAGTCGGCGTAGTCGGCGTTGAACACGTCCTCGATGGCGGCCACATCGGTGGCGTCGGTGTCGAAGACCCCGTAGTCACGGCTGGTGGGGTAGTACTTCGAGGTGAGGTTGCCGGTGAGGATCAGCGACTCGGTGCCGTCGACCGTGATCGTCTTCTGGTGGGTGTAGACGTAGCTCGACGAGGACCACACCACGCCCACGCCGGCGTTCTGGAGCGTGTTGTACGCGGAGTCGTTGACCGTGGTCCTCGTCCCGTCCAGGATCACCCGGACCTGCACTCCGCGGTTCTCGGCGGATATCAGGTCGTTGACCGCGGTGGTGTCGCTGAGCTCGTACATCGTCATGTCGAGCGTGCTGGTGGCCGAGTTGATGAAGTCGTAGATCGTCGGCTCGCTGCTGCTGAGCGAGAAGGCGAAGGCGGAGTACGAACCGGCGGCGTGCGCGGGCGTGGTGAGGGCGAGTGCGGCGGCGCACGCGGTGGCGGCTACGGCGGCACGGCGCAGGGCGGTGCGAACCATGAGGGTCTCTCCTGGAATCGGCGTGGGGGGTCGCAGGATCCGGACGGGCCACGTCAGGACACCACGCGCGTAGACCCCGGAGAACCATCGCCGGGTAAAATTGTCATGAACATGATTTGAGGAGCTTGGTGCACTCGCTCCGACCAGGTCTTTTACCCTGCCTGGCGGGGGAGTTGGCACTGGAGGCGGCCTATCGGAGGCCCCTTGTGGGGAGTTCGGGCCTCCGCTACCGTCCTCGGCGACACCACTGTACGGGGTGGCACCCTGGCGGGGCCCTGTTGCGCATGGGACATCGATGTCGCCGATCCCGCTGTGGCCCCGTGGGCGTGTCGCCGTTTCACCGATCCCCCCACATCGAAGGATCCGCACGGCCCGCCCCGGTCACGCCGAGGTCGGCCGTGCGTGTCCCCCCACCCCACAGGGAGGGCAGTCCCTTGACCGACTCCACCACCGCGCACCGTCGCGCCGTTCACCGCACGGCCGGCGCGGCGCTGTCGGCGGCCGCGCTCATCGCCGCCGGACTGGCGACCGCCTCGCCGGCGAGCGCCGCCGCCACCGTTCCCGCCGCATCGCACCAGGCCCACGTCACACGCCTGTGCTCGCAGCCCACCAGGCCCGGGATGATGGCCTGCAACGCCCTCGAACGCACCGACGTGGTGCGGAAGATGACGCTGAGCCCGGCTGCGACCCCGTCCGGCTACGGCCCCTCCGACCTGCTCAGCGCCTACAACCTGCCGTCCGACGGCGGCGCCGGCGCGACCATCGCCATCGTGGACGCGCAGGACGACCCCAACGCCGAGTCCGACCTGGCGACCTACCGCTCGCAGTACGGGCTGCCCGCCTGCACCACGGACAACGGGTGCTTCACCAAGGTCGACCAGAACGGCGGCACCAGCTACCCGACCGCCGACTCCGGCTGGGCCGGCGAGATATCGCTGGACCTCGACATGGTCTCGGCCATCGCGCCGGAGGCCCACATCATCCTGGTGGAGGCCGACTCGGCGACCACCGACAACCTGGGCACCGCGGTCAACGAGGCCGTCAGCCTCGGCGCCGGATACGTCTCCAACAGCTACGGCGGCTCCGAGGACTCCTCCGACACCTCCGCCGACAGCGCGTACTTCGACCACCCGGGTGTGGTCATCACCGCCTCCGCCGGCGACTCCGGCTACGGCGTGGAGTACCCGGCCGCCTCCCCGTACGTCACCGCCGTCGGCGGTACCTCGCTGAGCCAGGACTCCAGCTCGCGCGGCTGGAGCGAGACGGTCTGGGGCTCCAGCGCGGGCGGCGAGGGCACCGGCTCCGGCTGCTCCTCGGTGGAGAGCAAGCCGTCCTGGCAGACGGACGCGGACTGCTCCGGCCGCACGGTCGCCGACGTCGCCGCCGTCGCCGACCCGAACACCGGCGTCGCCGTCTACGACAGCTACCAGGCCGGCGGCTGGAACGTCTACGGCGGCACCAGCGCCTCGTCCCCGATCATCGCCGGCGTCTACGCCCTCGCCGGCACTCCCTCATCCGGCAGCAACCCCGCCTCCTTCCCGTACGCGGACTCCTCCGCCCTCAACGACGTGACCTCCGGGTCCAACGGCTCGTGCAGCGACTACCTGTGCAACGCCGGCTCCGGCTATGACGGGCCGACCGGTCTCGGCACCCCGAACGGCACCGCGGCCTTCACCGGCTGACCGCGTCCCGACGCACCGCTGCCGCCAGGCCGGACCGGCCTGGTGGCAGCGGCGCCGGGGAGCGGCCCGCGGTCAGCCGAGTCCGAGCACCGTGAGGGCCTGCTGGGCCATCTGCGACTCGCCGAGCGCGTTGGGGTGGACGGGGACGAAGTTGGTTCCGGAGAGCACCGGTTCGATCCACCGGGTGCCACTGGGCTGACAGGCGTCATGCCCCTCGGAGACCGTGCTGAAGTCCACGTAGGTCGCCCCGGTCTCGGCGGCGGCCCGCTGGACCGCCGCGTTGAGGTGGGTCTGCACGTCCCGCAGATAGGGCACGTCGCCCGAGGCGATCGGCATCTTGGCGAAGCAGGACGGGTCCGCGGTGGCCGGCAGGATCCACGGGTATCCGAGGATGGCCACCCTGGCGTTCGGTGCCTTGGCCTCGATCGCCTGCAACGCGGCCTTCACCGCGGGGTAGGTGCTGTTGTCGATCTGGTTGTCGAAGGTGTCGCCGTACAGGGTCTCGCAGGGGTCGCCCTGCCCGGCGGTGGCCGCGCCGGCCGAGCCGCAGGCCAGGATCGCGTCGATGAACGTGTTGTTGTCGTTGCCGCCGATCGTCAGGGTGACCAGCTGCGTGCTACCGCCGAGCGCGTCGAGTTGCGGGGCCACGCCCGGGTACTGGGATCCGGCGAAGTCCTTGGTCTGGGCGCCGCCGCAGGTGACGTCGGTCAGGGCGGCGCCGGTGCGGGCGGCGATGACGTGCGGGTAGTTCGCCGTGGAGCGGGCGCACTCCAGGGGCGCCGAGGGGTCGAGGGGGAGGACGCCCGACCCGGCGCTGTAGCTGTCGCCGAGGGCGGCGTACTGCAGCGGTGCGGAGGCGTGTGCGGCGGGTCCGGTGAGGCCGAGGGCCAGGGTGCCCGCGACGGTGGCGGCGGCGGTCAGGGTACGGCCGAGAGCGCGCATCGACATCTGGTCTCTCCTTGGGAGTTCAGACGTGGGGGGCGCCCGGCGAAGTGCCGGACGGGGGGAAACTCAGCGGCGCTCTCGGGAAGTTACTGAGGGGTACATGACAGGTCAATGGTTCGCGCAATAATCGGTTCACGGGCCCGTAACCTGCCCCCGACCGGCGCGTACCCTGGGTTACCCGGCGGCGGCGCGAAAATCGCTGTCCCGTCGGGAGAGGCGCCGGGCACCCTGGGGGCATGGCCGACGAAGAGTTCTCCGACCCCCGCCTGGCGGTGCTGTACGACCTCTTCTGTCCCTGGGAGGATCGCGGGGACTTCGCCTTCTATCTGCCTGTGGTGATGTCCGCGCGGGCGGTGCTCGACGTGGGATGCGGAACCGGAGCGCTGCTGCGCAGGGCGCGGGAGGACGGCCACACCGGACGGCTGTGCGGCCTGGACCCGGCCGCGGCGATGCTGGAGGTGGCCCGGGAACGCCGGGACATCGAGTGGGTGGCCGGCGACCTGGCCACCGCTCCGCACTGGGACCGCGAGTTCGACCTGGTGGTGATGACCGGTCACGCCTTCCAGCAACTGCTCGGCGACGAGGAGGTGCGCGTCGCGCTGGCCGCGATCGCCGCGGCGCTGACCGACGAGGGGGCCTTCGTGTTCGAGACCCGCAATCCCCTGGCCCGGGAGTGGGAGAACTGGCATGTGCGCTACTCGGGGGAGGTGGCGGAACACTCCGGCACCGTCGTGCGCTGTGTGTGCGAGGTCGACGAGCCGGTGGAGGGCGACCGGGTCTCGTTCACCGGCACCTACACCAGCCCCGGCTGGGACGGGCCGGTGCGCAGCCGGAGCACGCTGCGGTTCCTCGGTGCTGAGGCGCTCGCCGCGTTCCTGTCGGAGGCGGGCCTGGTGGTGGCGGAGCAGTTCGGGGACTGGGACCGAGCCCCGCTGACGGACACCAGCCCGGAGATCATCACCGTCGCGCGCCGCCGCCGCTGACACATCCGCCACGCTTCGACGGGGCGCGGCGGGGTGCGCGAGCGCGCCGGGCGCGCGATGATCCAGGGCATGCTGATGGAACACGACGGTTGTTCACCGGTGGTGGATCCCACGGCGTATGTGGCGCCGACGGCCACCCTCTGCGGTGACGTACGGGTCGGCCCGGGGTGCCGGGTGCTGTTCGGGGCGGTCCTGACCGCCGAGGGCGGGCCGGTGCGGCTCGGCGCGGGCTGCATCGTGATGGAGAACGCCGTGCTCCGGGGGACCCGGCGCGACCCGCTGGTCCTCGGCAGGGACGTCCTGGTGGGGCCGCAGTCCTCTCTGACCGGGTGCGTGGTCGAGGACGAGGCGTTCCTGGCGACCGGGACCCGGGTGTTCAACGGCGCCCGGATCGGCACCCGTGCGGAGGTGCGCGTCAACGGGGTGGTGCACCTGCGCACGGTGCTGCCCGCCGACGCGCTGGTGCCGATCGGCTGGGTGGCCGTGGGGGACCCGGCGAGGGTGCTGCCGCCGGACGAGCACGAGGCGATCTGGGCCGTGCAGAAGGAACTCGACTTCCCCGGCCATGTCTTCGGCCTGGAGCGGCCCGGGGAGGGTGAGAGCATCATGCCGGCCGTCTCGGAGCGCTTCGGCCGGGCCCTGGGCCGGCACCGCGACGACCGCCCGCTCTGACGCCCCGCGGGCGCACGCCTTTCCGGGGGCAGGACACGCCCGCGCCGGTCGCCGTCCGGGGTGGTTGCCGCCGGGCCCCGGGGCGCGGGAGGCTGCTGTCCATGGTCGAGTTGTGGGTGGTGACCCCCGAGGCGTGGCGGACCTGGCGCGAACTGCGGCTCGCCGCACTGGCGGAGGCGCCGTACGCCTTCACGTCCCGGTTGGCGGACTGGCAGGGGGAGGGGGACCGGGAGGACCGCTGGCGGGAGCGGCTGGAGATTCCCGGATCGCACAACGTCGTGGTGCTCGACGGCGGGCGGCCGTCCGGGATGGCCAGCGGTATCCCGGACGGCGACGCGGTGTATCTGAGATCGATGTGGGTCAGCCCGGCGGCCCGGGGCCGGGGTGTCGCCGACCGGCTGATCCGGGAGGTCGAGCGGTGGGCCCGCGAGACGCGCGCCGGTGAACTGCGGCTCTGCGTGATTCCCGGCAACCACCGGGCCATCGCGTGCTACCGGCGCAACGGCTTCCGGCCGGCCGGGACGGAGGGCCGCCTGCTGCCGGACGGGACGGCGCGGGAACTGGTGATGGTCAAGGACCTGCCCCGCGGCGACGGCGGCGGGCCGGCCTGACGCGCCGTCCCGGAGCGGCCGGCACCGGCCGCTCCGGGACGCGAAGGATGCGGGTCCGTCAGTAGACGGTGATGTCCCAGTGGTTGCCCTCGTCGCAGTAGAGGTTGCCGGAGGCCGCCTTCCACTGCGGGTAGCCGTCACCGCGGTAACCGATGTAGGTGAAGTCGTTCTTGATGTAGCCGTCGATGCACGAGTTGTGGGAGATGTCGACCTTGTAGCCGTTGTAGTGGCTGTAGGTGCCCGACGCGTGGCCGACCTCGGTGCCGCCGGTGATGTTGATGGCGCAGCCGCTCGCGTGCTTCAGCGTGATGATGGTGTCGACCGTGCCGGAGTTGATCTGGTCGAACGAGGTGCACGACGGGTTGCTGCGGGTGGTGCAGTTGCCGCTGGAACTCCAGGTGATGCCCGCCGACCGGAAGGCGCTCTCAGCCTGGGCCTGGGTCATCTTGGTGCCGCTGGCGGCGGCTGTCGTCGTCGCGGCCGTCAGGCCCAGGAGGGCCAGGGTGAGCGCGGCGAATAATCTGCGGAACGTCATGTGTCTCCTCCGGGAGAGATGTGGGGAACCGGCGGACAGCACGTGCATCCCCCTTTCTACGCGCGTCAAAACAGGTGCATGACAGGACCGCCGGAGGCCCGGCCGGACCGGTGGTTCACGCGGGGGGCGGCACGGTGTACGGCGCGGCACCGCCGGCCGGCCTGACCAGGCCCGTCTCGTAGGCGATCACCACGAGTTGGGCCCGGTCGTGGGCCCCGAGCTTGGCCATCGCCCGGTTGACATGGGTCTTGACGGTGTGCGGGCTCAGCGCCAGCCGCGCGGCGATGTCCTCGTTGGACAACCCGCCGGCGACATGCACCAGGATCTGGCGCTCCCGGTCGGTCAGGACGTCCAGGAGTCCCGGCGGCGGCGCCACCGGGCCGACGTCCGGCTGGGCGAGGAAGCGCGCGATCAGCGTCCGGACGGCCACGGGGGACAGCAGCGCCTCTCCCGCGGCCACCGTGCGGATGGCACCGGTCAGCTCCTCGTGGTCCGCGCCCTTGCCGAGGAAGCCCCCGGCGCCGGCCCGCAGCGCCTGGAAGACGTACTCGTCGATCTCGAACGTCGTCAGGACCAGCACCCGCACCGCCGCCAGGTCCTCGTCCCCGGCGATCAGCCGGGTCGCGGTCAGGCCGTCCATGTCCGGCATCCGGATGTCCATCAGCACCACGTCGGGACGCTGCTCCCGGGCCAGCCGCACGGCCTCCCGCCCGGTGGCCGCCTCGCCGACCACCGCCATCCCCGGGGTGGAGTCGATGAGGACCCGGAAGCCCGCGCGCAGCAGGGCCTGGTCGTCCGCCAGCAGGACCCGGATCGTCACGAGATCCCCTCCAGCCTGCCGCCGGCCGGCACGCCGTCTTCCGCGTCGCCGGACCGGGACGACCCGGACATGGCCCGTTCGGACAGCGGCAGGACCGCGCTGACCCGGAAACCGCCGGACGGGCGGGGACCCGCGCTGAGCGTCCCGCCGACGATGCCGACCCGCTCACGCATCCCGCGGATGCCGTGCCCGCCCCGGCCGTCCGGCGCCGGGTGCGCCGCGGCACCCGCGTCGTTGTCGACCTCGATGCGCAGCTCCGCCGGCCGGTAGCTCAGGCGCAGCCGGGTCCGTACCGCTCCCGCGTGCTTGCGCACATTGGTCAGCGCCTCCTGCACCACCCGGTAGGCGGTCAGGTCGGCGGCCGGGGCCAGCGGGCGCACCGCGCCGTCCACCTCGTGCTCGACGAGCAGGCCCGACGTGCGGAAGGAGGCGACGAGTTCGCCGAGGCCGGACAGCCCCACGGTCGGATCGGTCGGCGCGGCCGCGTCACCGGGCTCGCGCAGCAGCCCGATGGTGTCCTTCAGTTCGTCCAGCGCGGCCCGGCTGGCCTGCCGGATGTGCGCCAGGGACTCCCTGGCCTGCTCGGGCCGCCGCTCCAGCACGTAGTCCGCCACCCCCGCCTGCACGCTGATCAGCGCCAGGTGGTGGCCCACCTGGTCGTGCAGGTCGCGGGCGATGCGCAGCCGCTCCTGGGTCACCCGCCGCCTGGCCTCGGCCTCGCGGTCCTGTTCGGCGCGGCGGGCACGCTCCTCGACCTCGGCGATGTAGTCGCGGCGGCTGCGCACCGCGTCGCCGGCCGCCAGCGCCAGCATCGCCAGCGCCGCCACCGCGAGGGTGCGGGAACTCGACCACTCCTCCGGGCGGGCCACGACCCGGCTGCCGACCAGCACGGCCACCACGGGCACGCCCCGCCGCAGCGCGGTGCGCCGGTCGGTGGTCGCCGCCGTGTGGTGCAGGACGATCAGCGGGGCGAGCAGCACCGGGGGATGGTAGGCCACTCTCAGCAGGTAGACGGCCGCCCCGGCGGTGGTCAGCGCGAGCGCCAGGACCGGCCGGCGCCGCCGCAGCGGCAGGGCCGTGAACGTGACGACCGTCACCGCAACGAGCCATGCCGTCAGCGGCACCCTCATGCGCTGCGGCCCCACCTCGCACATGGCCAGGGCGAACACACACAGGGCGGCCGCGAGGGAGATGTCCGCGGCCCGCAGCCGGGAGGGTCTCGCGCGCAGCCAGGACAGGGCGCCGTACATGGCCCCACGCTAACGCCCCGGCAGGCGCGCGGCCGTCCTCCCCCGATACGGGTGCGCGGCACCGCGACCGCGGTACGGGAGCCCCGGAGTCCCCCGACCGAC
>JBEHXI010000108.1:0-22434 GCA_048498775.1 Actinomycetota bacterium | reverse complement strand
CGGGATCCCAGGGCCGGGGCCTCTCCTCGAAGACCCGGATCCAGGTACCGCGTTGGGTCAGCACGCCCTCGCCGCACACGGCCTCCGGGGTGGGCGACGAGTCGAGGACTCCGATGGCCCGGGCGATGCCGGTCAGCTCGCGGGCCACCTGAGCGGCGGACAGGCGCGTCGCCATCGCGAGGTCGTAGGAAACAGCCATGTCCGGAACCGTATGTCGCGGGGTGCCCCGGGGGTCCGCCGTCCGACGCCCTTGTGGACGAGGGACGGCGGACTCCCGGTGGCGCTCAGCCCCGGTGCCTCGGTCGGCGGCGGCGCGACATGATGACCAGAAGGCCGGCGGCGAGGACCGCTCCTCCGGCGGCGCCGGTCAGCGCGCCCTTGACGGCGGCTTGCGCCGTGTTCGTCGGAGTGCCGGTGTTCGGGGCGCCGTTGGGGACCGTGCCGACCTGGTTGACGTTCCTCGCCATCGGAGCCGCCGCGTGCTCCACCACACCGACGGCCGTGGGTGTGGACGTGATCACCGGAGTGGCGCTCGGGGTGGTCGGAGCCGAGGCCGCGGCGCGGGCGGAAGCCGTCGCGGTGGCGACGGCCGGCGCCGAGGGGGTGGTGGCGTGCGTCGAGGGGGTGGTGGCCGGGGTGGGCGGGGCCGTGGGGCGGGTTGAGGGCGTTGCCGCGGGGGTTGAGGGGACTGCGGCCGGGGTGGAGGCGGCCGCGCTGGGTGTCGGGCTGACGCTGGTGGCCGTGGCGGTCGGGGTGGCCGCCGTGGGGGTGGCGGTCGGGGTGGGGGAAGCGGAAGCGGAAGCGGTCGGGGTGGCGGTCGGGGTCGCCGAGGCCGAGGCCGATGCGGAGGCGGAAGCGGTCGGAGTCGCCGAGGCCGAGGCGGAAGCGGACGCGGACGCGGAGGCGGAGGGGGTCGGGACGGCCGGTGCCATGGTGGCGGCGGTGACGATGCCGTTGGCGTTGGTCGTCAGGGTGATCGGGTTGGGCAGGTTCAGGAGCTGCCCGCAGCCGAGGTTGGTGAAGGTCTGGCCGGCCCGCATCGCCAGGAAGGTGAACAGGTCGGTGGCCGCGTTCGGGTCGACGGACGGGGCCTGGGCGAAGAGGGCCTGGTCCTTGAAGACGCGCTGGATGCCGGCGGGGCTGCCGAAGAGGTTCCGGCAGTAGGTGGCGCCGTTTCCGTCGTCGCCGGCGCCGGGTGCCGCCTGGTCCACCCCGGCGCGGTACAGGGCGGTCTTCGCGTTGCCCATCGTCATCGGGTCGTTGAGGGGCACGAGGGCGATCGGAGCCTGCTGGTTGGCCGCCGCCGACAGTTCGTCCAGCGGCATCGCCGCGGAGGGCTGCCCGTCGCTGGACTGGTCGGGCACCGTCCAGGGGGCGCAGCCGAGCGCCGGGTCGATGAACTGGCTGAGCAGCAGGTTGTCGCTGCCGTTGGCGAGGTCGACGGCGTTGGGGATGGCGCCCTTGGCCGCGGTGTTGCTCTGGGCGGTCCGGCCCTGGCCGTCGGCCAGGTAGTGGGTCACCACGTTGTCGCTCTGGTCCTGGTCGACGACGGAGAAGTCGCGGGTCGTCGGGCACGGCATGCCGTCCTTGGCGGTGCCGGCGGGCGGGACCTGGAGGGTTTTCGCGGCGATCTGCTTGTTGGCGGCCTGGAAGAAGGCCGGCGCGTCGCAGTAGGCGAACTGGCCGAACACGGAGCCGTTCTGGCCGTTGACGCAGTTGCCCTGGTTGAGGCTGTCGGCGCCGCCTGCCGACTGAAGGGTGAGGTCGGTCCCGTTGAACCCGAACCAGATGCCGACCGTGGAACCGGCAGGCACGTTCGCGGGCACCGGCTGCGCGGCGGGCTGGGTCCCCTGGTCGATCACCAGGGGGTCGTAGAGCGTCAGTTGGCCGGCCGGGGTGAGCACGGCCGCCTCGACGAACGCCGACTGGCCGGCGTTGGCCTCGTTGCACGGGCCCATCGCGGGGTCGGTCGCCGTCAGCTGGTACGGCGTCGCCAGGCCCTGCGCGGTCAGCGGGGCGGCGGGGACGACGAGCGTGCAGTTCAGGTTGGGGGTCGCGGGCGGCTGGTTGGTGGCCGCGGCGAACACGCTGCCCGCGACCGTTCCCATGACCAGGGGCACGCTGACGACGGCGATCGTCAGGCCCGAGATTCTGCGCCGCCGGGCCTGGCGGCGCCATTCGCGCCGCAGGGCCTTACGAGGACCTTCCTGTGGGGTGTGGGACACCGCCGAGACTCCTATCTCCTCCCCGCCGTCCCACGCCGGTGCGGCTGGTGACGCATGCGGGCCCTTGCCACGGCGGCCACGTAACCGAAGGGGCGAGCGAGTGGAGCTCCACCGCACAGGTCCGGGCAGCCGATGGCGGACATCCCCCCAAGTTACGGATGGCGGCCGCCAAGGGTTCAACAGTTCGAACGAGATCACCGGACGGGGGCCGGGACCTGGCCGGGTGGCCAGGTTGACGATGCCGGTGCGCGCTGCGGGAGGATGGCGGGTGGCGCCGTTTCCCCGGTGCCCGCTGCGACGTTGCGGACCTGCGGACGAAAGTGAAGCGAAGCGATGGCGTCCTTACCCCCGCTGATCCTGCTCGGCGGAGCCACCAAGCCGGCCGGTGCCGACTGCCTGGCGCAGGCGCACCGGCGAGGGATCGACGTGTGGCTGGTGGACACCGCGGTGAACCTCGCGAAGGCGCCCGACCTGGCCGCCCAGGCCGCCAGGGTGGTGGAACTCCCGTACGCGGAGGTGGACTCGGCCGTCGAGTGGGCGGTGAAGGCGGCCGCCGGGCAGGACTTCCTGGGCGTCTACGGCACCCGGGAGACCGCGGCCGAGTCGGTGGCGGCGGTCGCCGAGGCGCTCGGCCTGCGGGGGAACCCGCGGGCCGCCGTGCGCCGCATCCAGGACAAGCACGCCTGCCGCCGGGCACTGGCCGAGCTGGGCTTTCCGCAGCCCGCGGCGGCGCGCTGCGCGTCGGCGCGGGAGTCGGCGGAGTTCATGGCCGCCCACGGGCCGGGGCCCTGGATCGTCAAGCCCACGTCCGGCCGCGGCAGCGCCGGGGTGTCCCTGGTGCACGGCGCCGAGGATCTCCAGGCGGCGCTGGACCACCTGGCGGAGGCCAGGGCGATGCTCACCGCGGATCTCACCACCCAGGGCATCGCGGCGCCGTCCGGTGACGAGGACGACGCGGGGCTGCTCATCGAGGAGTTCCAGACGGGAACGGAGTACAGCGCCGAGGGGGTCTTCGTCGACGGGCTGCCCCGGCTGATGGCCGTCACCGCCAAACTCAGCACCGGCGCACCGCACTTCGTGGAGCTGGGCCACGCGATGCCCGCCCCGCTGGACGCCGACGCGCAGGCCGGTGTCGCGGCGGTGCTGGAGAAGGCGCTGCCCGCGCTCGGCCTGGGCTGGGGCGTGTTCCACGTCGAGTTCTGGCTGACCGGCGGCGGGCACCTGGTGCTCGGCGAGGTGCATGTGCGGCCGGGCGGCGACCAGATCCACGTCATGGCCCAGCACATCACCGGTGCCGAGATGCACGGGGCCGTCTTCGACCAGCTGCTGGGGACGCCGGTGGACACCTCGGAGTGGACTCCCCGGTGCGGTGCCGCGGTGCGTTTCCTGTGCCCGCCGCCCGGTGTGGTCACCGCGGTCGGCGGCTGGGACCGCGTCGCGTCGGATCCGGGCTTCCTCGGCGGCAAGCTGACGCTGGCGCCGGGCGTCCGGGTCGAGCCGCTGCGGTCGTCCTTCGACCGGTCGTCGTTCGTGTGCGCGATGGGCGAGACGGCCGACGCCGCCACGCGGACCGCGGAGCGGCTGGTGCGGGCGGTCTCCGTCGAGATGACGGCGGAGGAGTAGGAGCGTCATCGCCGGGGGCCCTCACGGCTCGGTGGCCAGTACGGCGTCCGGTGCCCAGGCGTGGTGCCGCAGGCCGGCGAACCAGGCGACCGCGGTCGTGGCGACCGCCAGCAGACCGGCCCCGACGAACACCGGGCGGGGATCGCTGTGGTTGGCCGAGGTGAGCGCACCCGCCAGGGCCGCGCCGAGCGGGGCCGCGGACAGTGCGCCGACCCGGGCCGTGGCGGTCACCCGGCCGAGGAGCTGCCGGGGGACGACGCGCTGCCGCAGGCTCTGGATGGCGACGGTGGCCAGCATCGCGGACAGGCTGGTGAGCACGTTGCAGGCGATCAGCGGGACGACGGAGGTGACCAGGCCGATGCAGGCCAGCGACAGCCCGAGGACCGCGGAACCCGCCCCGATGAGCACCACCTGCCGCGCCGGTGTGGCCAGCCGGGACGCGACCGCCGCGCCCAGCAGCCCCCCGGCCCCGCCCGCCGCGACCACCACGCTCACCGTCGTGCTGCCCAGGTCCAGGGTGTCCCGGGTGTAGTACACGATCAGGTTCTCCACCGAGAGGAACAGGTTGGCGGTGGCCAGCAGGCAGGTGACGATCAGGATGAGCCGGGTGGCCCGCAGGTAGCGGAAGCCCTCCGCCAGCTCGCTGAGCAGGCCGACGCGGGGGGAGGCCGGCCGCTCGGCCGGCCGGATCCTGCCCCGCACCGCGAGCAGCACGGTGGCGAAGGAGACCGCGAACGTCCCGGCATTGGCGAACAGGGCCGCCTGCAGGCCCACCGTGGCGGCGAGGGCGCCCACCACGCCAGGACCGACGATCAGCGAGCCCTGACTGCCCATCTGGAGGTAGGAGTTGGCCCGCACCAGCCGGTCGCCGGTCGCCAGGTCGCGGACCATGACGGTCAGGGCGGTCTCGAAGAACGCGGCGGCTCCGGCCGAGAGGAAGGCGAGAGCCAGGACGAGCCACACCGGGGGTGAGCCGGCCAGCGCGAGGAGGCCGAGGGCCAGGAACACCGCGCAGCGCACCACGTCCATGGCCAGCATGACCGATTTCGGGTTGACCCGGTCCACGATGGCTCCGGCGGGTATCCCCACCAGCAGGTATCCGACCGTCCGGGGCGCCGCCGCGAGAGCGGAGATCAACGCGCTGTGGCTGATGTCCAGCACCAGCAGCGGGATGGCCAGGATGGCGAGACCGTCACCGGTGAGCGAGACCAGCTGGCCGCCGAGGAAGACCCCGAAGGTCCGGCCGGAGGGCGGGTCCGCCGGCGGGCCGGGTCTGGTCGCCTGGACTGCACGTGCCACGCTGGTTCTCCCTGAAGGTGTCGAAGCCGGGAAGCGGTGTCGTCGCTTCCCGGACGGATGGCGGGGCGCCGGCCGTTGGGACCGGCGCCCCGCGGCGCCCGCCACACGGCGTCAGACGTGGTCCAGCCAGTCCCGGTGTTCCGGCGACCGGCCCCGGGTCACCTCGTGGAACGCCTCCCGCACCTGCTTGGTGACCGGTCCGCAGCCGCCCACCGCCACCATGCGGTCGTCCACCGAGGCCACCGGCACGATCTCGGCCGCGGTACCGGTCAGGAACGCCTCGTCGGCGACGTACAGCTCGCTGCGGGTGATGCTGCGCTCGGTCACCGGGAGCCCGGCCTCCCGGAGCAGGGTGATGACCGTGTCCCGGGTGATGCCGGGCAGGATGTTGTCGCTGACCGGGGGAGTGGCGATCTCTCCGTCCCGGACGACGAAGATGTTGGCGGCCGACGCCTCCGCCACATGGCCGGACGCGGTGAGCATCAGCGCGTCGTCGTAACCGGCGCGCATCGCGGCGACCTTGGTGAGCGCCGAGTTGACGTAGGCCCCGGTGGCCTTCGCCAGCGGCGGCACGCCGTGGTTGGCGTTCCGCTGCCAGCTGCTGACCATGAGCCGGCAGCCCTCCTCGTCGGCCCGTTCCCCCAGGTAGGAGCCCCAGGGCCAGGCGGCGATGGCCACCCGGGCGGCGTCCAGCTGCGGGGCGACGCCCATCGCGCCGTAGCCCAGGTAGATGATGGGCCGCAGGTAGCCGGAGGCCAGCCCGGTGCGGCGCATCAACTCCAGGGCGGCCTCGGTCAGTTCCGCCACGTCGTACCCGGGGTCCATGAGGTAGACGCGCGCGGAGTCGTGCAGCCGGGTCAGGTGGTCCCGGAGGCGGAAGACCGCCGGGCCGGTGTCCGTCTCGTAGGCGCGCACGCCCTCGTACACCCCCCAGCCGTAGTGCAGGCTGGGGGTCAGGACGTGGACCTTCGCCTCGTCCCACGGGACGAACTCGCCGTCCATCCAGATCGTCTCGGTCGGGACCAACTGCATCATCGTCCTCCTGCGGCCGTACCTGACATGGGGAGTGGCGCCACCGGGGCGCCGACCTGTTCCAAGTGCCGTGCGACGGTGAGCGACTGCAGGCGCAGCAGCTCCCGGTAGGCGTCCCGGAGCGGTCCGCCGAAGGCGAACCAGCCCCAGCGCGGCTCCAGATCGCAGCCGCGTGACCGCTTGGCCTGGTAGGCCGCCATCCCGAAGTGGACGCGCCGGACGCCGTGCTCGGTCGCCCACCGCGCCGTCTCGTGGTAGGCCAGCGCCAGGTAGCAGCCGGTGGCGTCCGGTCCGAACCCGGCGGTGCGGGCGAACAGCGCCTCCGCGGTCCGCAGGTACAGGACGAAGCCGGACAGCCGCCCCTCCCGCTCGGCGGCGAGCACCAGGCAGTCCGCGCCGAGCTCCGCCCGGATGCCCTCGAAGTCGCGCCGGACCCGGGCTTCGCCGCCCGGCAGGCCGTACTTGGTCCGGTGCGCCACCTGAAGGGCGATGATCTCCTCGTCGATGGCGCCGGCCCCTTCGCGCACCACGGTGCGGAACCCGGCCTGCTCGTACTCGCGCACCTCCCGGCGCAGCCGGGTGCGCCGCCGGCTGGACAGGCCGGCCAGGTACGCGTCGTACGACGACTCCGGCAGGTGCTGCACGGCCTCGGCGCCCAGCAGCACCGGCAGGTGCCCGGTGGCCGCGGCGGACGCCCGCACCGCCGCGCTCTCCTCGCCGCCGAGGTAGAGCAACGCGCTGCTGCGGCAGCCGAGTTCGGCGGCGGCCCGCTCCACCAGCCGGGGTAGCGCGGCCAGCACGGCGGCCCGCTGCGCGGCGGTGCGGGTGGGGTCGTGCACCACGCCGTGGTGGTTGCCGAAGGTGCCCAGGGCGAGTGACGGATACTGCCGGCCGCGTCCCTCCTCGACGAGCCTGGTCAGCTCGTCCCAGCGCTGCCGCTCCGCCGCGGTGAGCAGCTCCGGCTCGGCCATGGCGCCCGCGGTGCCGATCAGGCGCGGCGGGTCGTAGAAGAGCAGTCCTTCGGCGTCTCGGGTGAGCAGCAGCGGAGCCATCGCCACCGGCCGGCCGCCGACGCTGATCCGCAGGTAGCGGCACTGGTGCAGATCGGTACGGTCGACGAACCGCCACCACCGCCGGTCCTCCCAGACGATCCCCGGGCGGTCCGGGCCGGGGAGGTCCGCGGTGGACGGGAAGCTCCCGGCCGGCAGCAGCTCACCTGTGACGGCGTCGTCCCCGGTCGTTCCGGCACCGGGCGCGGGGATCGCGCCCGGCGCACCGGCCTCGCCGTCCGGCTCCCAGCCGAAGCCCCGCGCGACCTGCTCCGCGGTCTGCCGCAGCCGTTTCCGGGTGGTGTCGGCGTCCGGACCGGTGATCACCCAGGTGGCGACGAAGTCGCCGGACTTGCGGTTCCGGTACCGGGCACCGCGCCAGTCGTCCCCGAGATGGGTGGTGAGCCGGAAGTCGTGTACGCCCGGGGGCTCGTCGGGCAGCCCGACCACCCGGCCGTCGCGCGGCGGCAGGCCGCAGAACGCGGCGGACGGCGCCTCGCGCAGCCTGGCGCGCACCGCGTCCAGATCGACCGGCAGCCCGCACTCCACCCGGGACCACAGGGCGCGCGGATCCACCCCGAGGAGCTGACGGAGCATCAGCGGGATCGGGCCGCCGCCGACCCGGGCCGCCACCTCGCACAGCACGATGTCGCCGGACGCGGTGACGAAGAACTCGGCGTGCAGGAAGAGCGACGGCGGGGAGGGCAGCGCGGCCACCAGCTGCCAGGCCGCCGCCACCAGCCGGCCGGCCAGGGGGTCGGACGGGTCCAGCGTGCACGAGCCCAGGCTGCTGTCGGTCCAGTGCGACAGGCAGCCGTCACCGGTGTAGCGGGAGGGCACGGCGACCACCGGCCGCCCGTCCACCATCAGCGCGTCCACATGGCACAGGTCGCCCTCGACGAACTCCTCGACCTCGTAGGGCGTCCGGCGCAGGTCCGCGTCCAGGGCGGCGGCCTGTGCCGGATCGGTGAGGACCCGCACGCCCGAGGAGCCGGAACCGCCGCGGGGTTTCACCACCGCCTTCCCCGGGTGGCCGCTCATGAAGGCGGTGACGTCCCCGGCGCCGCGCGCCTCGGCGAACCGCGGAACCCGCAGGCCGGCCTGGCGGGCGTACCGCTTCATCAGCACCTTGTCGCGGTAGGCCGCGGCGTGTTCGGGGAGCAGCCCCGGAATGCCCAGCTCGGCGCGGAGCACGGCGGCGCGCTCGACGTCGACCTCGGCCAGGGCCAGCACGGCCCGCGGCGGGTGGCCGGCGGCCAGCTTGCGCGCGGCCGTCAGCACCGCCTCGTCGTCGCCGTAGTCGTCCACGGTGACCACCTCGGCGAAGCCGTCGCCGACCGCGGTGCCCTGCGCGGTGACGGCCACCATGGCGCCGGCCGCCTCCGGCAGCCAGTCGCCGTAGGGCAGGCCCCCGCCGCGGGGACTGATGAGAAGCAGGATCACGCGCTCGTCACCCCCGCCGTGCGGGCCGGCGCCGGCCCGGTCGCGGCCTCGCCGTCCGCCCGGCTGCCCGGCAGGCCGTACCGGACGGCCAGCGCGTCGAGGGCGGTCGCGGTCCCCGCGTCCAGCGGTATGCCGGCCGCCTCACGTTCCCGGGCGTGGCCGCGCTGGGGGTCTCCGGGCGCCAGGACCGGGGAGCCGGTGGCGCTCGGAGCCGAACGCACGGTCTCCAGCAGGTCGGTCAGGCCGTCGGAGACGGCGTCCGCACCGGCGAACGCGTCCGGGTCGACGGCCATGATGAGGTGCCCCACCTGCCGTCCCTGCCCCGGGGTTCCGTGGCCCACCTGGGTGAGCCGCCAGTCGGGGGGCGCCCCGACCAGCACGGCGCCCAGCAGGGTCACCGCCATCGCCAGTCCCTGGCCCTTGTAGCCGCCCAGTGGCGACAGGGCGTGCGCGGCGTCCGGATCCTCGGTGGGGCGGCCGGCCGGGTCCGTCGCCCAGCCCGGGTCCAGCCGCCTGCCCTCCGTACGGCGTTGCTTGATCTCGCCGAAGCAGACCTGGCTGGTCGCCATGTCCAACGCGAACTGCGTACCGTCCCGGCCGCAGGCGACGCTGATCGGGTCGGTGCCGAACAGCGGCTCGACACCGCCGAAGGGTGCCACCCGGGAGGCCGCCGAGGTGACCGCCAGCCCGACGAGTCCCCGGTGGGCCAGGTACCGGCTGTACACCGCGGCGGCGCCGAAGTGGTTGGAGTTGCGCACCCCGACGACCGCGGAGCCGAACCGGGCGGCCCGTTCGGCGGCCAGCCGCGCGGCGGCCAGTCCGGCCACCATGCCGAGCGCGGCGTCGGCGTCCAGCAGCAGTCCGGCTCCGCGGTCGTTGACCGGCCGGATGGCCGGGGTGGGGTTGGCGACCCCGGTGGCGAGCTCGTCCAGGTACTGGGGGAGCAGCCGCAGTCCGTGGGTGTCCACCCCGCGCAACGAGGTCTCGACGAGTCCGTCCGCCACCTCGGCCGCGTCGGACTCCGGCACACCGGCGGCGGCCAGGGCGGTGGCGGCCAGGGCGCGGGCGGGCTCTGCGTCGATCCGGCGCGGGGGTGCGCCGGTGTGGGCGTGCTGTGTCATCGTGGGCTCCAGTGCATGAGGGGCGGTTCGTCTCCGCGCCGACCGCCGGCCGAGAACCCGTGGCGGCGGTAGAAGCCGGCGGCCGGTCCCGGGGCGTGGCACCACACCGTGTCCGCGCCGGCGAGGACGGTGTGGGTGAGCGCGGTGCGCAGCAGAGCCGCGCCGACGCCGGTGCCGCGGACCTCTTCGGCGCAGACGAGGTCGCGCACCCGCCAGGCGGCGCCCCGCGCACCGGTGCCGTCCGGCGGCCGCTCGGGGTGGACGGTGGCGGTGCCGACCACCCGGCCCTGGCGCGACGCGGCGAAGTGCCGCGCGGCGGGCAGCCGTTCGGCCGCCCGGCGCTCCAGGCCCACCACCGGCGCGCCCGCAGGCAGCTTCCGGCGCACCGGCTCGACGACGTCCGCCGTGGCGGCGCGCACGCTCCAGCCCGCGGCCCGCGGGTCGGGGTGGTAACCGGAGCCGGGGCGGTCCGGCAGCCGCACCCGTCCGGCGTCGTCGAGCACCGGGCCGCTCCCGGTGTTGACGGCGAGCAGGTCGAGGACGTCCACGTCGAGGTGGTCGGCGAGGCCGCCCAGGTGCGCGGTGGCCGACACGCCGGCAGCGGACTCGGGCATGCACCCGAGCATGGTGATCAGACCGCGGCCGCGTGCCTGCCGCAGGATCTCCAGCGTGGGGGTGATCCCGCCGGCCTTCATCGGCTTGACGTTGATGCCGTGGAAGGAGCGGGCACACGCCTGGAGGTCCTCCGGGCCGGTCATGCTCTCGTCGGCGATCACCGGGAACGGGCTGACCGCCTTCAGCTCGGCGGCCTGCTCCCAGTGGTCGCGGGGGTAGGGCTGTTCGAGCAACCGCACGCCCAGCTCCCGCAGCGCCTCCAGCGCCGGAAGCGTCCGGGACGCCTGCCAGCCGCAGTTGCCGTCCACGTAGAACGGCGCGTCCGTGTGGTCGCGCAGCGCCCTGAGGGTCGAGAGGTCGCCGGGGTCCGCCAGCTTCACCTTGTAGGCGTGCCAGCCGGGCCGCTCCCGCAGCTTGTGGACCATGGTGGACGCGGTGTCGATCCCCACGCTGAAGCTGGAGCGGAGTCCGGTCGGCCGCTCCAGCCCGAGGGACTGCCACAGCGGGACGCCGTGCAGCCGGGCGTGCAGGTCGTGGAGCGCGCTGTCCAGCGCCGCCAGGACGAACGGCGCTTCCGGGAGGGCGCCGAGCAGCACCTTCCAGGTCGCGGCCGGGGGGTCGTACGGGTCGAGGCCGGCGAGCACCGGGGCGATCCGGCGCAGATCGGCGTGCAGCTGCGGCAGTCCGGACCGGTAGGTCGCGGTCATGAAGGCCGCGGCCTCGCCGTAGCCGGAGATTCCGTCGTGCTCCACCTCGACGACCAGTCCCGGCTGCGCGGCGATCTCCTCGCGGGCCGAACGCCACACATGGCGCTGGGTGAGCAGAACCTCGTGGACGGTCACCTCCACGTCGTCGCCTCCGCAGCGGCCGCGGAGGGGATGCCGGGCAGGTGGAGCGCCTCGGGCCGGTCCGGTCCGCGGGCCGGGGGGGAGTCCGGGAACCAGGACCCGAGGGCCGGGCGTAACTCGTCGAACCACTCGGCCCGGGGGTCGTAGGCGGCGAAGAACGGCCGGCCCACCAGGTCCGGGCGGCGGGCCTGGAGGAGCCGCAGGACGAAGACCCGCTCGCCGCCGACCGTCGCCACGCCGTCGACCAGCACCTTGCCGGGGGTGGCCGACATCACCGGGCCGCGCGCGGTGCGGGCCAGCCCGGAGACGCTCCGGAGCGCCGCGGTGTAGATCTCCAGGGCGCGGGCCAGCGGCACCCCGAAGTACCTGCGGGCGCCGGTGTCGCGCTCCACGAACATGTAGTAGGGCACGGCACCGAGTTCGACCAGCAGTTGCCACATCCGTGCCCAGTCGGCGGCCCTGTCGTTCACGTGCGCCACCAGCGGGGCCTGGGCGCGGATCACCGCCCCGGTCGCCCGGATGCGTGCCATGGCCCGCCGGACCGCCGCGGTCTCCAGCTCCCTGGGGTGGGAGAAGTGCGCCATGACGGCGACGTGCCGGCCGGCGGCGACGCATCGCTCGAACAGCCTCAGCAGGTCGTCGGCGTCCGGATCGGTGGTGAAGCGGTACGGCCAGTAGGACAGGGCCTTGGTGCCGAACCGGATGGTGCGCACCCGCTCCAGCTCCGGCGCCAGCAGTGGTTCGACCCAGCGGCGCAGCAGCTCGGTCCGCATGATCATCGGGTCGCCGCCGGTCAGCAGGACATCGGTGACCTGGGGATGCGCCCTCAGGTACGCGGTGATGTCGTCCGAGCCGTGGGCCGCCTGGCGCAGGTCCTTGTCGCCGACGAACTGCGCCCAGCGGAAGCAGTATCCGCAGTACGCGTGGCAGGTCTGGCCCTGGGAGGGGAACAGCAGCACCGTCTCGGCGTACTTGTGCTGCAGACCCTCGAGCCGGCGCCCGTCCCACCGCGGGGTGTTGGACTGGAGCTGCCGGCCCGGGTGCGGGTTCAGGGACTTCCGCGCGTCGGCGGCGGCCTTGCGCAGCACGTCCCGCGGTGCCCGGGTGTCGTGGAGGGAGGCGATCTGGTCGAAGACGCCGGGGGGCAGCATGTCCCGGTGCGGGAAGGTGAGCCGGAAGATCGGATCGTCCGGCGTGGCCGACCAGTCGATCAGTTCGTCGACGACGTAGTTGTTGACCTTGAACGGCAGGACGGTGCCGACCACCCGCAGCTCGCGCAGGTAGTCCCCGGGGACTCCGCGCTCGACCGCGAGTTTCGCCATCTGGTCATGAGAGTAGGTCTTCACCCGAATTCACTCACATCTCAGGGTCTCGCCGCCGCGGCTGGGCGACGGCGACGTGGGGGGATGGTGGGTCAGGCGGAGATGTGGGACGTGGACCAGTCGAAGCGCACGTCGTCGAGGAGGTCCATCTGCCGGAGGAGGGTGTGCAGGCCGGTGTAGTCGCGCACCAGGCGGCTGCGGCCGGACTCGGCCTGGCAGTCGGCCAGCATCTCGTGGCCGCCGGTGACTCCGGTCAGGTCCATGATGCGGTGCCAGGTCCCGTAGTCGGTGGCGACGAACGCCTCCAGACCGGCCAGCAGCATGTCGAGGAAATACCGTTGCCGCTCGCCGTCGAGCTGGTGGTAGACGGTTTCCGCGAGCACCGCGGAAATCGAGGCGTGGCAGTACTCGTCCCGGTTGTGCAGCTTGGCCGTGGAACTGTTGATCGGCTGGATTTCGGGGTCGTCCGCCAGCAGGTCGAGATAGGCGTTGATGGAGATTTCCGAGACGGTGGCGAAGGCCAGCGTCGTCAGCGACCGCTGCCAGCGGTACGACGCGGCGTCCCGCAGCCGCTGGTGCTCGCGGGCGGTGTGCGACATCGGCAGTTCGGCGTCCGGCAGCATCCGGCCGCGGCGCCGGCGGGTGAGCGCGCTGGCGTTCAGATGCATCAGCGTGTGGTACTGCTCGTCGACCATGGCCTGCGCGAGTGAGAGGCCGAGCGCCTCGCCCTGAAGGGCCGGGTATTCCCCCTCCATGACGAGCGCGAAGGCCGGGTTCGCCACCTTCTGCTCGGCCATCACCGTGTGCCGGTTGTACGCGATCCAGGCCCAGCTGAGGATCTCGGAGCGCTTCTGCGGGGGCAGGTTCCGGTAGGTGGGGTGATCATGGAACGGGAGGATCCGCTCGGGATAGTCCGGCCGGTTGGGCTCGAACAGGTCGTCCAGATTGGGTTCGTCCCGCTTGACGGTCGCCCGGCGGTGCCAGTTTCCCACCAGCCGGCGAATCACCGCGCTTTCCACCGGGTCGTTCGGGTCATGGCGCGGGAGGCCGGGGGCGGACGGGGCCCGCAATTCCTCGGGAAGGCCGGTGGGGAACTCCGCCTCCGCGGAATCCGGCCGGGCTGTGGACGCGTTCTCCTGGGTGGTCATCGCTTCTCCGCTGGTCGAGGCGGCTTCGGTCCGGGAGCAGGTGCCGGAAGACGGCTCAGCGGGGCTCGTCGAGCCAGTACCGCGTCAGGTGGCGGCGCGCGTCGCGGTATTCGCTGCGGGCGTGCAGCATGCGCTGGTTGTCCCAGATCAGAATCGAATCCTCGGGAATGAGGATCGACACCTTCTCGTTCCGGAAGAAGTCGGCCGCCTCCTCGGCGAGGCGTATGCCCGCTTTCCCGAGCGGAAGGTCCTCGGCGTTCACCTGGGCGTCCACCGGCGGATCGTAGTGGCCGGCCGTCAGCAGGTTGTAGCTGAAGCGGATGATCTCCCGGCCGTCCGCGCCGCGTTCCACGATCGGGCGCCGGACGCCCTCGCCGCCGACCCCGCTGGTGTTGCTGCCCAGCCAGTCGACCTCCTGGGAGCGCACCGCCGCGCGGTCGTCCTCGTCGAGCCGGTCCAGGAAGCGGGTGGCGTCCGCCAGTTCCGTGTGGCCGCTGCCGCAGGTGGCCTGGGTGCGGCAGTGCAGCGCGAGATACCGGGGCGGCGGATTCCAGCCGGGCGCCTCGGTGTGGACGAGAATCGTGTTGACGCTCTTGGAATAGCGGCGGTCCTCGTAGCCGGGAACGGCCTTCACCTGGTAGCGCAGTTCTCCGTCGTACTGCGGGACGAGGGTGCCGAAATGCTGTAACGCCTCGGCCGCCGCCAGGTCGTCGAATATTCCGTCGATGAGTGCGTACCCGTTCTCGGTTAATTCCTCGTGAAGTGCGGGCCACTCCGTGGTCATGTCCTGCCTCTCTTTCGAGTGCACGGAAGGCGAGGCCGGGCTGGAAAACCCGGATCCCTCTTCCTCGCCCGAGCATCGACTTTAGGGTTCGCGCCCCACCCCCTGTCAACCGTCATCCTGGCCGGAAACCGGTAGTTGACAGTTTCACTGAGTGGGGCAAGTACCTGCGGGTACGCCGCGCCGACCGGATTTTTCGCCTCTCGCCGGCGGGCGGTATGCGGGGGTTATGTCCTTCTGTGGCGGTGGTGGGGGCGGGGGCGCGCCGGGCCGGCCTGACTTTCGCCGCAACAGCATTGGCCGGAACTGGCATGACGAACTCCAATGCCCTCCGGATGTATTTGGGGAAGCGCCGTTCATGGGGTGAAAAACCCCAGGGGTAAAAGCTGGCGCAATTCCCGTCCGCCGCGCCGTCCCGTGGACCGCTCCGCCGGCGGCGCCGCACTCCGCGCGCACCGGTACGGCCCGTGCGCTCCCCGTCGTCCGCCGGTTGCGGCATGATCAATGCGGCTTCCGGTTCGAACGATCTGTGAGGAGAACAGCCGTGGTGGAGTGCTTACTTGCCCGCGCCTTTGTCGACGACGACGGTGACTTCGGGAACCCGGTCCTCGTGGTGGCCGAGCCCGAGGATGCGGCGCTGTCCGGGGAACGGCGACAGGAGCTGGCCGACCGGCTGGGAATTCCTGCCGTGGCGTTCGTTCGATCGCCACCCGGGAACCGCGCGACCGTCAGTATTCACGGCTCGTACGGACTGCCGATCTCCTTTGGCGGCCATCCGGTGCTGGGCACCCTGGAGGTGCTGCACCAACTCGGCCACGACGTCGACGAGATCGTGCCGAACGCCGGGGCGGTGGCCTGCCGGCGTGACGCGGCGGGGATCTGCTGGCTGACCGCACCGGCCGCCTGGTCCAAGCCGTGGCGTCATCTGCGGATGGCGTCCGCCGCCGAGATCGACGCGCTCACGGAACTGCCGCCCGGGGAGGACTTCACCCAGGTCTGGGCGTGGATGAACGAGGACGCCGGGCAGGTGCGGGCGCGGCTGTGGGCCCCGCGCATCGGGAAGGGCGAGGACGAGGCGTGCGGCAGCGCGTCGATGCTGCTGACCCTCCGGCTCGGGCGTCCCCTGTGGGTGCTGCACGGCCGCGGCTCGGTCATCCGCACCGCCCCGGTGGACGACACCCTGGTGCGCCTCGGCGGCCGATGCGTGGTGGAGGAGCCCGCCGGGGACGTCATCGCGCAGGTGGCGGAGGTGTTCGCCCGGAGCAGCTGAGGTTCGGGCGCATCGGGCGATCGCCGCGCCGATGCCGCGGGCCGCGCGGTGCGGTGGCCGGACGGGAGGAGCCGGCCACCGACTGCGCGGGCGGTGCGAACGCGCGTCTACGGGACGGTGCCGGCGTGGTCGAGGGGCCGGCGGTAGCGGTCGTACAGTCCTTCGCGCAGTGCCCTGCTCACCGCCGAGGTGCGGTTCTCGCAGCCGAGCTTGGCCAGCACGTTCGCCACCAGTCGCTTGGCGCCGTGCACGGAGATGCCGAGCCGGCGGGCGATCTGCTTGTTGCTCAGGCCGTGGACGAGCAGCATCAGGGTCTGCTGTTCGCGCAGGGTCATCTGGATGCCGGGGGTCCGCGGCGGACTGGGCGGTGTCGCGTCCGCGCGGGACAGCAGGGCATGCACCAGGTTGGCGGAGATGGGCAGTTCGCCGGCGCGTACCCGGTCGATGGCGGACCGGAGCACGTGCTCCGACAGCTCCCCGGTGGACAGGCAGCCGCCCAGCGGGATCCCGGCCAGCCGGTGCCAGGAGGCGCTACGCGCGTCATCCACCAGCACCAGGATCTTCACGCCCAACGCGGCGATGGACGGCAGGCACTCCTGGGTCTCGGCGTCGATCTCCCGGAGCAGGACGATCAGTACGGTGTCGCTGCCGGGTGGCAGATCCGCGGTGGCGGTCGCCGGATGGTCGCCGCTGCGGATCCGGGCGCCGCGGATGGAGCGGTTGAGCATCTGCTCGACGCGGAGACGGTCGAGCTGACTGCGGATGGCGACGATGTAGTCGGCTTCGGCGCTGTCGTCGGCGGTCTGGCCGTGGACCGGTTCGGTGGTCATCCGACACGCTCCCGCCGGGTTGCCGTCGCGCCGCCGCCGGGTCCGGATGCCGCTGCCCGTAACAGGTCGCGCACCGGGGGGCAGATGGTGGGAGGGGCCGGGAATCTGGCGCATAACTGGGCGTGAAGTATGGCTGGGGTTGCGAGCACGGTCGGCTCATCCTCCTGGTTCCCGACCTGGTGGGCCCGGCACCGGAGACGGCGGGATCGCCCCTTGTCCGGTGGTCGGGCCAAGCCGGATTGCCTCGGTCATACGGTCGGCGGACTGCCACCGGCGCCGCGGATGGTGGGTCACCGGCTCCTCGCGCCGCGGTAGCGGCACACCCGGCAACCGGGCATCGACCACACACTCCTTCCACACCGGGGCGGAGTCCAAGGGCGTTACGGAGTAATCTCATCCGGGTAACGGGGGCATGTCAACGGGTATTTGGGGATCTCTGCACGAAAGGACAGCCCGACGACTCAGCGGTCGCCGCTCGGCTGCGCGGCCGGCCGGTGGGCGTCCGGCGCCGGAGCGGGGGACGTCCGCAGCCGCAGCGCCGACAGGGCCAGCACCGCCAGCACGCCGATCGCCGAGCATCCCCACCAGTAGACGCCGGGCGAGAAGTGCTGCTGGACGTAGCTGAACAGGGCGCCTCCGATGAACGCCCCGGTGCTTTCCCCCACCGCCAGGGTGATCTGCTTGCCGGTGTAGACGGCGATGAAGCCGGCCGCCGACTCCCGTCCGGCCGTCGCGAAGGCGGTGTCGACGGAGGGCGCGAAGAGCACCTCTCCCAGCGTGAAGACGGCCACGGCCGCGTACAGCAGCGCGGTCCGCCCGCCGGCCAGCGCGATGATCGCGAAGGAGGTCGCGAAGCAGCCCAGCCCGGTGAACAGCACGGTGGACAGCTGCGTTCCGCGCTCCAGCAGCGTGCCCACCGCTTTGGACACCGGGATCTGCAGGACGACGATCAGGACCGCGGCCATCGAGAAGAGCGCCGCCACCTGGACCTTGGAGTGGGTGGTGGCGAACAGGTGGATCGGCAGCGCCGAGTACAGCTGCGCGTACAGCAGCCAGCCGCTGGTGGACGCCAGCATCAGGTGCCGCAGGGACACGGAGCGGCGCAGCGCCGCGCCGTAACTGCGGAAGGAGAACCGTTTACCCCCCGGATCGAACGCGCGGTCCGCGCGCCGGGTGAGGGTGAACATGATCGCGGCAGCGGCGTAGTACCCGGCGGCGAGCACCAGCGGCAGCCGCCAGGGGCTGCGGGTGCTGAGCAGCGTGGTGCCGATGATCGGGCCCACCGCCGCGGCCACGTTGAGCAGGGCGTTGAGCTTCGCGAACGCCGTGACCTGGCTGCGCGTGCCGCTGGTCCACTCGGCGATGACCGAGCGGACGACCAGGCCGTTGAGGCTGACCCCGGTGCCGGCGAGCGCCAGCAGCGCGATGAGCGGGACGGGCGACGTGGCCTGCGACATCACCAGGAAGCTGGTGCCGGAGAGCAGGTTCGCCACGATGAGCACCCGGACGCCGGGCAGCCCTTCCAGGCGGGGGCTGAGCAGGATCGAACCGGCGCGCGAGGAGCAGCTGAAGACGAACAGCGCCAGGCCCACGACCGCGGCCGACTGGTGCCAGCCGTCCCGGATGAGCACCGCCAGCACCGGGGTCAGCGACAGGTAGCTGGTGAACGAGAGCAGGTACTGCGCCAGCAGGGGCAGGACCGCCCGGTTCACCGCCCGCTCCCGCGCGTCGCCCCGCACACCCGCACCGCCGTCCCGCTCCGCGCCGGGCCGCGGGTCGTCGCGTCTGATCCCGCCGGACACCCTCACCACGCACCCTCCCGCACCCGCGGCCCGCCCGGCCTCATGCCCCGTCGTCGGCGGTCAGCCGCCCCCGCCACCGCGCGGCGATGTCCGCCTCCCGCGCGCCGTCCTCGTACGCCGGCGAGATCAGCCGGCTGACCTCGGTGACCCGGATCAGGACCGCCGACCTCACCCGCGCCGGGTCGGTGCCGCGCCGCCGCCGGAAGCGGTCCACGATGCGGTCGTACAGGTCGCCCTCGGTGTGGACCTCCCCGGTACCGCGGAACCGGTAGCCCTTCCGGCGGATCGGGTCGACGACGTTCACCTCGACGGCCGGGTTGCGGCGGAGGTTGGCCACCGTGCCGGGCGAGTGCAGGTCGAGGAAGACCAGATGGCTGTCGTCCCACACCTCGGTCGTGCCCTTCGGCGACAGGCTCGGGGTGCCGTCCGGCCGGACGGTGGCGACGAATCCGAGTCCCTGCTTCTCGACCAGGGTGCGTAACTCGTCATCGAGCATCATGTCGCTGTCTGCCTCCGCGCGTCGAACACCGCCAGCCGCTCCGCGACGTCGGGCCGCTCACGGCGCCGGACGCCCTGGTCCGGATCGGGAGTACCAACGTACAGCCAACCCAGGGCGCGTTCATGGTCGTTGAGGCCGAGCAGTTTGCGCACCGGCGGGGAGTCCAGCAGGCGGCCGGTCCGCCAGATGCTGCCGAAGCCGCGGGCGTGCAGCAGCAGCATCAACGTGGTCGTCATGGCGGTGACGGCCGCCAGCTGCTCCCATTCGGGGATCGCGGAATCCAGCCGCGGCTCCATCACCAGGCCGGCCAGCAGGGGCGCCCGGCGGGCCTTCGCCCGGGCGGTCTCGACGCTGCCGCCGCCGCCCTCCGCCAGTGCCGCGGCCACCGCGTCGCGGTCGTCGCCGCGGAACAGCACCCAGCGCCAGGGCCGCAGTCTGCCGTGGTCCGGCGCGCAGGCCGCCGCCTTCAGCAGATAGGCGAACTCCTCCACACCGGGCGCCGGCTCGGCGAGCACCTGGTGGCTGCGCCGGCTGAGCACCGCCGTCATCACGTCCATGCCTGACCCGCCATCGCCGTCCCCGTCCCCGTCATGTGGTCTCCTGTGCCCGATGCCCGCTGTGCGGCCGTCGCGGCCGTCGCCGCCGTAGCGGCCGTCATCGACCCGCGCAGCCCGCCGGTCGTCTCCGCCACCCGCTCCAGCCGGCCGCTGAGCGCCTCCCGGCGCTGCCGCGCCCCGGCGGTCGCGCCGCGCTCCAACTGGCCGAGCCGGCGCCCGAGCCGGTACCGCTGCCGGGCGAGCCCGCGCAGCCGGCGCCGCAGATCCTGCCGCGCCCGGGCCGCGAAGGCGTCCGGCAGCCACAGCAGTGTGCCCGGCCGTCCCGGGACGCTCACCGCGAAGGCGCCGTCCGGCTTCTCCCCGGCGACCAGCCGCACCGTGCTCAGCCCGGCGGCCCAGTCCGCCGCGAACAGCGCCGCGACCGACGCGTCAGCGGCCGCCACGACCACCTCGGTGCCGTCCGGGAACCCGATGGCGCCCTTCAGCCGTTCCGCCTCCTCGACCGCGGCCAGCAGCGACTCGACCGCGTCGGCCCGGCCGGCGTCCACCTGCCAGGCGGTCGCGGGACGGCTCCGGGCGGCCGCGCGCAGCGCCTCGGCGGCCCGCGGCATGAACGGCTCGTAGACGGCGGCGACATCGGTGAGCAGCTCCGCCGTCACCGCGCCGCCGCCGGACGGCCTGCGGGTGCGGGCGTCCACGTAGCGGGCCAGGACCTGCCCGCAGAAGGCGGTCAGCCGCCCCACCGCCCGGTCGAAGTGGCGTGCGTCCAGGTGGCCGCGGATCGCCGCGCGGGCGGTGCGGGCGGCCGCGCGGCAGTGGTGTTCCAGCTCGTCGGGGGCGGCCCCGGACCCCGGCGGGGACACCAGCCGGGCCAGGCGCTCGGCGGTGTCCCGCACCTGGCGCTGGGCGGCGAAGAGTTCGGGCCGGGCCCGGACGTTGTCCGCCTCCCGGCACGCCGACAGCAGGCCGGCGCGGAGCACGTCGCCGCCGTGCTCGGCCAGCGCGTCGGCCAGTGACAGCCCGTTCCCGCGCGACTTGCTCATCTTCCGGCCGTGTTCGTCCACGACCATCCCGTGCAGCCGGCATTCCGGGGCGGGCAGCCGGCCGGTGAGGAAGTGCCCGATCGCCAGCAGCCGGATGATCCAGAAGAACACGATGTCCCGGCCGGACGTCATGATGGCCGCGGGGTAGCGCTCCGCGGTCCGCGCCGGGTCCGGCCAGCCGGAGACGGCCACCGTCCAGTGCGCGGAGTTGAACCAGGTGTCGAAGACGTCGGTCTCCGGCCGCAGCGGCGCCGCGCAGTCCGGGCAGGTCCGCGGCGGCTCCGGCAGCGCGCTGAAGTACGGGCAGCGGTCGCACACCGCGGCGGGGATCACCTGTCCCCAGCCGATCTGCCGGCTGATGCACCAGTCGTGCACGGTCGCCATCCAGTGGACGGCTTCCTTCCGCACGGACGGCGGGCCGATCACCAGGTCGCCGCGGTCCAGAGCCGCCCGCACCGGGGCCACCAGCGGGGCCAGCCGCAGATACCACTGCCGGGTGTACCGCGTGGTCAGCTCGGTGCCGCAGGTGCCGCACCGGGACACCGGGACGCTGCGCGCCATGGACCGCAAGGCCAGCCGCGTCACCGTCTCGCGGCGCAGCTCCTCCCTGGTCAGGCCGGTCAGGCCGGGCACCAGGGAGCGGCCGTCCGGGCCGAGCACCTCGTCGTGGGAGAGCCCGTGGCGGCGGGCCAGCTCCAGGTCGGGCCCGCGCAGGGCCGGCACGACCAGGCGCGGCGCGTCGACGTCCGCGCCGAGCACCGGCAGTTCGCGGTCGCCGAGGGCGGTCAGCCGGGCGGTGCGGCCGGCCGCCGGGTGGGAGGCGGGGACCGCGACGGCCACCGCGCCCCACACCTCCTCGACGGCCCGCACCTCGAAGACGTGGGTGCGGTTGCCGAGCCGCGCGGCCACCAGGCTCACCGCGCAGTTCTCGGCCTCCCGGACCTGCTCGATGTCCGGGACGACGCTGCGGCAGCCGGGGCACCACGGCATCGCCTTCTCCTGCCGGTACACCAGCCCTTCCGCGGCGAGTGCCGCGAAGCCGCGTTCGACGACGGCCCGGTACCCGGGTGCCAGGGTGTGCTGCTCCTCCTCCCAGTCGCAGGCCAGGTCCAGTCCGCGCAGCTCGGAGATGATCCCCGCGCGGTGGTGGTCGGCCCACGCCCGGAGCCTGCCGGCGAGCGGGAGATCCGGGCGGAAGTCCGGATTCCGCATGACCGCCGCGTACATGCCGAGCCCGGCGTGGTCGGTGCCCGGCACGAACAGCGTGTCGGTGCCGTCCAGACGCGCGGAGCGCACCAGCGCGTCCTGGATGGCGAGGGTCAGCGCATGGCCGATGTGCAGGGTGCCGGTGACGTTGGGCGGCGGCATGGGAACCAGGTACCGCCGCCCGCGGCCTGCCGCGAAGGTCACTGCCGCCGCCCCGCGACGACCTGGCTGAGCACCGTGCCCGTCGGCGGCCAGACCGGTGCCACCGTGCTGCCCGGCTCCTCCGCCTCCGGCCGGTCCGCGCCGGCCGCCGGCCTGATCCACAGGTTCCGCTGGAAGACGGACACCCCGAGGTTCGACACCAGGAAGCCGCGCAGGAACTCCATGTGCGCCGGGATCTGGTCGGGCAGCTTGAGGGTGAACCAGAACTCCCGGCTGGAGTGCGGCGGCACCTCCACGTCGCGCACCTCGGGCGTGACGGCGACCCCGTGCTTGGCCGCCTGGTACAGGCGCAGGCCGACCGCCCCGCGCAGCGGACGGTCCTGGGTGTTCGTCACCCGCACGCCCTGCGCGTGCTCCGAGCCGCGGAGGGCGACCTCCTCGCCCAGCGCCACCGGGGGATGGGTGCCCTCGGCGGTGTCCCACACGTTGCCGCACGACGCGCACAGCGCGAACTCCCGGCGCACCTCGGGCTGGTACTCGTGCCGGTACTCGCGCACCA
>JBEHXI010000107.1:0-22435 GCA_048498775.1 Actinomycetota bacterium | reverse complement strand
ATCGACCGAGTACGCCCGGTACGAGGCCGATCCGGCGCCTTGCGAGCTACCGCACCGGACGCCGCTCCTTGACGGGCAAACCCTGGCTGACGCGGCACTAGGGATGCAGGTTCCAGCCGCCGTCCGCCGAGACGACCTGGCCGCGGATCCAGTCGGCCTCGTCCGTGCACAGCAGGGCGATGACGTCCGCGACCTGCTCCGGCCGGGTGAGCCGCCGGCCGCCCGCGCCACCGGGCACCGGCTCGCCCTTGTCGAGCTTCGCCGTCGAGACCGCGTTCACGGTGATGCCGTGGTCGCCGAGCTCCGCCGCCAGGTACCGGACCAGCGACTCCAACGCGGCCTTGGCGACCCCCAGGCTGACGTACCGCGGCACGACCCGCTGGGCTCCGCTGCTGGAGACGGCCACCACGCGGCCGCCCCGGTCCATCAGTTCCGGCAGGGCCGCGGCCGCGCCCAGCAGCGGATCGAGGGCGGCCCGCACGTCGTGGTGGAAGGCCGCGGGGTCGACGGCGAGCGCGGCGGCGGGCGTCCAGGCCGCCGCGTTGTGGACGAGGACGTCCACCCTGCCGAACCGTTCCCGCGCGTCTTCCAGCAGCCCGGTCAGGGCGCCCGGAGCGCACACGTCCGCCTTGACCGCCACCGCGTTCCCCTTGAGGCCGCTCAGCGACTCGACGGCCCGCTCGGCGCACGCGTCGTCGTGCGCGTAGTTGATCAGGACCTGGCAGCCGCAGGAGCACAGCTTGCGGGCCGCGGCGAGCCCCAGGCCCCGGCTCGCCCCGGTGACCACCGCGACCCGGCCCTCCAGGCCGAGCGTGCTCCCGCTCCCCTCCATGGTCACGCCCCGGCCGGCTCAAGGGTGAACAGGACGGGCCCCTGCATGGGCTCGACGTCCGCGAGCCGGGCGAACTCGCCGAGGTGGCCGCGGAACTCGTCGGACCGCAGGACGGCCAGGTAGGAGTCCTGGTCGCGCCACCAGCCGACGTTGACGTAGACCTCCGGGGTGCGTACCGAACGGATCATCTGTGCGCGCAGGAAACCGTCCCGCCCGCGCATGAACTCCGCGTGTGCCGTGAACGCCGCCTCGAACTCCGCCGCGTCGCCCTTGACGGTGAACCTGGTGACGGCCACGATCTGCGCTGCCTCGGCCACTGCTCTACCTCCGTTGCCGGGCGGGACCGCTGCCCGCCGCTCCATTGCGTCCCTGCGCAGCACGGTGCGCTGGATCTTTCCGTTGGCCGACCGCGGGATCGCGTCGACCACCTCCGCGTGCCGCACCCGCTGGTAGTACGGCAGCTGCTCGTTGACCTGTGTGAGGACCTCCCCGACCGGGGTGGCGCGGTCGGCCAGGACGACCAGCGCGGCGGCGACGGCCCCGCTGAGGTGGTCCGGCAGGTCGAAGACCGCGCAGTCCAGGACCGCCGGATGCGCGCGGAGCCGCCGCTCCACCGCCGACGGCGAGACCAGGTAGTTGTCGCACTTGAAGACGTCCTTGATGCGGTCGGTCAGGAACAGCCGCCCGGTGGCGTCCACATGGCCGACGTCACCGGTGGACAGCCAGCCGTCGGCGTCCAGCGGGCTGTCGCCGCCGAGGTAGCAGCGCATCACCTGCGGGCCGCGCACCTGCACCTCGCCCCGTTCGCCGGCGGGCAGCGGTTCCCGTGTCGCCACGTCGACGACACGGCATTCGGTGCCCTCGACCACCGGGCCCACCGAGCCGGGCACCGGGTCCACCGGACCGTCGGAGTGCGTCAGCGGCGAGGTCTCGGCGAGGCCGTATCCCTGGACAACCGGCACGCCGAAGTGGGCGCGCAGCGCCTCCGCGGACTCCGCGGGCAGCGCGGAGCCCCCCGACGCGATCATCCTGACCGACGGCATCGCCAGTTCGGCCAGGCGCGCGTCGGCGGCCAGCCGCGACAGCCGTACCGGGATGCTGTAGTAGTGCGTCGCGCCGAAGCGCGCCGCCATCGCCACCGCGTCCGCGGCCTCCGGGCGGGCGCACAGTACCTGCGTGGCGCCCGCGTGGAGCGCCGAGTTCAGGTGCATCAGGTGGTACTTCGGCAGGTGGTTGAGGACCACCGAGGAGTCGTCGAGGTGGTGGGCCGAGGCGACCTGGGCGGCGTTCACCGTGAGGTTCCGGTGCGTGAGCAGGGCGCCCTTCGGCGGCCCGGTGGTGCCACTGGTGAAGAGGACGCACGCCACGCCGCGCGGATCGGTCCGCACCGCGGCCGGTGTGCCGTGCCCGGGCCACCCCTCGTCCAGCAGCACCACGTGCCTCAGGTCGGGCAGTTCGGCGCGGATCGAGCGGAGTTCCGCGGCGATGGGCGGGGTGACGACGGCCAGCGCGGCCCGGGTGGTGCCCAGCAGGTGCAGCAACTCGTCGGCGCGCAGCAGCGGGTTGACCGGTGCCACGACGTTGCCGCTGCGTGCGATGCCGTAGAAGGCGACGGCGAACGCCGGGTCGAGCGGTGAGGCGAGCGCCACGGTCCCGCCGTCCGCACCCATCAGCCGCTGCACGGCCGCGGCGCACCGGTCGGCCCCGGCGTCCAGCTCCGCGAAGGTCAGTGCGGCTGTCCCGGTGCGCAGGGCGGTGCGCTCGCCGTGCCGGGCGGCGGCCTGCCGCAGCAGCGAACCGAGCGGGCGGCCCTCATCCATTGCCGCGGCCCTCGACGTGCTCCTTGGCCAGGTGCAGCGTGGCCCTGCTGTTGGTGCTCAGCGCCTTCTCCACGGTGGCGAGCGCCTCGGCGACGGTCGCCTCCGCGCCGAGCACCTCGCCGATGCGGTCCGGGGCGATCACCACGGCGTGCTGCGAGGTGGCCTCGACGCCCTCCGGCACCTCCCTGAACCGCCACTGCCCGGTGTGCGCGGACAGCAGGGCCGGTACGCGCGTCTGCTTGTAGACGATCCGCCGGTCGGGGAAGCAGACCCGGACGGACTCGGTGGTGTGCACGGAGCCGTCCGGCGCCCGGGTGTCCATCGCCATCAGCTGCAGCCCCGGCACGTCCTCGCGCAGCTCCACCCGGGAGACGTGCGGCAGCCGCCGCGGCCACAGGTCGGACCGGTTGATGAAGTCGTAGACCTCGCCCGCGCTGCCGCGGATGAGCACGGTGTCCTCGAAGGACCGGGCGAGTTCGGCGGTTCCGCCGCGCGCCTCGGCCGCCGTCTTCAGGGCGGCCAGTTCGGCGCGGCTGTTGCGGTCGCAGGCCCGCTCGATCCACTCCAGGCCGGCGGGATCGTCGTCGACGGCGCGGTAGTCGTGGGTGAGGACGACCTCGCAGGACCGGCCGGAGACGGCGTTGACGGCCCAGGTGCCGCCCATGGCGGCGACCGGGGGCTGGGAGACCTCCTGCCGGAAGGTGATCCGGCGCCCCACCGGGTCGAGTCCGCGGCGCGATGTCCAGGTCTTGACCTCGCCGTTGGCGGTCGCCCAGAGGCGGATGCGTTCCTCGTTCCCGTCGGCGTCCACCCGCTCGGCGTGCACGGTCGGGGCGAACAGCCGCGGCCAGCCCGTGACGTCCGCGATCAGGCCGTAGACGACGTCGGCCGGCGCGTGCACCGCTACCGAATGTTCGGAAGTGTGGGTCTTCGGCTGTGACACCGCTTTCGCCTTCCTGTGGGTCGAGCGTCGGATCGTTGGTCGGGGGCCGCGCCGCGGTCAGTAGGTGCCCAGGCCGCCGCAGACGTTGATGGCCTGCGCGGTGATGGGCGCGGCGGAGTCCGTGACGAGGTAGCCGACGAGTCCGGCGACCTCGTCGGGGGTCGAGTAGCGGCCCAGCGGGATCTTCGCCCGGAACCTGTCCAGCACCTCGGTCTCGGGGATGCCCCAGTGGTCGGCGTAGCCGGCCCTGACACGCTGCGCCATCGGCGTCTCGACGTACCCGGGGCAGACCGCGTTGACCGTGATGCCGGTCTTCGCCAGTTCGTTGCCGAGGGCCTTGGTGAAGCCGATGACACCGTGCTTCGAGGCGGAGTACGGGGCCCCGAGTACAACGCCCTGCTTGCCGCCGGTGGACGCGATGTTGATGATCCGGCCCCAGTCGCGGTGGCGCAGCCCGCCGGTCGTGAGGACCTCGCGGGTGACGAGGAAGACGCTGTTGAGGTTGGTGTCGATCACGTCGGACCACAGCTCGTCGGAGATGTCGGCGGTGACGCCGCCACCGTTGCGTCCCGCGTTGTTGACCACGACGTCGATCGGCCCGTAGCGGTCGACGGCAGCGGTCACGAAGGTGTTGACCTGCTCCCTGGACCGGACGTCGCAAGCGCTTCCGCCGACGTCCAGCCCCTCCTCGCGCAGTTTCCCGACGGTCGCGTCGACGGCCTCGGTCGTGCGGGCGCAGATGTACACCCGCATGCCGTCCTCCGCCAGGCGGCGGGTGACGGCCAGGCCGATGCCGCTCGTCGCTCCGGTCACGACGGCCACACGCTGTTCCTTGGTCATGGCCGCACTGTGGTGGCGGGGCCTCGAGACCGGCTCGACGCGGCTTGGAAGGCGCGCCCGACGCCTGTGACCGGGCGGGAAACCCTCGCGCGACGCGCGTTGAGCAAGCCTCTAACCGGTCACGAGACCATGTGCCGCAGTGTGCGTGAGTGACGGATGAGGGGAGTGAGGGCTCGAGTGACAGGGGCCGGTTTGGCAGGCGGGTGTGGAGTGATCGGCTGCATACCTGGTCCAGACCAGCCGGCTGCGAAGGCTCGCGCATACCACCTGCACCGTGCGACACTTGTTTCGTAGTACGCGTTGCCGCGTGACCGGCGGCAGCGATAGCAGTTCCTGCGGATGGCTTGACGAGCGCACACCCCACCTGAGGCCCCGATGTCCCTTTCACTGTCCGGGTTACCCCCCGCAGGGACGCTTCGATGAACCGGTGCTGAGGGTCCGTCAAGGGGCGTATTTCCGCGGCTTACGGGGATCCCTTGCCGGGGGATGCGTTTCGACAGCGTCCGCATGACCACGTGACATGGGGGAACGTCTTGGCGCGTCATCAGTTCAGTCCGGGGTGTATGCAGGCCATAGACCTCAGATTCAATGTGCTGGGCCCGCTCGAAGTGTTCAACGGGGAGCGTGTCTGTACACCCACGGCACCAAAGGTGCGCGGAGTTCTGGCTCTGCTGCTGCTGCGTGCCAATCGCCTGGTGGAGACCCGGTCTCTCATCGAGGAGCTCTGGGGCGAATGCCCGCCGCAGAGCGCGGTCACCACCGCGCAGACGTATATCTACCATCTCAGGAAACTGTTCGCGCGGGTGGCGGGACCCGATGCCGAACAGATCTTCCTGACCCGCGCTCCAGGCTATCTGATCGACATCGCCGAGGGCCAACTCGACCTGCAGGTCTTCGACCGGCTCACGCAGCAGGGACGCACTCTGCTCGCGGCCGGCCGGCCTGCCGAGGCCGTGCAGGTGCTGGAGCGGGCGCTCGGGCTGTGGCGCGGTCCGATGCTGGCCAACGTCACCGTGGGACGCCTGCTCGAGGGCAGCGTCGCACACGTCGAGGAGCAGCGCATCCAGGCCATCCAACTGCGGATCGAGGCCAACCTCCAGCTCGGCAGGCACCGTGAACTCATCGCCGAGCTGCGGTCCCTGACCGCGCTTTACCCGCTCAACGAATGGTTCCACGGAAAGCTCATGCTGGCGCTGAGCCGCGCGGGGCGGCGCAGCGAGTCGCTCCAGGTCTATCAGCGACTGCGACACACGCTCGACGAGGAACTGGGCCTGGCCCCCTCACCGGAGCTGCAGAGGCTCCAGCACGAAGTGCTTGAACTCGGTACGGCGTCGCTGGCTCCCACCGGCTCCACCGCCGGCTTCTAGGTTCGGCATTCACCCCCCTCCCGGCCCGGCCGCCTTCCGACTGAGCGAAGAGCGGCCGGGCCGTGCCGTGCCGGTATTTCCCCGTGCGCTGCACGGCGGCTCGCCGCCGTCCGCGAACCAGCCTTGAGCCATCCTGGACGAGATATCCGGACCATCCTTGCGGGAGGATGCAATGAGATATTCGATCACGGACGGGATATCGGAATGAAGGTGCTCGTGACAGGCGGCGCCGGATTCATCGGCTCGCATTATGTGCGAAGCATGCTCGCCGGTGAGCTCGAAGGCTGCGAGGACGCGACGGTCACCGTCGTCGACAAACTCACGTATGCCGGAAACCTCGCCAACCTGCCGACCGGACATCCGCGGCTGCGTTTCGTCCGCGGGGACATCTGCGACCCGGAGCTGATGCGCGAGCTGGTCGCCGGACAGGACCGCGTGGTGAACTTCGCGGCCGAGTCCCACGTCGACCGCTCCCTGCACGGCGCGGCCGAGTTCGTCCGGACCAACGTCGAGGGCACCCGGTGCCTGCTCGACGCCTGCCTGCGGGCCGACGGTCCGGTGATGGTGCAGGTCTCCACCGACGAGGTGTACGGCTCGATCACGGACGGCGCCTGGACCGAGGACTGGCCGCTGTCCCCCAACTCGCCGTACGCGGCCGCCAAGGCCGGCGGCGACCTGATCGCCCTCTCCTACGCCCGGACCCATGGCCTGGACGTGCGGATCACCCGCTGCTGCAACAACTACGGCCCGTACCAGCACGTCGAGAAGCTCATCCCGCTGTTCGTCACCAACCTGCTGACCGGAGGCACCGTCCCGCTCTACGGCGACGGCACCAACGTCCGGGAGTGGGTGCACGTCGACGACCACTGCCGCGCCATCCACACGGTGCTGGCCCGCGGAAGGGCCGGCGAGGTCTACAACGTCGGCGGCGGCATGGCGCTCAGCAACCGCGAGATGACCGCCACGCTGCTCGACCTGTGCGGCGCCGACTGGGACCGGGTGCGCATGGTCGAGGACCGCAAGGGCCACGACTTCCGGTACGCGCTGGACGACAGCAGGATCCGGCGGGAGCTCGGCTATGAGCCGCGGATCCCCTTCGGCCAGGGCATCACCGACACCGTCGCCTGGTACCGGGACAACCCGGACTGGTGGAAACCGCTGAAGGACCCGGCCGCCGTGCCGGCTTCCGCCTGAGCGTCCGCCGACCACCGCCCGGGCCCGCCACGGCACCGCCCGGCTGAACGGAGACCTGATGCCCGGCGGACCACTGCCACGGCTCTACTGCTTCCCGCACGCCGGAGCCGACGGCTCGGCCTATCTGCGCTGGCGCCGGCCGCTGGACGGGGTCGCCGAGGTGACCGTGGTGTCGCTGCCGGGCCGCGGCGCCCGCTTCCACGAAGAGCGCGTCACCACACCGGAGGCGCTGCGCAGGGAACTGCGCCGCACCCTCGGCCCCCGGCCGCCGGGCCGCTACGCCCTCTACGGGCACAGCCTGGGCGGCCTCATCGCCCATGCGGCGGCCCTGGCCTGGCAGGACGCCGGAGCGCGGCGGCCGGACCTGCTCATCGTCGGCGCCACCCAGCCGCCGGACGAACACCTGCCGCTGGCCGACGGCGCCGAACCGACCGAGGAGCAACTGCTCGACCTGCTCGGCCTCAGCGACGCCCGACGGGTGCCGCGTGACCTGCTGCGCCGCCATGTCCTGCCGACGCTCGCCGACGACCTGCGCCTGGCCCGCGCCCTGCGTGCCGCGGCACGCAGGCCGGTCGACGTGCCCGTGGTGACGGTGGCGGGGCTCGACGACACGCTCTGCCCGCCCGCGGCGATGGCCGGCTGGCGGCGCTGGACCACGCGCGAGTGCACCGGGCACTGCGTCCGCGGAGACCACTCCTTCGTGCGCGGCCAGGAGCTTCCGGTACTGGTCCGGCAGGCTCTGACCGCCTCCCCCAGCTGTCAGGACCGGGAGTCACCCCGGCCCGACCACAGGAGATCCCATATGGAGAAACCATCATGAACCGACGGGTCGCCATCACCGGGATAGGTGTGGTGGCCCCCGGTGCCACGGGGACCAAGGAGTTCTGGTCGCTGATCACCGAGGGGCGCACCGCCACCCGGACCATCTCCCTCTTCGACGCCACGCCCTTCCGCTCCCGGATCGCCGCGGAGTGCGACTTCGATCCGCTCGCGCACGGATTCACCCCGGCGCAGGCTCGCCGGCTGGACCGTGCCGTCCAGTTCGCGCTGGTCGGCGCCGACGAGGCGGTGCGGGACAGCGGTCTGGGCCCGGAGGCGGAGCCGGCCCGTACCGGCGTCGCCCTCGGCAGTGCGGTGGGCTGCACGATGGGGCTGGACATCGAGTACGCGCGGGTGAGCGGCAACGGCAGTGCCTGGGAGGTCGACCACACGCGTGCCCTGCCCTGGCTCTACGACTACTTCGTGCCGAGTTCGATGGCGGCGGAGGTGGCGTGGAAGGTCGGCGCCGAGGGACCGGTCGCCGTGATCTCCAACGGCTGCACCTCCGGTCTGGACTCCGTCGGCCACGCCGTCGAACTGATCCGCGAGGGCTCCGCGGACGTGATGATCACGGGCGCCACCGAGGCCCCGATCTCGCCGATCACGGTGGCCTGCTTCGACGCGATCAAGGCCACCTCGCCGCGCAACGAGGAGCCGGAGACCGCCTCCCGCCCGTTCGACGGCACCCGCAACGGCTTCGTGCTCGGCGAGGGAGCGGCGGTGCTGGTGCTGGAGGAGTACGACCGCGCGGTGCGCCGCGGCGCGCACGTGTACGCGGAGGTCGCCGGATTCGCCGGCAGGTGCAACGCGTACCACATGACCGGACTGCGCCCCGACGGCAAGGAGATGGCGGAGGCGATCCGCGCCGCGCTGGACGAGGCCCGGGTGAACACCACCGAGATCGGCTATGTCAACGCACACGGCTCGGGGACCAAGCAGAACGACCGGCACGAGACCGCCGCGTTCAAGCGCAGCCTCGGCGACCACGCCTACCGGGTGCCGATCAGCTCCATCAAGTCGATGATCGGGCACTCGCTGGGCGCGATCGGATCGCTGGAGGTCGCGGCGTGCGCTCTGGCGATCGAGCACGGCGTGGTCCCGCCGACCGCCAACCTCCACACCCCGGACCCGGAGTGCGACCTGGACTACACACCGCTGACGGCCCGTGAGAGACAGCTGGACGCGGTGCTCACCGTCGGCAGCGGCTTCGGCGGGTTCCAGAGCGCGATGGTGCTCACCGCGCCGCGAAGGAGGACCGCGTGACCACCCGTGCGGAACCCCTCGCGACCCGCTCGCCGGCGACCACCGCGGTCGTCACCGGGATCGGCGTGGCCGCGCCCAACGGGCTCGGTCGGCAGGCCTGGTGGCAGGCGACCCTGCGGGGCGAGAACGGCATCAGGCCGATCGGGCGCTTCGACGCGTCCCGCTATCCGTCCCGGCTCGCCGGTGAGATCACCGGCTTCGACGACAGCGCCCACATCCCCGGCCGGCTGCTGCCGCAGACCGACCGGGTGACCCGGCTGTCCCTGTTCGCCGCGGCCGAGGCACTGGCCGACGCCGAGGTGGAGCCCGACGACCTGCCCGAGTACAGCGCGGGCGTGGTCACCGCGAGTTCCGCCGGCGGCTTCGAGTTCGGCCAGCGCGAGTTGCAGGCGCTGTGGAGCAAGGGCGGGCAGTACGTCAGCGTCTACCAGTCGTTCGCCTGGTTCTACGCCGTCAACACCGGCCAGATCTCCATCCGGCACAAGCTGCGCGGGCCCGGTGCCGCCCTCGTCACCGAGCAGGCCGGCGGCCTCGACGCGGTCGGGCAGGCGCGCCGCCAACTCCGCAGGGGCACGCGCCTGGTCGTCACCGGCGGCGTCGACTCGGTGCTCTGCCCGTGGGGGTGGACGGCACACCTCGCCGGCAGCGCCCTCAGTACCGAGGACCGCCCGGACGCCGCCTACCTGCCCTTCTCCGAGGCCGCCTCGGGCAATGTGCCGGGGGAGGGCGGCGCGCTGCTGATCCTGGAGAGCGCCGAGTCGGCGCGGGACCGCGGGGCGCGACCGTACGGGACGATCGCCGGTTACGCGGCCGGCTTCGACCCCGCGCCGGGGTCGGGCGGTGAGCCGGGCCTGCGCCGCGTCGCCGAACTGGCCATGGCCGACGCGGGCTGTGAGCCGGGGGAGGTGGATCTCGTCCTGCCCGACGCGGCCGGCGACCGCCGCTCGGACCGGATCGAGGCGGACGCGCTGCGGGCGCTGTTCGGGCCGTTCGGGGTGCCGGTCACGGCGCCGAAGACGATGACCGGACGGCTCGCCGCGGGAGCCGGGGCCCTGGACCTGGCCACCGCGCTGCTCGCGGTGCGCGACCAGGTCATCCCGCCGACGGTGCACACCGTCGCCGCCGCGGACCACACGCTGGACCTGGTCACGGGCGCGCCGCGCGCCGCGCGGCTGCGCACCGTGCTGGTGCTCGCCCGCGGCCGGGGCGGTTTCAACGCGGCGGCGGTCGTCCGCGCCGCTCGCTGAGCACGCCGGCCGGACGGGAGCGGGCCGCGGCGATCCGTCGTCGCCGGGGCCCGCCCGCGTTTTCCGGATCCGGCCCGTGAGGGTGCCTTTAACCGCGCTCGAGCCGTCCCTTCGAGGATGCCGGGGCGAGACGACGACTGCCCGCCGAGGGCTCGGAGGTTGCCATGACGGAAGACCGGAAGACCGACGTTTGCGTGGTCGGCGCCGGTCCGGCCGGCCTGGCCCTGTCGCTGATGCTGCTGCGCTCCGGCGTCCGGGTCACCCTGGTGGAGCGGTCGGCCGGCGGGGAGCGGGAGTTCCGCGGCGAGATCCTGCAGCCCGGCGGCATGCGGATCCTCGACGCGCTCGGTGTGCTCGCGCCGGCCCGCGACCGCGGCTCCACCCGGCACGACGGATTCCAGCTGCTCTCCGGGAAGCGCACGCTGCTCGACATCGACTACCGGCGGCTCGACCCCCCGCACAACCTGTTGCTCGCCATCCCCCAGCACCACGTGCTGGAGGAGCTGCTGGCGGCCTGCCGGCGCCTGCCCGGCTTCGACTACCTGGGCGGTCACCGTCTGCGTGAACTCCTTCAGGACCAGGGCCGGTACACCGGAGCCGTCGTGGACGGCGGCCCGGCCGGACGCACCACGGTCCGGGCCGGGGTCCTGGTGGGCGCCGACGGCCGGTTCTCCAGGACCCGCCGCCTGGCCGGCATCGATCCCGGCCGGCTGGAGGCGTTCGGCCAGGACGTCGTGTGGTTCAAGCTGCGCGCTCCCGGGAGGGCCGTCGGAAGGGTCCGCATCCATCGCGCCGCCGGGCAGGCGCTGCTGGTCTACGACTCCCATCCGGACCGGCTGCAGATCGGCTGGACGGTGCCCCACGGCGGCTGGCGGCAGGTGACGGCGCGGGGCGTCGACGCGGTGAAGCGGGACCTGAAGGCCGCGCTGCCGCAGTACGCCGACCTGATCGAGGACCAGGTCGGCGAACTGCGGGACCTGACGCTGCTCGACGTCTTCGCCGGCCGCGCGCGGACCTGGGCGCGGGACGGCCTGGTGCTGATCGGGGACGCCGCCCACACCCACAGCCCGATCGGCGCGCAGGGCATCAACCTCGCCCTCCAGGACGCCGCCGTGCTGCACCCGATCCTGCTCGCCGCGCTGCGCGGCGACGGCACCGGCCGGGAGGTGCTCGCCCGGTTCGAGGAGGCGCGCGGCGCGGACATCGACGCCGTCTTCCGCCTCCAGGTCAGGCAGGCCAAGGCGATGCTCGGCCGGCCCAACCCGGTGGCGGACGTCGTGCGCCCGCTGGTGGCCGGCCTGGTCGGCACCACACCGCTGGGCGCCGCGCTGACCCGCCGGATCGCCCTCGGCAGCAGGGAGATCGACGTCCGCGGCGAGCTGTTCACCGTCCACACCGAGCCGAGGAGCTGAACGCCACGATGCGCATGATCGACCTCAGCAGCCCAGTCGACCCGTCGGCCTGGGAGCCGGACCCGCTGATCCACCAGGTCCTCACCCCGGCCGAGGGCGCCCTCCACATGGCCTCCGAGATGAGGGAGCACTTCGGCATCGACTTCGATCCCGCCGTACTCCCCGGCGGTGAGCTGCTCTCGCTCGACACCTTCACCCTCACCAGCCATACCGGCACCCATGTCGACGCCCCGGCGCACTACGGATCCGAAGCCGTCACGGAGTACGGCCGGCCGCGCACCATCGAGCAGATGCCGCTGGACTGGTTCCTGCGCCCGGCGGTCGTCCTCGACCTCCGGGACCAGCCGGCGGGCGCGGCCGGGGTGGCCGTCGTGGAGAAGGAGCTCGCCAGGGTCGGTTACACGCCGCAGCCCCTGGACATCGTCGTCCTGCACACCGGTGCCTGGCGGTACGCCGGCACCCAGCGCTACTTCACCGACTTCACCGGCCTGGACGGCGAGGCCGTGGACCATCTCCTCGACCTGGGGGTCAAGGTCATCGGCACCGACGCCTTCAGCCTGGACGCCCCGTTCGGCGACATGCTCCGCAGATACCGGGAGACCGGCGACCGGTCCGTGCTCTGGCCCGCCCACTTCGCCGGGCGCCGGCGCGAGTACTGCCAGATCGAGCGGCTGCACAACCTCGACGCCCTGCCGGCTCCGCACGGTTTCCGCATCTCCTGCCTGCCCGTGAAGCTGGTCGGCTCGGGTGCCGGCTGGTCCCGTGCGGTCGCCCTGCTCGACGACTGACCGGCGCCGCCGATCGAAGGCCCACCGCCGGCGGAGTGATGGCCGCCTCCGCCGGCGGTGACGCGCGGGCCCTCGCCGGTAACTCAGCGCCCGGGCGCGGTGGCGGCCGCTCCGGGCAGCAGCCGCAGCGGTGCGGTGGCCGCCGCGAACGCCCGCTCGTCGAACCGGGCGCCCCGCGCGGCGGCATAGCCGTCCGGGCGGACCAGCAGCCATCCCCCCGCGCCGAGGCCCAGATCGGTGCGCAGCGCCCGGTCCGGGTCCGGCAGCACGGCACCGTCCGCGGACCCGTCGGCCGCGGTGCACACCATCCGCACCGACAGCCAGCGCGCATGCGACGTCCCCAGCGCCGCCGCACACCTGACGGCGTCCGCGTGGCCCTCGGCCACCAGCAGGGTCCACCGCACATCGCGCAGCTCGTCCAGCAGGGCGGTCCAGCCCGCGCCGAGCGCCCGCCGCTCGTCGACGAGGGCGACCCGTTGGCCCGGAACCGGTCCCGCGCTCGCGCCCGTCGCCGCGGAGGTGATCGGCGACCGCGCGTACCGCAGGTCCAGGGCCGACATCGCCGCCATGATCCTGCGTTCGATCCTGCCCTTGAGCGGCGGCAGATGACGCACGACGGCCATCGCCGCCGGCAGGACCAGGTCCTGCAGCCGGCTCTTGAGCGCCACGAAGGAGGTGGCACGGGCCGTCGAGCCGAGCAGTCGCTCACCGACCGGCACCCGTTCCGCGGGGTAGGAGTCGAGCAGTTCCCCGCCCGCCTCGCCGCGGACCACCATGGCCAGTTTCCACGCGAGGTTGACGGCGTCCTGGACGCCGGTGTTCATGCCCTGTCCCGACGCCGGGCTGTGCACGTGCGCCGCGTCGCCGGCGACCGCGACCCGGCCGACCCGCATCGCCGGGACCATGCGCTGCTGGATCGTGAAGACCGACACCCAGTCCGGGGACCGTACCGTCGTCGGCGAGCCGAGCCCCGCGGTCAGCTTGGCGGAGAACCGCCGTGCCACCTCGTCGGGTTCGGCCGTGCTGTCCGCGTCGGCGGTGTCCAGCAGCCGCCAGCGTCCGGCCTCCGGGAAGGGCACCAGCATGACCGAGGTGCCGTCGACGCTGATCCAGTGGATGCTGTCCGGCCGGGCGCCGGTCTCCACCCGGGCGTCGGCGATCAGCCAGGTCTCGCTGGACTCGCCGATCAGCGGGATGCCCAGGAGCCGGCGGACGACGCTGTGGCCGCCGTCGCAGCCGACCAGCCAGGGGACGTCCACCGTCTCGCGGCTGCCGTCCCGGTGGCCGAGCACGGCGCGGACGCCTTCGTCCGACTGGTCGAACGTCTCCAGCCGCACGCCCCACTCGACCTTCACCCCCAGCTCCGCGAGCGCCTCCCGCAGGGCGCCCTCGGTGTCCACCTGCGGGATCATCAGCGTGAACGGATACCGGGTGGGCAACGCGCTGTAGTCCGCCCGCATCCGGACCAGTTGCCGGCCCTCGCGGTGCATGGTGAACGCCTGGAGCCGCCGGCCGCGGGCCAGAACGCGGTCGACGACGCCCATCTGGTCGTACGTCTCCAGGGTCCGGGCGTGCGTCGCGATGGCCCGGCTGGTCGTCGCGGGCCCGTCGGCGGCGTCCACGACACGGACCGCCACCTTGCGCCGGGCGAGTTCGTGGGCGGTGACCAGTCCGACCGGTCCCGCGCCGACCACCAGAACCTGGTCCGTCGGGCTGTTGGTCATGATGCACTCCGAGTGTGTGGGCGGCGGGCTGTGAACGGCCCGCCGCCACCACCCGGCTCGGTGCCCGCGGGTGGCGGCGGCGGACCGTCCCAGACTTCGGCCCCGCGTTCGCGCCCCACTCGACCGGCGTTAGACGGCCGGGCGATCCGGTGCCGCTCCCGGTCAGCTGAGGTCGAACAGCATCGGAGCCGGCTCGTCGCCGAGGAAGTCCAGCAGCATCCGGTTGACCAGATCGGGCTTCTCCAGCGGCAGCGTGTGCGAGGTTCCCGGCACGACGGCCAGCTGCGCGTCCGGAACCGTCCGGGCGATCTGCGCGCTGTGCTCCACCCGCACCCCGTCGTGGTCCCCCTGCATCACCAGGACCGGCACGCCGATCCCGGCCAGCTCCGCCACCTCCAGCAGCGGCCCCTCCTGCCACATCCGCAGCCACTTCTCCAGCACCACCTTGAAGTGCCCGGGACCGTCCGGGGAGAGCGCCGTGTACAGCGGCTCGAACATCTGGTGGAGCATCGCCAGGCTTTCCTCGCCGCCGCTCAGCAGAGCCGCACTGCCCTCCGTGGCGCCGTCGTTGTTGGCGAAGGCGCCGATGACGACCATCTTGGAGACCAGGTCCGGCCGGCGCAGCGCGAGGTGCATCGCGACCGCGCCACCGTCGCTCCACCCCACCACCCGGGCTTCGCGCAGCCCCAGTTCGTCGAGGAGGGCCGCCGTCTCGTCGGCCATCCCGGCGTAGCTCATCGGCCCCTCGGCGTCCGGAGTGCGGCCGTGACCGCGCCGCTCGGGCACGAAGACCCGGTAGTGCTCGGCGAGCGCCGGCACCTGCTGTGCCCAGCTCTCCGCGCTCATCCCGCCACCGTGCAGCAGCACCACCGGCCGGCCCGCTCCGTGCACCTCGTAGTACGTGCGCAGCCCCGACACCGTGACATACATTCCCATGGCACCTCTCTGGTCCTCGGCCACCTCACCGAGGAATACCCGTTCATCGCATCACATCGGCGGACCCCGCGGTGGCGTGACGACGTCACCGGCCGGGCGTCACTGGGGCGGCAGGATCCCGGCCAGTCGGCCGCCGTCCACCACCGCCGCCTCACCGGTGATGTAGGACGAGTCGTCGCTGGTGAAGAAGAGGACGACGGAGGCGACCTCCTCTGCCGTCCCGAATCTGCGCATCGGCAGCTGGGCGGCGAGCGCGGCCATCGTCTCCGCCCGGAACCCCGCGGTCATGTCGCTGTGGATCACGCCCGGGCAGACCGCGTTGACCCGGATGGACTCGGCGCCGAGTTCCATGGCGGCCACCTTGGTCATGCCGATGACCGCGAACTTGGAGGCGGAGTACGCCACCAGGCCGCGGTCACCGGAGAGCCCGGCGGTCGACGAGACGTTGACGATGGTGCCCCCGCCGGCCGCGCGCAGCGCCGGGATCACCGCGCGCATGCCGAGGAAGGTGCCGAACTGGTTCACCTCGATCGTCCGCCGGAATTCCTCGGGCGGAAGGTCCGCGGTGTACCCGATGGTCAGGACTCCCGCGTTGTTCACCAGCCCGTCGAGCTTGCCGAACCGCTCGGTGGCCGCCGTGACCGCCCGGTTCCAGTCGTCCTCCTCCCGCACGTCGAGGTGGACGTGGAGGCCGCTGTCACCGAGTTCGCCGGCGAGCGCCGTGCCTTCGTCGTCCAGGATGTCCCCGATGACGACTCGCGCGCCATGAGCGGCCAGCAGCCGTGCGTGCGCGGCTCCCTGCCCTCTCGCCCCGCCGGAGACGAGGACGACCCTGTTCTCGAGTTTCCGCGGTTTCCGCAACTGTTCTCCCCCTTGGGTGGGTGCTCGTGCCCTGCGGCGGCGGTGCGGCGCGTCAGGCCGCCGGGCCCTTCCGCAGCACTCCGGTGAACTCCTCGACGACGTGCTCCGCGAACTCGGCCGGGAACCTGTCGGTCCACACCGTCGCCATCACGCGCAGGCCGCCCTCGGCCGTGCTGGACAGCCGCAGTTCGAGCTGGGTCATCGTGGTCGGCGTGTCGAGTTCGACGGCGTCGGTGGTGCAGCCCGGCAGGGCCAGCGGGACCTGCGGGTCCTCGTCGACCAGGAGCACCGGAAGGTCGAGGATCGTGTGCCGCCGTCCCGAGGCGAGCACGTCCCGGGCGGCGTCCAGGAAGGGGACGTCGAGCGCCGCCATGGCCCGGTGGGTGGTGTGGGCGACGGCGTCCAGGACGCCGCCGACCGGCTCGTCGGGAAGCCGCAGCCGCAGACACATCATGTCGACCCGGCACGAGATCGCCGGACCGAGCCTTTCGTTGCGCCGGTGGAACGGCACCAGGACGCCGAAGTCCCGCTGTCCCGTCAGGCTGCTCAGGACCAGTCCATAGACGGTGGCGGCATAGGTCAGGCGGGTCGCCCCGCGACGGCGGGCGTCCGCCTCCCACGGCTGGAGATCGGCGGCCGGCACGGTGCGCTCGGCGTGGCTCTTGGGGCCCACGAGCTCCGGGGTCTCCAGGCGCTGCGGGATCACCAGCTCGGGCATGCCGGCCAGTTCACCGCGCCAGTAGGCGAGCTGCGCCTCCGGGTCGGCCGCCGCGGACCTGCGCTGGTGCTCGGCCGTGAGCTCGGAGAGCGTCGCCGCCGGGCCGGCGAACACCGGCTCCGTTCCCCGGACGCGCGCCGCGTACGCGACGCCCAGCTCCTCCGACAGCACCGGCTCGCAGGCCCCGTCGAAGGCGACGTGGTGCACGACGAGCCCGAAGAGCCGGCGCCCCGACGCCGCACTCTGCACGAGCGCGCAACGCCAGATGCGTCCGGTGGCGAGGGACAGCGGCCGGAACAGGGCGTCCCGCAGCGCGTCCATCGCCGCCGCGTCGTCCGGCTGGGCGGGCAGCCGGTGGAACTCCGCCTCGTCCGCGCCGTCGAAGAGCAGCGCGGTCGGCCCGTCCTGCATCGCGTAGCGGGCACGCAGCGCCTCGTGCCGCTGGTGGACGTCCTGTACGGCGCGGGCGAGCGCCTCGGTCCGCACCTCGCCGCCGATCCACCACGCCATCGGGCAGACGTAGGCGATGTCGGCCCGCTCGTCCACCCCTTCCCACAGGTAGAGCGCCTGGTGCGGGGGGAGCGGCACCGCCGGCGTGGCCGGTGCCGGCACGGCTGCCGCACCACCATCCCGCAGCATGTCGTCGACCCACGCGGCGATCGCCGCCACGGTCTGCAGGGCGAACACCCTGGAGGGCGGGATCGCGACGCCGAAGTGGCGGTCGACGCGCGCGCAGAGGCGGGCGACGTCCAGTGAACTGGCGCCCAGGGAGAAGAAGGACTCCTCGCGGGAGACGGAGCCGACCGCGAGGATGTCGGCGATCTGCGCGGCGATGGCCTTCTCGCTGCCCGTCCGCGGGGCGTCACCGCCCCGGTCGGCCGGAACGGCGGCCTGCCCGGCGAGCCGCTCCAGGGCGCTCCAGTCGGTCTTGCCGTTGGCGAGCAGGGGCAGCGGGTCCACGCGCTGGACGCGTCTGGGCATCATGTACTCGGGCAGCAGGCGCGCGAGTTGGGCCCGCAGGGCCACCTCGTCCAGCGGGCTGTCGCCACTGGACGAGTAGAACAGGACGAGCGCCTCGCAGCGGCCGTCCTCTCCCCGGACGGGTACCGCGGCCGTGGCGGTGACCCCCGCGATGAGCCCGGCGGCCCGCTCGACCTCGGCCGGCTCGATGCGGTGCCCGCGGATCTTGACCTGGCGGTCGGCGCGGCCGTCGAAGTGGAGCACCCCCGCCTCCGACCAGTGCCCGAGATCGCCTGTGCGGTAGCAGCGCCGGACCGCGCCGTCGATCTCGATGGCGAGGAAGTTCCGGGCGGTCAGCTCCGGGTCGCCGAGATACCCCTCCACCAGGCCCTCGCCCACCAGGTGGATCTCCCCGACCTCGCCCGCCGCGCACGGCCGGCCGTCGTCGAGGACGTGGACCCGGGTGCCGTTCAGGGCCCGGCCGAGCGGGACACCACCCGGGCTTTCGCAGTCCTGAAAGGTCACCCGATGGGCGGTGGCGAGGACGGTGCACTCCACGGGCCCGTAGACGTTGTGCAGCGGGACCCCGGGATGTTCCTCGAGGAAGCGGCGCAGATGCGTGACGGAGGCGCGTTCGCCACCGGTGATGAGCCAGGCGAATCCGTCGAACGCGTGGACGTCCTCGTCGACGAGCATGTTGAACAGGGCGGTCGTCAGGAAGGCCCCGTTGACCCCGTGCCGCGCGACGAGGTCCCGCAGGGTGCCCGGGAGCAGCGGCTCGTCGACGAAGACCGATGTGCCGCCGCTGAGCAGCACGCTCCAGCAGTCGAGGGTGAAGCCGTCCCACGGCACCGGCGCCAGTTGCGGCATGGCGGTGCCCGGCCCGAGGTCCGCGAACTCGCAGGCGTCGAAGAGCCGTACGGTGCCGCGGTGCGGCGAGACCACGGCCTTGGGCAGCCCGGTGCTCCCCGAGGTGAAGAAGACCGCGCAGGCGTCGTCCGGCCCCACCGTGACGGGGGCGGGCCGGCGGTGCCGGGAGACGGCGCCCGCCCAGTCCCAGGTGGCGGGGGCGTGGACCCGGACCGGCCAGGGACCGGCCTCGTCGGTGACCAGCACCCGGGCGTCGAGCCGGTCGAGCAGGTCGGCGGCACGGGCCGCCGGCCAGCGCACGTCGAAGGCCGCGTAGGCGGCGCCCCGCTTGAGCACCGCGAGCAGCACGGCGACGAACTCCGCCGTGCGGGGCATGAGGACCGCCACCCGGTGCCCCGGCCCGACGCCCATGGCCTCCAGCTCCGCGGCGTAGTCGTCCGACGCGGCGTCCAGTTCCGCGTAGCTGACCTGCCGCTCGCCGTGGACGATGGCGACGGCGTCGGGCCGTTGCCGCGCACACCACTGGAAGAGTCCGTGCATCGTCTCCGCGCGGCGGCGACCGGGCGGTGCGCCGATCGGTTCTCGGACACCCTGTTGCATTCGGCGGTCATCCCCTTCGGTCGCTGAGGGCCGTTGGCAGTGGTCGGTCGACTCGTCCCGCGCCCGCGGGTTCAGGCCGCGACGCCCTCGATCAGGTGGTAGTAGCCGATGAAGGGCAGCGGCTGGACCGATGCCACCCGCAGCCCCGCCCGGTCCATCAACCGGGTGTACTCGGACCGGGATCGCTCGCGTCCGCTCAGGCAGAGCAGCTGGATGTCGCTGATCGCCGCGTAGAGCGACGCGGCCGGATCCTGTTCGGCGCCGGTGTCCCCCGGCTCCGGCAGCAGCGCCGCCGCCACCAGCACGCGGCCGTCGGCGTCCATCGCGTCGCGGCAGTTGCGCAGGATCCGGACCGCGGCCGCGTCGTCCCACTCGTGCAGGACGTTCTTGACGAGATACGCGTCGCCGCCGGCCGGGACCTTGTCCTGGAAGTCGCCCACCTCGACCGCGCACCGGTCACCGACGCCCGCGTCACGGAGGCGGGCCGGCGTGTCCCGGACGGCCTCCGCGGTGTCGAAGACGGTGCCGCGGGTGCCCGGGTGGGCGGCGAGGATCGCGGCGAGCGTGGTGCCGTCGCCGCCGCCGACGTCCACCACCCGGCGCAGGTTCCCCCAGTCGTAGGCCCGCAGCAGGAAGGGGAGCAGCAGCTGCGCGCCGGCCCGCATCGCCTGGTGGTAGCGGTGGGCGTACCGCGGATCGGAGGCGAAGTGGTCGAAGAAGTCCTCGCCGGTCACATGCCGGAAGGCGGACACCTCACCGCGCACGGCCGACTCCAGTTCGCCGAGGACACGCGCGGTCAGCGGGTCGCCGTAGAAGAGCGCCAGGCCGTACGCGGATCCCTCGGCGCCCCGCGTCAGCCGCCGGCCCGACGCGGTGAGCGCGTAGCGCTCCGTCCCGGTGTGCTCCAGCAGCCGCAGCGCCGCCATCGCCCGCAGCAGGCGCCGCAGGCGATCCTCGTCCGCCCCGGCGGCCGCGGCCAGTTCGGCGGCCGAGCGTTCGCCCCCGTCGAGTTCGTCGATGATCCCGAGCCGCACGGCGGTCGCGACGACGTGGAACGAGATGACGTCGAACATGAGTGTCGCGAAGTCGACGGCGTCTTCCGGTGGCTGCTGCTCGGCCATGCTTCCTCCCTCTCCCCGTTCGACGTTCGACCTTGGGATCTCTTCCTCGAGTACCGGTCGAACGTGGTTCAAAGGCCGGGGGCCGGGCGCGCGGCGACGGCGTCGCGCACCGCGTGGACGGCCGCCGCGGGACGATCGGTGCTCCTCCGCCGCCACCCGACGGGGGCGCAGGTGGTGGCGGAGGGCCTGCCCAGGCTTGGCCATCGCGTTCGCGCCGCACTCGATCTTCGTTAGACGCCGCGCCGGAGTAGCGTCACAGGGGTGGACACCGTGGTGCATCTGCGGCGGGCGCGGGACCTGATGGACGCCCGGTACGCCGAGCCGCTGGATCTGGGGGCGATGGCCGCCGCGGCCGGGTTCTCGCGCTATCACTTCGCGCGGGAGTTCCGGGCGGCGTTCGGGGAGACGCCGGGCGGCTATCTGAGCCGGCGGCGGGTGGAGCGGGCGAAGGATCTCCTGGCGTCGGCGAACCTCACCGTCATGGAGATCTGCCTGCTGGTGGGCTTCAGCAGTCCGGGTTCGTTCTCCCGCCGCTTCGCCGGGCTGGTCGGCTGCTCGCCGACGGAGTACCGGCGGCGGGTGACCGCCCGGGGCGGGCCGCCGCCGATCCCGGGCTGCGTGGTGATGGCCTGGGCGCGTCCGCTGCCCCGGGAGAGCAATCGCGGATAAGCCGGCGGCCCCGGCGCGGTCGTAGCGTGAGTGTCCAGGACACCGCGGAGCGACGACGGAGCAGCGGACATGATCACCAGGCTGACGCACACCACCATCCATGTGCTGGACCAGGACTCGGCGAAGGACTTCTACGTCGGCAAGCTCGGCTTCGAGCTGCGCGCCGACATCGTGATGGGCGAGGAGTTCGACGGCGCGGGCCAGGGGTTCCGGTGGCTGACGGTCGGGCCACCCGGCCAGCCGGACATCGAGTTCATCCTGGCGGACTGCCGGATGGGCCGCTCGCCGGAGGCCGCCGCGCAGGTCCGCGCCCTGGTGGCGCAGGGCGCGCTGGGGCACGGCGTCCTGGGCACGGACGACTGCCGCAAGACGTACGCCGAGCTCAGCGGGCGGGGCGTGGTCTTCCTCCAGGAGCCGGCCGACCGGCCGTACGGGATCGAGGCGGTCTTCCGGGACGACTCGGGGAACGTCTTCAGCCTGACCCAGCGGCGGTGACCGGTGGACCCGACGCGGGACGGTGACGTGGCGCCGGACGGCACGGCGGTGCGGGTGGCGCTGTGGCGCGCCCTGCACGCCGAGGCCGATCCGCCGCCGCATGTGCTGGAGGACCGGATCGGCCTGCGGCTGGCCGCCCCGGACGAGGACTGGCGCCGCCGCCCGGACATGGACCGGCAGGGCACCGCACCGTTCCGGGCGTCGATCGTGGCCCGCGCCCGCTTCGTCGAGGACCTGGTGGTGGAGCGGGCCGGCCGCGGCGTCGGCCAGTACGTGCTGCTGGGCGCCGGGCTGGACACGTTCGCCCAGCGCCGGCCGGAGGCCGCCGCGGGTCTGCGGATCTTCGAGGTGGACCGGCCGGGGCCGCAGGAGTGGAAGCGGCGCCGCCTGACGGAGCTCGGTTTCGGCCTGCCGGAGTGGCTGCGCCTGGTGCCGGTGGATTTCGAGGCGGCCGAGGAAGGCGAGGCGTGGTGGGAGCGGCTGGCGGCCGCGGGCTTCGACGCGGGGCGCCCCGCGGTGGTGGCCTCCACCGGCGTCAGCATGTACCTGAGCCGGGAGGCGAACACGGCGGTCCTGCGCCGGGTCGCGGCCCTCGCCCCGGGCACCACGTTCGTCCTGACGTTCCTGCTGCCGCCGGAGCTGTCCGGCCCCGCGGAGCGCCCGGTGTTCGAGGCGACGCGGCGGGCGGCGCGGGCGTCCGGGACGCCGTTCGTCAGCCACTTCACTCCGGAGGAGGTGCTCGCGTCGGCCCGGGAGGCCGGGTTCGCGCGGGTGCGGCATGTGTCGGCGGAGGACCTCGCCGAACGGTACTTCGCCGGCCGGGCCGATGGCCTGCGGCCGCCTTCCGGAGGCGAGGAGGTGCTGGTGGCTGACGCCTGACGGCCCGTCAGCCATGGCTCGCTGTGCAACATATGCAACAAGCGTGCAGATGTTAGGGTATGCCGACGCTGAAGAGA
>JBEHXI010000106.1:0-22498 GCA_048498775.1 Actinomycetota bacterium | reverse complement strand
CGGCGACAAAGGACCCCGTGGGGACGGGGGGCTAGGCGGACGGCACGAGGGCCCGGACATCGGGGGGAGATGTCCGGCCCCCGGCCGCTTTCCGTTCGTCCCCACGGCACCCGGCGCGCCGGGTCCCGGACATCGCGAGGCCCGGACATCTCCCCCAGATGTCCGGGCCCTCGTGCCGTCCGCCGAGCCCCCCGTCCCCACGGGGTCCTGTGTCGCCGGTGACCTGGGGCCCAGGCCGCTCTCCCTGACCCCGGGCGCCTCTCAGCGCCCGAACACACCGGCTACGGACGACGCCTGCACGACCATCGCGTGCCAGCCGCCGCAGGCGACCGCGAGCAGCACCGCCACGGGCACCGCCATCGCCGTCGCCACCAGCGGATGGCGCCGGGAGCCCGGCCGGCCCGCTGTGGGGAGCGCGGAGGACGTCACGCCGCGCACCCGCCTCACCGCACGTACCGCCGCGTCCGTCATGACCGCTCTCCCCCTGGTCGTTCGCTTCTCCGGCGACGGGCCCCGGACCTGTTTCCCGGCCTTCCGCCCACCGCCTGACATCAACAGTAGGCGCGCGGGCGCGACCAGGCGTCATGCCCGCGTACCGCTTCCTCGGCCTCCCGGAGGATGACGCCGCGCACCCCGGGATACTCCCCTGGGTGGAGGCGCGGCCCCCGGCACCGGGGAGATCCCCGAGGGGACGCCCTCCGGCGGGCCCCCGGCGGGCCCTACTCCTCGCCCTCCTCCTGGCGGGGGACGGGGTGCTCGACCAGCGCGAGCACCCGGGTGGACATGAACCGCGCGGTGCGCACCACCGAACCGCTGCGGGTGACCTCACTCACCTCCACCAGCCCGCGGCGCACCGCGGTCTCCACGCGCCGCCCGGCCCGGGTGGCCGCCACCTCATAGGTACGGGTGGTGTCCCCGGCGTCGACGACGATCTCGACGCGATCACCCTTCATGCCGTCAGTCCCCCTTCATCCGTGGGCCGTTGACGGTGGCGGGCAGCCCCGCGCGCGGACGCCCGGGGGCGGACCGCCTGCCTGATTCCAGGATCCCACCGGGCACTGACAATTCCCCGGCCGCCGCAGGCTGCGCCTTCCGCGCACACCGGGCGGTCAGTCCGTAAGCTGTGGCACGTCAGACGGACCGGGCGGGCAGCGGGATGGGGTCTCCCCACCGGAGGTAGGGGAAGTAGATGGCGATGATGCGGCTCCGGCGCGAGGATCCGCGTGTCGTCGGTTCGTTCAGGCTGCACCGGCGGCTGGGCGCGGGCGGCATGGGCGTGGTGTACCTGGGGTCGGACCGGCGCGGGCAGCGGGTGGCGCTGAAGGTGATCCGGCCGGAGCTGGCCGAGGACCAGGAGTTCAGACAGCGCTTCGCCCGGGAGGTCTCGGCGGCCCGGCGGATCCGCGGCGGTTGCACCGCGCGCCTGGTGGCGGCGGATCTGGAGGCCGACCGGCCGTGGTTCGCCACCCAGTACGTGCCCGGGCCCTCGCTGTACGACAGGGTCGGCTCGGACGGGCCGCTGCCCGCGGCCGAGGTGGCGGCGATCGGCGCGGCGCTCGCCGAGGGCCTGGTGGCGGTGCACGACGCCGGGGTGGTGCACCGGGACCTCAAGCCGTCCAACATCCTGCTGTCGCCGAAGGGCCCGCGCATCATCGACTTCGGCATCGCCTGGGCGACCGGGGCCAGCACCCTCACCCACGTCGGCACCGCGGTGGGCTCCCCCGGCTTCCTCGCCCCCGAGCAGGTGCGCGGGGCGGCGGTCACCCCGGCGACGGACGTCTTCGCCTTCGGGGCCACCCTCGCCTACGCGGCGACCGCGGACTCGCCGTTCGGGCAGGGCAGTTCCGAGGTCATGCTCTACCGGGTGGTACACGAGGAGCCGGACCTCGGCGGCGTGCCGGACTCGCTGGCGCCGCTGGTCTACGCCTGCCTGGCCAAGGAACCGCAGGACCGGCCCACCACCGCCCAGTTGGCGGAGCGCCTCGCGGAGATCGCCGCCCGGGAGACGCGCGGCCTTGAGACCGTACGGCGCGAGAGCGAACCGCACGCCGAGCGCACCGGCGCGCGACCGCCGGAGCGCCCCACCGGGCGGCGCGCGGAGGCGTACGCCCGCCAGCGCACCGAACGGCACTCCCCCGGCGGCCCGGTGTCCTCCGGCCGCCATCCGGCGCGCGCCGCGGTGCCCCGGACCACCCCGCCGCCCCGCAACGCGCCGGGCCGGACGCCGGCGCCGTCCGGGCGGCAGCCCGCCCGCACCCCGGCGCCCCGCTCCGGGACGGGACGGCGCCCGGCCGGACCGAACCGCAGGCTGCTGCGGCAGCGGCTGTTCGTCTTCGTCACCGTGACGCTGCTGGTGGCGCTGGGCATCGCGACGGCCCAGGGCTGCCAGGGGCCGACTCGCGGGCTCGGCCTGGACGGTTCCTCCGCCGGCATCTCGCACGCGGCCCCCGCCCGGGTCCCGCACCCGGCGCCGCGCTAGGTGTGTTGTCCCGACAGTTCGCGCCGGACCAGTTCGCGGGGTCCGGTGCGGGGGGGCGCACCACCCGCCGAAGCAGGGGGAGCGATCGCAAGGCGAAGGGTCGTCCTCGTACCGGGCGTACTCGGACGAACCCGGGGCTCTGCTTCCGCCATCCCATGACAGAGTCCATGACAGAGCGGAGACGGAGCGAAGCGCACTGCGGCGAGCGTGCGTGACAGGCTCCGCGAGCCCGGGGGGAATCGTCAGACACGGCCCAGGCGAGTTCGGTCGCTTCCGGGGTCTGGCGCGGCCGCCCAGGTGTTCGGTACGTTTCCAAGCGCTTGCTTAGTTACTGGACGGCCTGCCCCCGCACGGCCGGAGAGGACCGCGGCGTATGACCGACACCGACACCACCAGCCTGGACGCGGACGGCCTGCGCCGTCGCGTGCGGGCCCTGCTGCGCGAGCACGACCCGGCGGCCACCGACCGCCTGGACTTCCTCCGCGCCCGCTTCGACGCCGGGCTGGCCTGGGTGCACTTCCCCGCCGGCCTCGGCGGACTCGGCGCGCCCCGCGCCCTCCAGGCCGTCGTGGACGCCGAACTGGCCGCCGCGGGAGCCCCGGACAACGAACCGCGCCGGATCGGCATCGGCCTGGGCATGGCCGCGCCGACCATCCTGCGGTTCGGCACCGACGAACAGAAGGCCCGCTTCCTGCGCCCGCTGTGGACCGGCGAGGAGGTGTGGTGCCAGCTGTTCAGCGAGCCCGGCGCGGGCTCCGACCTCGCCTCGCTGGGCACCCGCGCGGTCCGCGACGGCGACGACTGGGTGGTCACCGGCCAGAAGGTGTGGACCTCCGGCGCGCACAACGCCCGCTGGGCCATCCTGATCGCCCGCACCGACCCGGACGTGCCCAAGCACCGCGGCATCACGTACTTCCTGTGCGACATGACCGACCCGGGTGTGGAGGTCCGCCCGCTGCGGCAGATCACCGGCGAGGCCGAGTTCAACGAGGTCTTCCTCACCGGGGTGCGCATCCCGGACGCGCACCGGCTCGGCGAGGTGGGGGACGGCTGGCGGGTCGCGCAGACCACCCTGATGAACGAGCGGGTGGCCATCGGCGGCAACCGGCAGCCCCGCGAGGGCGGCATGATCGGCACGGTGGCCGCGACCTGGCGGGACCGTCCGGACCTGCGCACCCCCGACGCCCACGACCGGCTGCTGCGGCTGTGGGTGGACGCCGAGGTGGCCCGGCTCACCGCCGAGCGCGTCCGCCAGCAGCTCCAGGCCGGCACCCCGGGCCCCGAGGGCTCCGGGCTGAAGCTCGCCTTCGCCAGGATCAACCAGGCGGCGAGCGGCCTGGAGCTGGAACTGCTCGGCGAGGAGGGGCTGCGGTACGGCGACTGGACGATGACCCGTCCGAGGACCGTCGACTTCTACGGCCGTGACGCGGGCTACCGCTATCTGCGGGCCAAGGGCAACTCCATCGAGGGCGGGACCTCGGAGATCCTGCGCAACATCATCGCCGAGCGGGTCCTCGGCCTGCCCTCGGAGCCCCGTACCGACAAGGACGTCGCGTGGAAGGACCTGCCCCGATGAGCGCTGCCGACGGTGCGATGGACCTGCTGTACTCCGAGGTCGAGGACGATCTGCGGGCGTCGGTGCGCGCTCTGCTGGCCGACCGCTGCCCGCCCTCGGCGGTGCTCGCCCGCTGCGAGAGCGGCACCCCGTACGACCCCGCCCTGTGGCGCACGCTCGGTGCCGAGCTGGGGCTGGCGGGTCTGCTGGTCCCCGGGAAGCTGGGCGGTCAGGACGCCTCGGCGCGCGAGGCGGCCGTGGTGCTGGAGGAGCTGGGGGCCTGTGTCGCGCCGGTGCCCTACCTCGGCAGCGCGGTCCTCGCGGTGACGGCCCTGCTCGGCTGTGACACCGCGGACGCCGCGGTGGCCGCGCTGCTGGCGCGGGTGGCGGCGGGCGAGGCCACGGCGGCGCTCGCCGTGCCGCTGCCGACCGCTCCGGGCGCGCCGTTCCCTGCCGGGGTGACCGCCGCCGCGGACGGCACGCTGACCGGGCGGGTCACCAGCGTGGCCGACGCGTCCGGCGCCGATGTGCTGCTGGTGCCGGCGGTGGGTCCGAACGGGCCGGGGCTCTACGAGATCGCGGCGGACGCGGCGGGGGTGCGCCGTGACGTTCCGACGCCGCTGGACCTGACGCGTCCCATCGCCGACCTGGCCTTCGAGAAGGCGGCGGCCCGCCGGCTGGCCGGGGACGCGGCGGCCGCGGCGGTGGACCGCGCCCTGCTGACCGGGGCGGGCCTGCTGGCGTCGGAGCAGCTGGGCCTGGCCCAGTGGTGCCTGGACGAGACCGTGCGGTACCTGGGCGAGCGGCGTCAGTTCGGCCGGATCGTGGGGTCCTTTCAGGCGCTCAAGCACCGGCTGGCGGATCTGTGGCTGGAGGTGGTCTCGGCCCGTGCCGCGGCCCGGGCGGCCGCCGACGCACTGGCCTCCGGCGCGTCCGACGCGGCCGTGGCGGTCGCCGTGGCCCAGGCGTACTGCGGCCAGGTCGCGGTGCACGCGGCCGAGGAGTGCGTCCAGCTGCACGGCGGGATCGGCATGACCTGGGAGCACCCGGCGCACCTGTATCTCAAGCGCGCCAAGGCCGACGAGATCGCGCTGGGCACCCCGGGACGTCACCGGGCGGCCCTGGCCGCGCTGGTGGACCTCCCGCCGGCCCCCGCGGCCTGACATCCCGTCCTCGTGTCGCCCGCGGAACCGCGTCCGCGGGCGGCACCGGGACGGTTCAGACGGCCTCGGCGAGGACGAGGGAGATCGGCCCGTCCAGCGGATGCTGGCCGCGCGGCTCCCAGCCGGTGTCGGCGAGCCAGCTGCCGCACTCCTCGGCGCTGTAGATGTCCCCGCCGAGCAGGGTGAGGAACTCCCCCGCCATCAGCACCGCCAGCAGCGGCTGGGTGTGGGTCGGATCGGTCCAGAAGTCCACCATCAGCAGGACGGTGCCCGGCTCCGCGGCGCACCTGATCCGGGCCAGCAGGGTGCAGTTGGTCTCCGGGGGGAAGTAGTGGGCGACGTTGGCCAGCAGGATCACGTCGTGGCCGCGCGGCAGGGCGTCCTTGAGCAGGTCGCCGCCGATCACCTCGACCCGGTCGGCCACCGGGCTGTCCGCCAGTCGCCGCCGCGCGATGGCCGCGACCGGCGGCAGGTCGAACAGCGTGCCGCTCAGCCCGGGCCGGCCGGCCAGGGCGGCGGTCAGGAACGATCCGGTGCCGCCGCCGAGATCGAGCATCCGGCGGTACCGCTCGAACTCGAAGGTGTCCGACAGGGCCGCCGCCGCCCCCAGGGTGATCGCCTCGACGCCCTCCGAGAGGATCAGCTGGCGGGTCTCGTCGAGTTCCCCGGGCCCGGCCGGCTCCCCGGTGCGCACCGCCTGGGCCAGCCCCTGCCACGCCGGATAGCTGAGCTGGTCCCAGAAGCGCAGGAACGGGCCGAGGCCGCCGCGGCCGGGGACGCTGAGGTACTGCTGCGCCTCCGGCCGGTTGGCGTAGCGGCCCCGGGAGCCGTCCAGGAGTCCCAGCGCGGTCATCGCGTCGGCGAGGATGCGGGCCGTCCGGCGCGGGATACCGCAGCGGGCGGCCAGCTCGTCGAGTTCCAGCGGGCCGTCGGCGAGCTGGGTGAACAGGCCCACCTCGCTGGCGACGAACAGTTCCTTGGACGCCATGTAGCCGGTCGCGATCCGCTGGATCGCCTCGGACGTCACCGTCTCTTCCACCGCACCGCACCTCCGTCGTCACCGTGGCTTCATGCAAGCCGATCCAGACAAAGAGGGCAAGCCGGTATTTCGTTATTAAATGGACGGATCGCGGGGGGCGCCGGCTCGTCACTCCCCCGGTCGGCCCGAGGCGACCGCGTAGAAGGCGACCGCGGCCGCCGCGCCCACGTTGAGCGAGTCCACCCCGTGCGCCATGGGGATGCGCACCCAGGTGTCGGCCGCCCGCAGCGCCCGGGCGGACAGGCCGTCGCCCTCGGCCCCGAGCATCAACGCGACGCGTTCCATCCGGTGCGGGGCCACCTCGCCGATCGGCAGCGCCGAGGCGTCCGGGGTGAGCGCCAGCAACCGGAAGCCAAGATCGCGCACCGCCCGCAGATCGTGCGGCCAGCTCTCCAGCCGCGCGTACGGCACCGAGAAGACCGCCCCCATCGAGACCTTCACCGACCGCCGGTAGAGCGGGTCGGCGCAGTCCGGGGAGAGCAGCACGGCGTCCATGCCCAGGGCCGCGGCACTCCGGAAGATCGCCCCGATGTTGGTGTGGTCGTTGACCGCCTCCATGACCGCCACGCGCCGGGCGCCGGCCAGCAGATCGGCGGCCGCCGGCAGGGTCTTGCGCCCCATGGCGGCGAGCGCCCCGCGGTGCACGTGGTAGCCGGTGACCTGCTCGGCCACCTCGGGGCCGACCGCGTAGACCGGCGCCGCGGCCTGCTCGATCACCTCCCGCATGGGCTCCACCCACTTCGCGGAGAGCAGCATCGAGCGCATCGGGTAACCGGCCTGGAGCGCTCGCCGGATCACCTTCTCCCCCTCGGCGATGAACATCCCCTCGGCCGGCTCGCGGCGCCGCCGCAGCTCCACGTCGGTCAGGGCGGTGTAGTCGTGCAGCCGCGGGTCGGCGGGGTCGTCGATCGTGATGAGCTCAGCCACACCGCTGATCCTGCCCTGCCCGCCGCCCGGTGACGACGCCGGTGGTCACCGGGCGGTCCGGCCGACGGCGACGACCTCGCCGATCACGATGACCGCGGGCGGCCGCACCCCTTCGGCGGCCGCGATCTCGGCGACCGTGGCCAGGGTCGCGTCCACCCGGCGCTGCGCGGCGGTGGTGCCCTCCTGGACGATGGCCACCGGGGTGTCGGCGGGACGGCCGTGCTCCATGAGGGTCGCCGCGATGGCGCCGATCCGCTCGACGGCCATCAGCAGCACCAGCGTTCCGCGGAGCCTGGCGAGCGCCGGCCAGTCCACCAGGGACCGCGCGTCACCGGGCGCCACATGCCCGCTGACCACCGTGAACTCGTGCGCCACCCCGCGGTGGGTGACCGGGATGCCCGCGGCGCCGGGCACGCTGATGGAGCTGGAGATCCCGGGCACCACCGTGCACGGGATGCCCGCCTCGGCCAGGGCCTCGACCTCCTCCATGCCACGCCCGAAGACGTACGGGTCGCCGCCCTTGAGCCGCACCACCGCCTTGCCGGCCCTGGCGTGCTCGATCAGCGCCGCGTTGATCGCCTCCTGGGCCATCGCCCGGCCGTAGGGGATCTTGGCCGCGTCGATCACCTCGACGTGCGGGGGCAGTTCGTCGAGCAGGTCGCGGGGGCCGAGCCGGTCGGCGATCACCACGTCCGCCTCGGCCAGCAGGCGGCGGCCGCGCACCGTGATCAGGTCGGGGTCGCCCGGGCCGCCGCCGACCAGCGCCACGCCCGGGGTGCGCCCGCGGTGCCGGGGCGCGGCCAGGGTGCCCTCCCGCAGGCCCTCGACGATCGCGTCCCGCACGGCGGCCGAGCGGCGCGGGTCACGGCCGGTGAGGACGGCGACGGTGACCCCCTCGCTGCGCCCGGTGGCCGGCGTCCAGGCGGTGGCCGCCTCGGCGTCGTCGCTGCGCACGCACCACACCCGGCGCTCCTCGGCCTCGGCGGAGGCGGCGGCGTTGGCCTGCGGGTCGTCGGTCGCGACGACCGCGTACCAGGCGCCCTCCAGGTCCCCGGGGCGGTACCCCCGCCGCTCCCAGCGCAGTTCGCCCGCGTCGGCCATCGCCTCCACGGACGCGGTCGCCGACGGCGAGACGAGCACGATGTCGGCGCCCGCGGCGACCAGCGGCGGCAGCCTGCGCTGGGCGACCTGGCCGCCGCCCACGACGACGACCCGCCGTCCGGCCAGGCGCAGTCCGACCGGGTAGGCGGGTGCGTCGTTTCGGTCCATGGCGGTGCGACTCCTCGTCCGGCTGCTGAATACCACTGAATCGTAGGAACATGGGCGGCTGACCGCGGGCGCGCGGCGGCACCGCGCCGGGCCGGGCCCGGCGCGGTGTGCGGCGGCCGGGTCAGCCCTTCTCGGTGACCCCGGCGGCGTCGAAGGTGGCGACCTCGTGCATCACCCGGGCCGCGCTCTGCACCAGCGGCAGCGCCAGCAGCGCGCCGGTGCCCTCTCCGAGACGCAGGTCGAGGTCGACCAGCGGGCGCAGGCCCAGCTTGGTCAGCGCCGCGACATGGCCCGGCTCGGCACTGCGGTGCCCGGCGATGCAGGCGGCCAGCGCCTCGGGCGCGATGGCCCGGGCGACCAGCGCGGCCGCGCCGGCACTGACCCCGTCCAGGATCACCGGCGTGCGCAGCGACGCGCCGCCGAGGATCAGCCCCACCATCGCGGCGTGCTCCAGGCCGCCGACCGCGGCCAGCACCCCGATCGGGTCGGCCGGGTCGGGCCGGTGCAGCTCCAGGGCGCGGCGGACCACCTCGACCTTGCGGGCGTGCATCTCGTCGTTGATGCCCGTGCCGCGGCCGGTGACCTCCGCCGGGTCGGCCCCGGTGAAGACGGAGATCAGCGCGGCCGACGCGGTGGTGTTGGCGATGCCCATCTCACCGGTGAGCAGCGCCTTGTTGCCCGCGGCCACCAGGTCGCGGGCGGTCTCGATGCCCACCTCGATGGCGCGCAGCACCTCCTCGCGGGCCATCGCCGGCCCGGCGGTGAAGTCGGCGGTGCCGGGCCGCACCTTGCGGGGCAGCAGGCCGGGCGTGGTGGGCAGTTCGGTGGCGACGCCCACGTCGACGACGCAGACCTCGGCGCCCACCTGGTTGGCGAACGCGTTGCTCACCGCTCCGCCGGCCAGGAAGTTGGCCACCATCTGGCCGGTGACCTCCTGCGGCCAGGCGGTGACGCCCTGGGCGTGCACCCCGTGGTCCCCGGCGAAGATCGCGACGGCGGCGGGCTCCGGGATCGGCGGCGGGCACTGGCGGGACAGCCCGCACAGCTGCGCCGAGATGATCTCCAGCATGCCCAGCGCGCCGGCGGGCTTCGTCATCCGCTTCTGGCGCTCCCACGCCTCGCCGAGCGCCTTGGCGTCCAGCGGGCGGATCCCGCGCAGCGTCTCGTCGATCAGGTCGTGCGGCTCCTCGCCCGGCAGGGCGCGGCGGCCGTACTCCTCCTCGTGGACCACCCAGGACAGCGGGCGGCGCTTGGACCAGCCGGCCTGCATCAGCTCCGGGTCGGCCGGGAACTCCTCGACATATCCGACGCACAGGTAGGCCACGACCTCCAGGTGCTCGGGGAGGCCGAGTTCGCGGACCATCTCGCGCTCGTCGAAGAAGCTCACCCAGCCCACGCCGAGGCCCTCGGCGCGCGCGGCGAGCCAGAGGTTCTCCACGGCCAGGGCCGAGGAGTAGGGGGCCATCTGCGGCTGGGTGTGCCGGCCGAGGGTGTGGCGGCCGCCGCGCGTCGGGTCCGCGGTCACCACGATGTTGACCGGGGTGTCGAGGATCGCCTCGATCTTCAGCTCGCGGAACTGCTTGGCCCGCGCCTTGGGCAGCGACTTGGCGTACGCCTCGCGCTGCTTCATCGCCAGGGCGTGCATCTTCTCGCGGGTCGCCGACGAGCGGATGACCACGAAGTCCCAAGGCTGGGAGTGCCCGACGCTCGGCGCGGTGTGCGCCGCCTCCAGCACCCGGATCAGCACGTCGTGCGGGATCGGGTCGGGGCGGAAGCCGTTGCGGATGTCCCGGCGCTCGCGGATGACCCGGTGTACCGCCTCGCGCACCGCGTCGTCGTACGGCGGGGCCGGGGGGCCGGCGGGCGCCTGGGGCTCGGCGGCCTCGGGCTGTTCCGGCTGCGGCTGCGCGGCCGGCTCCCCGGCGACGGCCTCCTGCGGCTCGGCCTGCACGGTCTCGGCCTGCACGGTCTCGGCCTCCTGCGGCTCGGCCGGGCCGGCCTCGGACTCCAGCGGCTCGGCCGCCGCGGCGGGCTCGGCCTCGGGCGCTTCCACCGCGGTCTCCGCCTCGGCGGGCTGCGGTTCGACGGCCTGCGGCTCGACCGGCTGCTGCGCCTCGACGGCCTCGGGCTGCACCGGCGTCGGCTCCGCGACCGGCTCGGGTGCGGGGGCCTCGGCGGCGGGCGCCTCGACGGAGGGCTCGGCGGAAGGCTCGACGGGCGCCTCGGCGGTCGGCTCGGCGGGAACCTCCGCCACCTGCGGCTCGGCCACCACCTCGGGCACCTCCAAAAGGGGCGGCTGGGCCGGCGGGTTGACCTGGCCCGGCAGCACGACCTGGGCCACCGCCTCGTCCGCGAGGAAGGCACCGGTCCGCGACGGCGGCACGGCCTGCGGCTCGGGAGCGGGGACCTCGGCGGCGGGCGGCTCGGGCACGACGCCCGGCTCGGCGACGGCCTCCGGCATGGGCGCGGCCTGCGCCTCGGCGGGCTGCTGCGGCCCGGCCATCGGCTCCTGCGGCAGCTCGGCGGGCAGCGGCTCGGCGCCCTCGGCGGCCGGCCACGGTCCGCCCGCCACCGGCGGCTCGGCACCCTGCTGGGCGGGGACTCCGGGCTGCTCGCCCGACAGTTCGACGTAGTCGGGCCCGGCCGGGTGCGCCGGGGACGGCTCGGGCTGCTGCGGCGCCGCCGGGGCCGGAGTCGGGCCGCGGTCGGCCAGGGAGCGCACCGAGACGCCGATCGTCGGCTCGGGGACCGGCGGACCGAGGTGCAGCGGGCGGCGCGGCGCGGCCGGCTGCGCCGCGGTGGGCGCCGCCTCCTGCGTGCGGACCGCGCCGAAGTCCATCGACTCGTCCCGGCCGCCCGCCTCGTGCGCGCCCGGGTCGGCCGCGGCCGGCGGAGCGGGGGGCGCCGTCATGGGCGGCTGCGGCGGCACCGGTTGCGGGTCGCCCCAGGAGCCCTGCGGGCCCGGCATCAGCAGGAGGTCGTCGTCCTCCGCGTCCACGCCGGGCAGTTCGCCGTCCTGCTGGTCGAGGAAGGTGTAGCCGGGAGTCGCCGGAGCGTGGTACCCGTCCGCGTTCCAGACCTGGCCGGGTCCCGCCGGCGGCTCGGCGGCGTCGACCGGTCGGTCGGCGTGCGGCTGGTGAACCGCTTCTGCGCCTGCGGTCTCCGGCAGTCCCTCGCCGGGGACCGGACCGGTGTCAGTCATGCGTGCCCCTCGCCATCGGTATAGCTCCTTCCAGCCCGGTATCGCGCCAGCGGCCGTCACACTCGGGCCCCCTGAGACAAGAACGAGCGCGCGTGTCAAGCGGCACGTCCGCCCCGGGGCATCCATTGTTCCGGCAGGCCGCACTCCACGCACCCGACTCGCCATGCCGAGGCTGTGGACTGCGCCACTTCTGGCGCCGGCGCCGCGCTCACCGACGGCGGCGACACGCGGCTGACCTGGGCAGGAATGCTCGGACAGGGCGTCAGCACCGGGAGGCGGCACAACGGTCCGCCAGCCTACCCCGCGCTCGGGCGAGCCCGTCCCCAGGGCCGCTGGGTGAGATCCGGCACCGCGTTCAGCGGCCCGCCGCGGGCTCCAGCCGATGGCCGCACAGCAGGAAGACGGTGGCCCGTTCCCGTTCCTCCCACGCGCCGTCCAGTTCGACGGACTGCAGCAGCGCGCGCTCGACCGCGTACCCGGCCTCCTCCAACGCCTGCCCGATCAGCTCCGCTTCGTCCCGGGTCGTCGCGCTGGTGACGATCCGTTCCGGGCGGCGCGCCGCGCACGCGGCCACCACCTCGGCGCCGCCGCCCCCGACGCGCACGATGTCCGGCTCCGGCAGGTCCTCCAGCACCTGCGGCGCGGTGCCGTGCACGATCTGCGGCTGGACCCCGAAGCGGCGGGCGTTGGCGGTGACCAGGGCGCAGGCGTCGGCGTCGCGGTCCACCGCGATCACCGCCGCCCCGAGCCCGGCCGCCTCCACCGCCACCGCCCCGGATCCGGTGCCGATGTCCCACAGCAGGTCGCCGGTGCGCGGCCCCAGGCGGGCGAGCTGGAGCGCCCGCAACTGCGCCGAGGAGGAGGGGGCGGACGCGGACTCGCCGTACTGCCCCGCGGGCAGGGCCCAGCCGCGCGACGCGCCCGGATAGCCCGGATCGCTCCCGGCGAGCCAGCCGCCGCCCTCGGCCGCCGAGACGCCACCGATGGCCAGCACCACGTTGGGGTCGCGCCAGACGTGGTCGGCGACCTTGTCGGAGGTCAGGACGGAGACCTCCTCCTGATCGGTGTCCAGCGCCTCGCAGATGACGAAGGTGCGGTGCACGTCACCGAGGAGAAGGGCGAGTTCGGCGGGCCCGGCACCGGGCGCGGTGAGGACCGCGACCTTCGGGTGCGCCCGCACCACGTTCACGGCCCGCCGCAGGGTACGGCTGGTGGCGACGACGACGCGCGCGTCGTCCCAGGGCATCCCGGCCCGCGCGAAGGCCCGCGCGATCGACGAGACACCGGGGACGACCTCGATCTCCAGTCCGTACTCGGGGCGGCGCAGCGCCCGGACCACACCGAAGAAGCCGGGGTCGCCGTCGGCGAGGACGACGGCGGTGCCGCGGTGCGCCGCGATGCGGCGGGCGGCCAGGTCGATGCTGCCCAGCAGCACCCGTTCGGCGCCCGCCGGGACGTCGGGCAGCGCCAGAAGGTGCCGGGCGCCGGCGACCAGCGTGGCGGCGCCGAGGGCGGAGCGTGCCGCCTCGGTCGGCGGTGTGCCGTCCCACCCGATCACCGTGACCCGGTCGGCCATCCTCGTCCTTCGCTCAACGCGCGTGTGTCTGCCAGTGATCCGCTGCCAGGGCGCCGGCGCAGGTACGCGCCCCGGGCAGACACAGTATCCCGGGCGGATCTTGCCGGGCGGGGACCGGGCCCGGCACGCCTCACGGCGGGCAGGTGTCCGGGGAGTTCCGGCCGCGTGCCGCACCGCCCCGCGGGACGGTCAGGGGCGCTCACTGCCGAACGCTCCCGCAGCCGCCGGGCTCACCGCCAGTCGGGATAGGCCGCGTACTCCGAGCCGCCCGGCCGGCGGCCGGGGACCGTGTCGAAGTCCTCGGGCAGCAGACTCCACACGATCAGGTCGGTGCGCGTCTCGCGCCAGCCGCCGTCCTCGTCGCGGCAGCGCACTATGCCCGCGCTGCGCAGCACGCCCTCGCTCACGCAGCCGACCTTCTGCGCCACCTGCTGCGCGGCGGTGTTGTCCGCCGCGGTCCGCAACTCCAGGCGCTCGAACCCCTGGTCCCCGAACAGCCACTGGGCGCAGGCGAGCACCGCCTCGGAGGCGTATCCCTCACCGCGCGCCCAGGGCGCGACGGCGTAGCCCGCCTCGGTGCTGCGCAGGCGCCAGTCGGTGGCCCGCAGGTGGACGAGGCCGACCAGCCGCTCGGTGAGGAACTCGCCGACGGCGAAGAGGGCACCGCGGCCCAGGGCGCGCTCGCGTGGCGCGATGTCCGTCACCCACGCCCGGGCGTCGGCCTCGGTGTACGGCTGGGGCGCCGACGTCCAGGCGGTGATGAGCTCGTCGTTCATCATCTCCGCCAGCGCCGGGATGTCCTCTTCCTCGAAACGCCGCAGCACCAGACGCTCCGTGCTGATCGAGATGTCCGGGAAGGATGTCATTCGCCGCTCCTCGCATACCCCGTCGGAAGTGCTCAGCATGCAGCATCAGGGCCGGTACGCGCAGCGTTGCCGCGGTCCGGCGCGGCAGCCGCCACCCCTGCGGGAACCTGCCCGCCGCCTCGGTGCGGCGGCCCGGCCGCGCGGTGGGCGGGCCGGGTGCGTCACTGGTTCTGCTGCCCGTCACCCGGCCCTGCTACCGTCTGGCCGCGTGACGGTCCACCACGCAGCAGGAGTCGGATACCAACGGGCCGCGGGCGGCTATGAGCGCTCCCGCCCCTCGTACCCCATGGCGGCGCTCGCGGAGCTGGCGGACGCGCTGGCGCTCGACGCGGGACGCACGGTCGTCGATCTGGGCGCGGGAACGGGAAAGTTCACCCGTCTGCTGGCGCTGACCGGGGCCGAGGTGATCGCGGTGGAACCGGTCGCCGAGATGCGTGAACGGCTGGCGGAGCTGCTGCCGGGCATCGCCGTGACGGCGGGCACGGCCGAGGCGACCGGACTGCCCGGCGGCTGCGCCGACGCGGTGGTCGCCGCGCAGTCCTGGCACTGGTTCCAGGACGGCCAGGCGCTGGACGAGGTGGAGCGGCTGCTGCGGCCCGGCGGCGGGCTCGCGCTGGTGTGGAACCGGTACGACACGTCGGTGCCGTGGGTGCGCGACTTCCAGGACATCTACTTCCGGCTGGCCCCGCGCGACCTGCCCAGCGCGCTGGACGACCGGTGGCGCGCGGCGTTCACCGGCCGCCCGGGCTGGTCGCGGCCGAGCGAGCGGCACTGGCCCAACCCGCACTCCACGACCGCCGAGGACGTGGTGGAGCGGATGATGTCCTCCAGCCACATCGTGGTGCTGCCCGAGGCCGAGCAGGAGAAGGTCCGCGCCCAGGCGTGGGAGGTGCTGGAGGGACACGAGGCGACCCGCGGGCGCGACCGGCTGGAGATGCCGTACACCACGGACCTGTACTGGCTGCGCTGGCGCGCCGAGGACTGACGGCCGCGTACGGTCCGGGGTCCGGCGCGGGCCGCTCACCGGCCGCGTACTAGCATCGCGGCATGCTCCTGCTTCGCTGCCCGTCCGCCGCCGCGTGGAGGACGCGGTGATCGGCTGGGTCACCGCGGCGGTCTCGGTGGCCGCCCTGCTGCTCGCCGCCTGGTGCGGCGTCGCCACCGCCCGCGACCAGTCCACCAAGGACTGGCACTTCATCGGCATGGCGGTGGTCTCGCTGCTCGCCCTGGCGCAGCTGGTGATCGGCATCGTGGAGCTGGTGACCGGCCGCCGGCCCACCGGGGGCACGGTGATCTTCGTCTCGTACCTGGCCGGCGCCGCGCTGGCCATCCCGGCCGCGGGCTTCATGTCGCTGTTGGAGCGCACCCGCTGGGGTTCGGCGACGGTGGCCGCGGGCGGGGTGATCCTGGCCGTGCTGGAGGTGCGGCTGCTCGACATCTGGGGAGGCGGACATGGCTGAGAAGGCACCGGGGCGGAAGCTCGGCGAAGGCCCGGGGCGGCTGCTGGTCAGCCTGTACGCGGTGTTCACGGTCGCGGCCGGGTCCCGTTCGCTCTACCAGCTGATCGCGCAGTTCCACGAGGCGCCGCTGGCGTACGTGCTCTCGGCGGTCGCGGCGGTGGTGTACGCGTTCATCACCGTGACCCTGGCGCGCGGCGGGGACTCCGCGCGGCGGCTGGCACTGTGGTGCTGCGGTCTGGAGCTGGCCGGCGTCCTGATCGTGGGCACGCTGACGATCGCCGTGCCGTCGGCCTTCCCCGACCAGACCGTCTGGTCGTACTACGGCATGGGCTATCTGTTCATCCCGGTGGTACTGCCGGTGACCGGCATGCTGTGGCTGCGCCGGGGAGCTCCGCGGAACGCCGCGGGTGCCGCGGAGCTGTCCGGTACCGCGTGAGCCGTCAGGCGCTGGCCGCGAAGGTCGTGGTGTCGGCCGCCAGGGCGGGCTTCTCCAGGGTGATCAGGCTCAGCCGGCGGTTGACCTGCTCGGTGCGGGTCTGCGCGTAGCCCAGCCTGCGGTACAGCCGCAGGTTGCCCTCGCTGCGGTGCCCGGTGAAGAGCTGGAAGCGCTTGGCCTCCCGCTCGGCGGCCAGCCGCTCCTCGATGGCGCGCAGCAGCCGCCCGCCGAGTCCGTGGCGCTGCATGCGCGGGTGGACGATCAGCTTGGCGATCCGCGCGGTGCCGTCCGCGTCGACGGTGCCGCGCACCGAGCCGACGACCTCCTGGCCGAGGCGGGCGACGAGCACGCAGCCCTGGCTCAGTTCGGTGCACAGGTCGGCGAGGGTCTGGGTGAGCGGTTCGATGCTGTAGTCGCCGTACAGCTCGGCCTCGGACTGGTAGCAGAGGTACTGCAGCTTGAGGATCTTCTCGGCGTCGTCGTCGCCCGCCGTAGAGATGGTCACGCTCATGCCCATGTGCGCTGGCCTCCCCTGAGAGTTATCCGCGAGCGCATGAGGGTGTGAGGGTGCGCGCCCGGGATGAGTGCCCTGTGACCGGACGCGGGATGGGTGGGCCCGCCTCCGTGGCGCCGATGATCGCACAGTCGTCCGGCCCGGCGGAGGGAAGTCGCTGGCGACGTCTCCGGGCGATCCGGACACGTCAAGAGCGCCCTGTCGCCGACTGTTTACCGCTCCTTACCCCGAAGTTGAGGCGCTTCAACCTCCGAACGGAGCATCGCGCGCAGGCAGGCCAGGCAGCGGGAGCGCAGCGGGCCCAGGCTGCCCTGTGAGATTCCCAACTCCTGGGAGATCTCCCGGTAGGTGGGGTCGGAACGGGACATCAGCGCCGCAATCAGGGCAGGACAGCGGCCCGGCAGCCGGCGCGCGGCCGCCCGCAGGGCCCGGCCGCGCTCGGCGGTGAGCGCCTCCTGCTCCGCGGACACGGCACACGCGCCAGGGGCGGCGGGTACCCGGCCGCCCACCGCGTCCCACGGCACCTCGCGCCGGGCACGGCGGCGGGCGGGCCGCATCTCGGCGCGTACCGCGGCCCGCACCCAGCCCGCCGGATCCCGCGGCGGGACGCCCCTCACCAGCAACCTCACCCAGACGGCCTGTTCGAGGTCGGCGGCTTCGACCCCGCCCGGGCCGGCCTCGGCGGCGGCCTCGGCGGCCAGCAGCGGGGCCAGCGCGGCCAGGGGCTCGGGAAGCCCTGGGAACCGGGGTGGCAGCGGGTTGGGTGGTCTCATGGCTGGGCCGACGCGGGGCCGGCCGCGGTGGGTTCCGGTTCCGGGTGCGGTTCACCCACTCGTGTCAACTGTGCGGATCGGGCCGGTGAACCTGGCGTGGAAGTGGCCCGGAGCCGCGAGTATCGTCCTGGCCGGGAGGATCGTCCGGGCCGCCCCGCCGGCACCGGACGGCGCATCGACCGTCACCGACCACCACGACCGGAGGGTCCGTTGTTCCGCATCCTGCTCAAGGCGTTGCTCGGCCTGCTGATGCGCGTCCTGTTCCGCCCACGTGTCGAGGGCGCCGGGAACATCCCCGAGTCCGGCCCGGTCATCCTCGCCGGGAACCACGTCACCTTCATCGACTCGATCTTCCTGTCGCTGGTGGTGAAGCGTCAGGTCTTCTTCATCGGCAAGGACGAGTACGTCACCGGCCGGGGCCTCAAGGGCCGCCTGATGGCCTGGTTCTTCACCACCGTGGGCATGGTCCCGGTGGACCGGGACGGCGCGCACGGCGGTGTCGCGGCGCTGGCGACCGGTCAGCGGCTGCTGGAGGAGGGCAAGGTCTTCGGCATCTACCCGGAGGGCACCCGCTCCCCCGACGGCCGGCTGTACCGCGGCCGCACCGGGGTGGCCCGCCTGGCGCTGACCACCGGCGCGCCGGTGGTGCCGTGCGCGATGATCGGGACCGACCGGGTGCAGCCGGGCGGCGCCGGCCGTCCGCACCTGGCGCAGGTCACCGTGCGCTTCGGCAGGCCGCTGGACTTCTCCCGCTACGAGGGCATGGACCGTGACCGCTATGTGCTGCGGGCCGTCACCGACGAGGTGATGAGCGAGGTCATGCGGCTCTCCGGCCAGGAGTACGTGGACGTCTACGCCACGAAGGCGAAGGCCGCGGCCGCCGACCACGCCAAGGCCGCCTGACCGTAGGTTCGTCCACGCTCGCCGCCGACGCCGCAGGGGCCGTCGGCGGCGAGCGGCGTCTCAGCCGCGCGGGCGCAGGCCGTCGAAGGCGATCGCCAGGGTGCGGTCGCGGACCGACTCGTCCCAGCCGGACAGCTCCGCCGCCCGCGAGATGCCGACGATCAGCGCGTGGACCTCGGGCACCTCGACGTCCGCGCGGACCGCCGCGGCCCGCTGCGCCCGCTCCAGCAGCACCCCGAGCGCGTCGCGCAGCCGCGGCCCGGTGTCGGCGGCCAGCGCCCCGACGTCGATCCCGGCCGCGGCCACCGCGTCCGCGAAGGCGATCTTCGCCGCGGACTCCGTCACGATGTGGCGCAGGAAGCCGAAGAACGCCTCGCCCGGGTCCTCGGCTCCCGCGAGCTCCCGGGCCTGCTCGACGAGGTGCTCGAGGCGGGCGAGGAGGACCGCCTGGAGCAGCGCCTCCTTGGTCGGGAAGTGGCGGAAGACGGTTCCGATGCCGACGCCCGCGGCGCGGGCGACCTCCTCGGTGGGCGCGGAGGTCCCCTGGGCGGCGAAGACGGAGTCGGCCGCCCGCAGCACCCGTTCCCGGTTGCGCCGGGCGTCGGCGCGCAGCGGCTTGCTCCCCGCGTCGGCGGTCACCTTCGGTCTCCCTTCGCGCCGGGCCACGCAACCCGTGGACATCCGGAGTCACCACTCCGTATTGTTGCTTCCGGAGTCACGACTCCGATTCTATCCATGGCCCGCAAGGGGGTTCACCATGCCCGAGAAGTCCAGCCCGCGCGAGGTGTTCGAGCGCCTGCTCGAGGGCATCGCGGCACGCGACTGGGACACACTGGCCGAGCTCTACGCACCCGACGCCGTGGTGGACGTCGCGTTCGCCCCGCCGCACGGCTTCCGCCTGGAGGGCCGCGCGGCGCTCGCCGAGCACTTCGCCACCGGCGCGAGCCGGTCCATCCGCCTCAGCGTGCGCGACCTGACCATCCACGAGACGGCCGACCCCGAGGTCATCGTGGCGGAGTTCGCCTACGACGGCCTGGTCACCACCACCGGCCGCGCCTTCCACGTCCCCAACGTCATCGTCGCCCGGATCCGGGACGGCCGGATCGTCTCCACCCGCGACTACCACAACCACCTGGTGCTCGCCGACGCCCTCGGGCAACTGCCGGAGCTGATGGCGGCGTTCCAGGCCGCCTAGACCACGACGGCGAAGGGCCCGGACGCACACCGGCGTCCGGGCCCCGCGCCACACGGTGCGCGGTCGGTCACCGCCTGGCGGCGGCCCACTCCCGCTGGACGGCCAGGTCCCACTTGACCTCCGCGAGCTGCACGGCGACGGCCGAGGGGGCCGTACCGCCGCGCCCGTCCCGGGCGGCCAGCGCCCCGGGGACGTTGAGCACCCCGCGCACCTCGGGCGTCAGATGCGGCGAGATCTTCGCGAACTGCTCGTCGGTCAGCTCGTCGAGCTCGATGCCCGCCGCCTCGCAGACCTTGACGCACTCGCCGGCGACCTCGTGCGCCACCCGGAACGGCACGCCCTGCTTGACCAGCCACTCGGCGACGTCCGTGGCGAGCGAGAAGCCGGCGGGCGCCAGCTGCTCCATCCGCTCGCGGTTGACGGTCAGCGTCGCCATCATGCCGGTGAAGGCGGGCAGCAGCACCTCCAGGGTGTCGCAGGAGTCGAAGACCGGCTCCTTGTCCTCCTGCAGGTCGCGGTTGTACGCCAGCGGAAGGGCCTTGAGGGTGGCCAGCAGCCCGGTCAGGTTGCCGATCAGGCGGCCGGACTTGCCGCGCGCCAGCTCGGCGATGTCCGGGTTCTTCTTCTGCGGCATGATCGACGAACCGGTGGAGAAGGCATCGTGCAGGGTGACGAAGGAGAACTCCTTCGTGTTCCAGATGATGACCTCCTCGGCGATCCTCGACAGGTCGATGCCGATCATCGCCGTGACGAACGCGAACTCGGCGACGAAGTCACGCGAGGCCGTGCCGTCGATGGAGTTGGCGACCGAGCCGCGCTCGAAGCCCAGTTCCGCCGCGACGGCCTGCGGATCGAGGCCCAGCGAGGAGCCGGCCAGCGCCCCGGAGCCGTACGGGGAGACGGCCGTGCGCTCGTCCCACTGCCGCAGCCGCTCCGCGTCCCGGCCGAGGGCCTGGACGTGGGCGAGCACATGGTGGGCGAAGAGCACCGGCTGGGCGTGCTGCAGGTGGGTGCGGCCGGGCATGGCCACGTCCGGGTGCGCCTCGGCGAGGCCCACCAGCGCCTCCTGGAGCTCCAGCAGCAGCCCGCCGATGATCCGTGCGTGGTCGCGCAGGTACATCCGGAACAACGTGGCGACCTGGTCGTTGCGCGACCGGCCGGCCCGCAGCTTGCCGCCCAGGTCGGGCCCGAGCCGCTCCAGCAGACCGCGCTCCAGCGCGGTGTGGACGTCCTCGTCGGCGACCGTCCCGGTGAACGAGCCGTCCGCGACGTCCGCCTCCAGCCGGTCCAGGCCCTCCAGCATCCGCCGCAGCTCGTCGTCGGTGAGCAGCCCGGCCTTGTGCAGCACCCGGGCGTGGGCCCGGGAGCCGGCGATGTCGTAGGGCGCCAGCCGCCAGTCGAAGTGGACCGACGCGCTCAGCGCGGCCAGGGCCTCGGCCGGTCCGTCGGCGAACCGGCCGCCCCACAGCCGTACGTCGTCCTTCTGGGTCACTGGGCGAGGTCCCGCTTCGCGGCGATCTTGGAGGACATCCCGAAGATCTCGATGAAGCCCTTGGACAGCGACTGGTCGAAGGTGTCGCCGGTGTCGTAGGTGGCCAGGTTGAAGTCGTACAGCGACTTCTGGGACCGCCGGCCGGTGACGACCGCCCGGCCGCCGTGCAGGGTCATCCGGATGTCGCCGGAGACGTGCTCGTTGGCCTCGGCGATGAAGCCGTCCAGGGCGCGCTTGAGCGGGGAGAACCACAGGCCGTCGTAGACCAGCTCGGTCCACCGCTGCTCGACGCCCCGCTTGAAGCGGGCCAGCTCGCGCTCGACGGTGACGTTCTCCAGCTCCTGGTGGGCGGTGATCAGGGCGATGGCGCCGGGGGCCTCGTAGACCTCGCGGGACTTGATGCCGACCAGCCGGTCCTCGACCATGTCGAGGCGGCCGATGCCCTGGGCGCCGGCGCGGGCGTTGAGCTGCTGGATGGCCTCCAGCACCGAGACCGGCTTGCCGTCGATCGCGACCGGGACACCCTGCTCGAAGGTGATGATCACCTCGTCGGCCTCGCGCGGCGCGGCCGGGTCCTGGGTGTACTCGTAGATGTCCTCGATCGGGGCGTTCCAGATGTCCTCCAGGAAGCCGGTCTCGATGGCCCGGCCGAAGACGTTCTGGTCGATGGAGTACGGGGACTTCTTGGTGGTGGCGATGGGCAGCCCGGACCGCTCGGCGAAGGCGATCGCCTTGTCCCGGGTCATCGCGTAGTCGCGCACCGGGGCGATGCACTTCATCTCCGGGGCGAGCGAGGAGATGCCGGCCTCGAAGCGGACCTGGTCGTTGCCCTTGCCGGTGCAGCCGTGGGCGACGGTGTCGGCGCCGTGCTTGCGGGCGGCGGCCACCAGGTGCTTGACGATCGTCGGGCGGGAGAGCGCCGAGACCAGCGGGTAGCGGTCCATGTAGAGGGCGTTGGCCTTGATCGCCGGCAGGCAGTACTCGTCGGCGAACTCGTCCTTGGCGTCCGCGACCTCGGCCTCGACCGCGCCGCAGGCCAGCGCCCGCTTGCGGATGATCTCCAGGTCCTCGCCGCCCTGGCCGACGTCCACCGCGACGGCGATGACCTCGGCGCCGGTCTCCTCGGCGATCCAGCCGATCGCGACGGAGGTGTCCAGGCCGCCGGAATAGGCGAGTACGACGCGCTCGGTCACGGCTCTCTCCATTTCAAGTGCGTGGGGCAGCGGTGCTGGTAAGCATCCATGCGGTGCTAGGTATAAGTATGCATGAGTCCGTATGGAATTCAAAGCGCTGCCCTCAGAACGTACCCGACGTAGCCCGAATGGCCGATCGGGGGGCCGCTCAGGCGTGCCGCGCGGACATCCGGGCCGGCACATGGGGGCGTCGGAGAACTCCGGCGGCCGCAGACCGGCGGCCCACAGCGCCCGGGCCGCCGCGAGGACGTCCTCGCGGGCGAACGCCGCATGCCGGGTGCCCGCGGCGGTACGGGAACCGGGCTGCGGCATGGTGAGGACCATACGCACCACCTCCCCGGCCGCCCTGGGGCGCGGTGCGGGCACGGCTGCGGACCGGGCCGTAGGGGTCGGCGAGCTCCAGGGGGTCGGCCGGGGGCAGGTCCCGGCACGGCGCGCAGGAAGAGGGACTCCTCG